>WSNJ01000017.1 GCA_013316045.1 Clostridia bacterium
CGCGGGTTTTATATATCAGTCCGTACACGAAAACAAAATCTATTACAGCATAACGCCCGACGGCAGAATGTGTTTATCGCACTTTTATATGCGCATACCCACTTCGATACGCGCGGAAATGAGCGAATACATAAAAGAAAACCGTATGACGTTCAGGCGCAAGCAGGAATATTTCCGCAATTATTACCGCAACGCCGACGGAACATACACCGTTCAGCTCAGAATTGCCGACCCCGCGCAGGTTATGCTCGAAATAAAGATTAACGTTTCCAACAGGCATACCGCAAAGCTCGTATACAACAAGTGGGAAGAAAAAGCCGCGCAGATTTACTATTCTCTGCACGAACAACTAATAGAATAGACAGAAAAATAATTTAAGGAGTACATATATAAATGGAATCGTACAGAACTAATGGGACTTGCTGTAAGCAAATCATTTTCGAAGTTAAAGATAACGTTCTTACTTCGTGCAAATTCATAAACGGTTGCTCGGGCAACACGCAAGGCATCGCCCGTCTTGTTGTGGGACAAGACATCGACTACGTTATAGACAAGCTCAAAGGCATAGTCTGCCGTCAAAACACGTCCTGCCCCGACCAGCTTGCAAAAGCTCTCGAAGAATACAAGAAAAACAACGCGTAACTTAAAATAATACAGATAAGCGAAAAGGCTTGCCGTTATAGCAAGCCTTTTTTCGTTTTATTACTATTGAGCCGAGCACTCTTTTATTTTGGCGTCGAGCTTTTCTTTGAGCGCCGTATATTTTTGCAGTTTTTCCTTTTCGGCGTCTATCAGCTGTTTCGGAGCCTTTGCCGTAAAGCCCGCGTTATTCAGCTTGCTTTGCGCTCTCTGAATTTCGGACTCGACCGTTTCGAGTTCTTTTTCGAGCCTTGCTTTTTCGGCGGCGTAGTCCACAAGCTCGCCCATAGGCAAATATACGTCGGCAACGTCCGTTACAAGTTCGGCGCAACGCATTTCGGGCTTGAAGAACTCGACGCACGTGCCGCAAGCGAGTTTTTCTATATACCCTGCCGCCGCTTTCAGCGTCTTTTCCTGCCCGTCGTGCGGCGCAATATATATTGCAGTACGGCGCGACTGACTTACGTTCATTTCCGCGCGCAGATTTCTTATGCTCTTTATTACCGCCATAATTTTTTCCATTTCGGCGGCGTCTTTTTTGTACGCCTTGATTTTTTCGGGATACGCGCTTACCATAATGCTGTCCGCGTCTTTATTCGGCAGGTTTTGGTAAATCTCCTCGGTAACGAACGGAATAATCGGATGAACGAGTTTGAGAAGCTCGCGCAGAACGTACAGCAATACGCTCAGCGTGCGGTTGCGCTTTGCCTTATCGTCGGTATAGAGCGAAGTTTTGGACAATTCGATGTACCAATCGCAGAACTCCGTCCAGATAAATTCGTACATTCTCGCGGATGCAAGACCCACTTCGTATTTATCCAAAAATTTGTTTACGTCGTTCGCCGCCGAGCTGAGCCTTGTCAATATCCATTTGTCCGCAAGCGACAGATTTTTCAGTTCGGATATTTCCGAAATTTCGGCGTTTTCGCAATTCATAAGCACGAAACGCGACGCGTTCCAAATCTTGTTCATAAAGTTGCGGTAGCCTTCTATCTTGTCGGCGGAAAATCTCGTATCTCCGCCCGCGGAAATTCCGTTCAACAGCGAAAATCTCAGCGAATCCGCGCCGTATTTGTCTATTATTTCGAGCGGGTCGATTCCGTTATTCAGCGATTTGCTCATTTTGCGTCCGAGTTCGTCGCGCACGAGTCCGTTTATGAATACGGTTCTGAACGGAACTTTTTGCATATGTTCGAGTCCCGAGAAAACCATTCGCGCAACCCAGAAGAAGATTATGTCGTACGCCGTAACGAGAACGTCCGTAGGATAGAAATATTTAAGGTCTTTCGTCTTTTCGGGATAGCCGAGCGTCGAGAACGGCCACAGAGCCGACGAAAACCACGTGTCGAGAACGTCTTCGTCCTGCGTTACTTTGCCGCCGCATTCGGGACAAACCGCAATATCTTCTTTGCTTACGGTCAGCTTGCCGCATTTGTCGCAATAGAAAGCGGGTATTCTATGCCCCCACCAAAGCTGACGGCTTATGCACCAATCCTTTATATTTTCGAGCCAATGCAGATAAATTTTTTCAAACCGTTTCGGCAAAAATTTGACTTCGCCGCTTTTTACTACGTCTATCGCTGGTTTTGCGAGCGGCTCCATTTTTACAAACCACTGTTTGGAAAGACGCGGTTCTATAACAGTATCGCAACGGTAGCAATGCCCTACGCTGTTGTCGTGCTTTTCGGTCTTTTCAAGCAAACCCTGCGCTTCAAGGTCGGCAAGCATAGCTTTTCTTGCGGCAAACCTGTCCATTCCCGCATATTTGCCCGCGTTTTCCGACATTTTGCCGTCTTCGTCCATAACGCAAATAATCGGCAAATCGTGCCGTTTGCCCACTTCGAAGTCGTTCGGGTCGTGCGCGGGCGTTATCTTAACCGCGCCCGTTCCGAACGCGGGGTCTACGTAGTCGTCGGCTATAACGGGAATTTTTCTGTCGGTAAGCGGTAATAAAACGTTCTTGCCGACTGTTTTCGCATAGCGTTTATCTTTCGGATTTACGGCGACCGCCGTGTCGCCGAGCATAGTTTCGGGACGCGTTGTCGCAACGGTAAGATAGCCGCCGCCTTCGAGCGGGTACTTCATATGCCATAAATGCGACGCCGAATCTTCGTGTTCGACTTCCGCGTCCGAAAGCGCGGTGCGGCATTCGGGACACCAATTTATCATTCTGTCGCCGCGGTAGATAAGCCCCTTGTCGTAAAGTTTCACGAATACTTCTCTGACCGCTTTCGAAAGGTTCTCGTCCATCGTGAAAGCGCGTCTGTCCCAATCGCAGGAACAGCCGAGTTTCTTTATCTGTTCAATGATTTTTCCGCCGTACTTGTCGTTCCATTCGTAAGCGCGTTTCAAAAAGCCTTCGCGTCCGAGTTCTTCTTTGCTCGTGCCTTCTTCGCGCAATTTGTCCGCAATTTTAACTTCCGTGGCAATCGACGCGTGGTCGGTTCCCGGAAGCCATAACGCTTCGAAGCCCTTCATACGCTTGTAGCGCGTCAGAACGTCCTGTATGGAGTCGTTTAACGCGTGCCCCATATGAAGCTGCCCCGTAATGTTCGGCGGCGGCATCATTATGGTAAACGGCTTTTTGCCGCTGTTTGCGGTGGCGCGGAAATATCCGCTATCGCTCCACATAGAATATATGCGGTCTTCGAAAGTTTTCGGTTCGTACGACTTGTTCATTTGCTTTATTTGCTCCTTGAAAAATAATTATATCACAGCCGCAAAATTTAAGCAAGTTTTTATGCGCAGGAGAGCAAGCAAAATGCCTTAAAATTTATGCTCTCAAAAGGTGTCATTACTTTTTCCCGCGGCATAAAATGGCATATAATAAAAATTCAAAGGAGGTTTCATTTTGAAAAAGAAACTGTTTACAGTTCTACTTACGGTCATCTGCTTCTGTATGCCCGCCATAGGCTGTAAGAAAAACGAAAACAAGATAAGATTATGCGAAGTTACTCACAGCATATTCTACGCACCGCTGTACGTTGCTATGACGAACGGCTACTTCGCGGACGAAGGCTTGGAAATAGAGCTTACCAACGGCGGCGGCGCCGATACCGTTATGGCGGCTATAACGTCCAAAACCGTAGACATCGGTCTTATGGGTCCCGAAGCTACTATTTACTGCCACGTCGGCGGACAAAAGGATTACCCCGTCATATTCGGACAGCTTACAAAGCGCGACGGGTCTTTTCTTATAGGCAGAACCGACGAAAAGGAAACGTTCGACTGGGCGTCGCTTAACGGTAAAAAGATAATAGCGGGCAGAAAAGGCGGCGTTCCCGCGATGACGCTCGAATACGTTCTGCGCGAACACGGAGTCGAGATTACGACCGAAAATTTCGACACTTCGGTTGCTTTTAACCTGACGGCGGGAACGTTCGAAGGCGATACTTCTTACGACTATTGCACGCTGTTCGAGCCCACCGCATCCGAATTCGAAGCGGCAGGCAAGGGCTACGTAGTCGCCGCGGTCGGAGAAGCGGGCGGCGAAATCCCCTACACCGCTTTCTCGGCTAAAAAGAGCTATATCGACGAAAATCCCGAAAGAGTCGAAGCGTTCCTGCGCGCAGTCGTAAAAGGATATAAATTCTTACGCGACAACTCGCCCGACGTTGTTGCCGAAGCGCTCTCTCCGCAATTCCCCGGCACTCCGCTCGATTCTATTGCGGCTTCTGTAACGCGTTATCTCGAAATAGACGCGTGGTCCACTACGCCCGTAATGAGCAAAGCCGCATTCGAAAGGTTGCAAGACGTTATGGAAAGCGCAGGCGAACTCGCCTCGCGTGCCGACTACGACGTTGCGGTTTACAACGAGATTGCAAAGAAAGTAACTTTGTAAAACGGAATATTTATCACACAAAACATTGACCGACTGACAAAGGCGGCGGCGAACGGTACGACTTTCCCTTTCGGTTGACGCGCAAGCAAGCGAGCGTACTTAAACGCACTCGACAGAGCGCACGCGGCAATCTCAGCGGAAAAACGTGCCGTTATACGTCGTCGATAAGGAAAAAATTATGGAAATACTGAAAATGGACGGCGTTCAACTGACCTATCAAACGCCGGACGGAGAAACCGAAGCTATACGCAACATAAATCTTTCTATCGAAGACGGCGAATTTGTTGCCATAATAGGACCGTCGGGGTGCGGCAAAACGACCGTGCTGTCTATGATAGCGGGTCTTATGAAGCCGAGCGGCGGAGAAATTTTCATAGAGGGAAAAAAAGTCGAAGGCACGGGAAATGACGTTGGCTATATGCTTCAACGCGACCAGCTTTTCGAATGGCGCACGATAGAAAGCAACGTAATGCTCGGACTCGAAGTACAGAAAACGGCAACTCCCGAAAACAAGGAGTACGCCGTAAAAATGCTCGAAAAATACGGACTCGGAGATTTCAAAAAGCACTTGCCCAAACAGCTGTCGGGCGGAATGCGGCAACGCGCCGCGCTTATAAGGACGCTTGCATTCAAGCCGAAAATACTTTTGCTCGACGAACCGTTTTCCGCGCTCGACTTTCAGACGCGGATAGCGGTATGCGACGACGTTCACTCTATTATCCGCGCCGAGAAAAAAACTGCGGTGCTCGTAACGCACGATATTTCCGAAGCGATAAGCCTTGCCGACAGAATAGTCGTGCTGTCTTCCCGTCCCGCAATAGTTAAAAACGTTTATACTATCGACATTGACGGAAAACCATTGGAAAGGCGTGAAAACCCAAAATTCTCGTCTTGGTTCGACGTTATCTGGAAGGACGTAAGCAGATGAAAAAAGTATTGAGTTTACACGAACAATATTTGCGTTCGGTACGTTTGAATAAAATCAAAGTGCTGTCTATCCAACTTGCCATACTCATTCTGTTCTTCTCCGTATGGGAGTTGGCGGCTCAGCTTAATTGGATTGACTCTTTTATAACTTCTTCGCCGTCGAGAATACTGAAAACTCTCGGCTCTATGGAATCGCTCGAAATATTCAGACACGTCGGAATAACCGTTATGGAATGTATAGTCGGATTTATCATAGCGTCGGTGCTCGGAACGCTTATAGCCGTATTGCTGTGGTGGTTCGAAACACTGAGAAAAGTTATGGAGCCGTATATCGTAGTTCTTAACGCCCTGCCGAAAATCGCGCTCGGTCCGCTCATTATAATTTGGGTCGGCGCGGGATACAAAGCCATTATCCTTATGACGGTACTAATCTGTATTATAGTAACGGTTATGAGCGTGTTGGCTGCGTTCCTTTCGTGCGACGACGGCAAAATACTCTTAATGCGTTCTATGGGCGCAAGCAAGTTTCAGATTCTTATAAAACTTATACTGCCCAACGCCGTCCCCAACCTTATATCTATGCTTAAAATCAACGTGGGATTATCCTGGGTCGGAGTCATTATGGGCGAATATCTTGTGTCGGCGGCGGGGCTCGGATACCTTATCATCTACGGCGGACAGGTGTTCAAGCTCGACCTTGTTATGGCGTCTACGCTTATTCTGTGTATTCTTGCCGCCGTTATGTATATGGGCGTCGCGCTTGTCGAAAAGTTTGCTAAGCGGTTTCGCTAAGCAGGTAACGCGTGCCACGTATATCAGGCACAACACCGTATAAACTACGCCCAAAACGCCTATTACGGGATACAAATAGCTTACTACGTTTGAAAACCCGAGATTAGACAACGCCAAAGCAAGCAAAAGCACAAACACAGACGAGTAAATCCTACTGCCGAAAACAGACGAAAACCACGCGGTAAGTCCGCTCATAGCCGTAAGCATAGTCGTAAAAATGCTGACGGCAATAACTACGAGAATCAGTCCGAACGCAATCGGGCTGATTTTTCTTGCCATTTCGAGAACGGGCATATCCGACGATTGCAACGGGTTGTTGTTAAGCGCAAGAATAAGAAGCAAAATCAGCACGGTCATAAATGCGGCGGCAATACCCGACGATATGAAGATTTGCTTTTTGCTCATCTCGCCCATCGTAGTCAAAACAGTGCTTGCAAGCATCATATTCATACATACGTAAACTACGAGCGTCAAAAGCGTTTTCGACTCGAATTCCTTTATCGGCGCGCCCCCGCCGACAGCCGAAACGGCGCAAACGAAAATAAGCGAAACTATTATGAGCGGCACTACAATGCTGTTGCAATTAAGCAGCCCTTTCACGCCGCGGCAAACGACGAACACGCAAAGCGCGCCCGAGACTATCGACCATACGGGACTGATTTTCACAACGAGATTGCCGAGCGAATCCATACCGGCAAGCATACCCGCAAGCACTATAAAGTTATTCACGAGCAAAAACGAATCTACTACTACGTGCGCGCGTCCGGCAAGACGGCGGTTGACTTCCGACACATTGGTAGACTTTAATTTCGAGCCTATAAACAAAAATACGACCGACAACGCAAAAATCGCCAAACCGCACAAAACGGCGGTAAACGGCGAAATCCGATTGCCGAAGAACGACACAAGTTCCCTGCCCGAAGCGAATCCCGCGCCGATTATCGTACCTATAATCAGCATAGCTACGGAAAAATACTTTTTCATACCGCTATTATATTACGGCAAAGAACGAAATATGAAATTTTACAACCTTACTTCCGATGCTCTTTTATAAAATGCGCCGTATGCGATTTCCGTAAGGACGCGCTCGACAAGATGAAGCGCGAGCTTAACGACGAGAGTATAGCTTACTATACGGACTTTCACGACCTGCTGAATTCCGATGTCGACGCCGTAGTGCTTGCAAACTATACCTTGACCGCTACGAAGGTTTAATCTTCGGAAACTTCTTTTTCGTTGCCCGAAAGTTTTACTTTCGGAGTTATGGATTTCTGACGGTTGATTATCGCGTTGTTTATTACAAGCTCGAAAGTACAGCCCAAAAAACTTGCGGCTTTTTCGCACAGAACCACGCGAGTAAGATAAATTTGCAGATATTCCATAGTCGCCGACGTATGACCCATAAAAATGACAAGCCTGATTTTTTTCTTGTCGGTGTCTATCGCTATATAGTTTTTCTTGATGGCAAGGTTTACCCTGTCGTGAATATCGCCTATATCGAAATTCTTTTTTCTTACGCGCGAGCGGTGCGCGTCGGACTTATCCGCAATAATCAAAGCGGCGGAAATAGCGTTTACGGGCAAACCCGTTTCTTCTTCGTGATTGCCTATCGCGCCTATAATCGGCGCTATTTCCGAAATATCCATTTCCATACGCGAAAGCACGTCGAACGCCATAATAGCGCCGGTATGCCCGTGGTTTTTACGGTTTACGGCGTTGCCTATGTCGTGTATCCACCCCGCTATCGCTCCGAGCTCGACAGTCCGCGCGTCGTATCCGAGCTCGCGCAGAATATTGGCAGTGGTTTTGGAAACGTACCCTACGTGCCGAAGTCCGTGTTCGGTATAGCCCATAACTTCGAGATTGTTGTTAGCCGTTTCGATAAGCGTTTTGAATTCTTCGTTACTCTTTACGTCTTCGAGCGTTATGGTTTTCTTTTCTTTCATTTGATTCCCTTCAATGCTTTATAGTACATATCTTCCGAGAAGTCGCGCATCTCGTCGTCCACTACGCCGCCCAAGCGCTCTATCGCGTTCTTGATTTCGATAAATTCCAAATAGTTGCAGTCGTCCAACGCCTTATAGAGCGCGCCCGCGCATCTTTCGTCGCCGTACTTACCCAAGTATCCCGCATAAAGCGGAATATTATTCCCCGTTTCAAACAACTCGCAAAGCAAATCGAAAGTTCTGTCGTCGCGTTCCGCATTGCACAGAATTTCCGCAATATACGTTTTAAGTTCGACGTCCGCATTGTCTATAAGCGGAAAAAGCATATCTTTCGCCGCGTCTGCGTTCTCGGCGAGAATTTCGACGGCAAGTTCTTTAAGCTCGGAATCGGCGTTGCCGTCCGAAAGCCACTCAACGTATAAACCGAGCGGCTGAGAAACGCTCATTTCTTTAAGAAGATTTGCGGCTATCATCTTTTGCTTAACGCTGTAATTGCCGCCGACTATCTTTTCGAGTCCGCTCGCGCACTCCTGTACTTCGGCTATTCTGTCGAGAAGAAGCGAACACGGGTTCTGCTCGCCCGCGCTCGTGCCTATAAGTATGTTGACGAGTTCGTCGGGAGCCGTTATGTTGGCGAAAAACGCGCGCGGAGCTATGCCGCCCATCTGCTCGGACGGAGAGTCCGCCCACTCGTTGTATATCTCGGGCAGCATTTCTTCCATATCTTCTACGTTTTCAAACTCGGACTCGTGGTTTTTGTACCATTCGACGAGATAATTTTCAAAAATCAAATCAAAATCCATTTTTTGTTCTCCTGCGTTTTCCGTTTTAATTTTTTCTGCGGGTCCGACGTTTTTATTCGTTGCGGACGGCTCTTCCCGCCGTCGCTCTCTTTCGCACGGGCTTACTCTCGCGCAAAACTTCGTCCAACTTCTTAGAGTATAACACAAAATCTCTGTATTCGCAATCAAACACTTCGCAACAATACGTATCCAATGCGAAAATTTTATTTATTTGCGACTTGTACGCAATGAGCGCGGCGATTGCGGCGGGTTTGAGTTTTTCTTTTTCCTTATCGAAAGCCGCCACGGCTTTTTTATACCACTCGTTCAGCTTTTTGTCGTAGCCCGTTTCGATAAACGCGAGCGCGCTGTACACCTGCCAATACGCGTCTACAAGCTCGCTGCGGCGCGTAACCTTGGGCAGAATCGGATGAAACATAAACAGTCTGTCGTTGTTTATCATAGACAGTCTGAACACACTGCCCGTCTTGAAAAGTTGCAGAAAAACGGCTTTTTTCAAAACGACCGAACAGTCGGGATAAAGCAATAATTTGCGCGCAAGCGCAAAACCGTTTCGCGTTCTCGAAATTGTTTTTCCGACTTTTACAGCCGTAGCGTCGCATTCTTCGTACAAGCTCCACATTACGTATTCGTAAAGTTCTTCGTCGTCTTCGTATGCGCGGACGAAATCTATCGGGTTCACGGCTTTTCCGAGCGCCTTTTCTATCATTTCGTTTCGGCGCGTCTTTTCGGCATTGTCCATAATAAACGTAAGCGGAAGCGCCGCTTCGCCGTCGTGCGCGTCTATCAGCCGAGCGTAATACTTCGCCGTATAATCGTAACCGTAAACCGTGCAAAGCGATACTATCAAATCTTTTGCGCGGGCACGGTTTCCGATATTCGCGTGAGCCAACGCGCCGACAAGCATTATATTGCGCTCGTAAGGGTTTTCGCCGAGAATTCTGTCGCAATATTTCGCCGTAAGCGCGGAGTCGCCTATCTCCGCCATACACATAGCCACTTTGCCTATATCCGACAGGTCGGATATATCGAGTTCGGTAATCGTGTTTTTAAGCTCCGCGACTTCCTGCTCGTTGCCTTGGATTTTTCTTGCCACGAGTTTTGCCGTAAGCGCGCTTATATCGTCGGGATTACGCTCCAAAACAGCGTCGCAATGCCCTATGCCTTTCTCGGTATTGCCGCTCCCTATCTCTATGACCGCGAGAAAATTTTCCGCGTCCGCATAGTGCTTGCTGTGCGGCGGAACGCTTGAAAGCATCTGCTTTGCGAACTCGGTATCGTGCGAATTTACGAGCTGACGCGCCACCTGCACGAGATATTCGCTGTCGTTGTCTTTCATAAGGCGCAACTTCTCTTGCGGCGGCTTTACAAGGTCTTCGAGTTCTTCGGCGGAAAAACCGTCGTCGGAATTCAGAAGCCCCACTTCCATACCGAAATTCAGATAATAAACGGCGAGTTCGAGATTGCCCGTAAGTATGAAATTTTTTATCAAACTGTAAAAAACTTCGTCGAGAGAGTAATTGTATTGCGTAAGAATAAAGTAGTACTTGTTCGATTCTTCGAAAAGCCCCATTTCCGCATAGGTGTCCGCTATTTCGAGCAGAAGCGTCAAATCGTCTTCGCAATAAGGTTCGTTCAACAGCTCGCGCGCGGTGAAAAGCAAATCAAGGCAACCCACGTAGTCGCCGTCGTCGTACTTTTGCATCGCCTTTTCGTAATATATTCCTATACCGCTGTCTTCGGTGAGTGAAGTTATTTTAGCCATTTATGACCCCGTTATTTATAAGCAAT
Source organism: Clostridia bacterium (assembly GCA_013316045.1). GTDB lineage: Bacteria > Bacillota > Clostridia > Christensenellales > Pumilibacteraceae > RACS-047. The sequence continues at coordinate 10,740 of WSNJ01000017.1, forward strand.
AAAATGAACGCGTTCGTTGTTTTCTTTTTCGCCGCTCGGGCGCATACCGTAATCCGTTTTAACGTCCGCAAAGCCCGCCGCGAACAGCATCTGCTTTAACGCGTCCGTATTGTGAATATACTGCGACTGAGTTTCGACGCTCTTGCGGTAAAGTCCGCCGCTCTCCTTTTCGAAAAAAGTAAGCTCCATATCGACCCTGCGGTTTTTTGTATCGAGAAAATTATTCCATATATAAGTTATATCGCCGCGGTTATCGGAATATGTGTTGTTGCCCAAAATTTCCGTCAGCTTATACTCCGAACTTATATCGAATATAAACGCGCCGCCGCTTTGCAGACCGCGGTAAACGTTGCGAAACGCTTTCGACGGGTCTTTCAGATAATTGACCGCGTCGCACATAGCCGTAACGAACTCGGGCGGACGGATAAACGAAAAAGTTTCCATATTCCCGAGCAGAAATTCGGCTCTTACGCCTGCGCCGCGCGCGTTTTCTTTGGCTCTTTCCAACATTTGCGGACTTATATCCGCGCCGTACACGTTATAGCCCGCTTTAATCAAACCTATCGTGAATTTGCCCGAACCGCAAGCAAGGTCCGCGCCCTGTTTACGATTACCCAAAAAAGAGCGTACGTATTTTATCCAACCGCCGTAATCGACGGACTGCATAAAAATATCGTAATATCTTGCCAGAGTGTTATACAAATCGTTTTACTTCTTTTTCTTGGTCGTGAATTTCGCTTTGCTTGTACTTGTTTTCGTTGCCGCAGGCTCGACCGAAAGTTTAGGCTTGCTATCCTTCTTTTCTTCCGCCGCGGGCTTTTCTTCTTCGACGTCGCCGTACTCCGCGTCTATTTCGCGCTTGACTATCTCTTTTTCTTCCGCAAGGCGTACAAGGTCGGCACGCGAGAAAGTAGGTTCGAGCGGCGTAAACGTACTGCCCTCGTCTATACTGCTGATTTGCTTATTCAGGTGTACGGGATTGTTGAAACGCGTATTTTTCGCAATAAGATTTTTTTCCGCGCGCGCTTTCTTTTCTTCTTCGGTCATCTTGTACATACCGCGGTTCTTTATCGCGCCTTCTACTCTGTCGTTTACGAACTTATCGTAAACCCAATGCGAGTATACCGTCCATAAAAGTATAATGTAAGATACGCCGACGAGCAGGAATATCATAAGAAACAGTATACCGATAAACTGAACTCTTATAAGAAAATAAAGCGCAACGACGGGCAACGCGCTGAGAATAAGCATTATTATGTTTATCGGCAAAAGCCCTATCGCAAACAGAAAACTGTTCTTTATGAGTCCCCAGAATTTGAGTTTATAAGTAACGGCTTGCGTAGTCAGGAACATAGCCATACACATAACTATAAGGAACTGAATTATAGTAAGCGCAAGTCCTATTATTTTTAAGGCGGCGTGCATTTGAAGCTGATTGTACGCCGTGATGTTGAACATTAAAAGAAAGAACGAAACGCTTATAAAAAGCGACGACCACAGAAACGGCAAAACGTTCGCCTTAACGCCGTGGAAGAAGTGCGACGCAACGCCCACGCCCTCGCCCCAAGCGAATCGGCGCATTACGTAAAACGCGCCCGAAAGACCTATCGAAAAGATGACTATGCACGGAATGAGAAGCAAGTACATCTGAAAGTTAAGCATAAAGTTGCGCGCTTCGCCTATTGCGGCGGCGTCGGGAACTACGGGATAACCTATTCCGATATTACCAGAATACGGCACCATAGTGTTGTCGACAAGCCGCGACATATACGTAAGAACGAGAACCAATATTATCGGAAGGGCAAACAACAGGGTCAGAAGATTTATTTTGACCATTGCGCCCATACGCCCGAAAAATACGTCCTTGAAAAGCTGAAATCTGTTCCCGGGCAGCTTGTCCGGCGTAAAATCGGGCAAGTTGTCTTTTCCCATCGTAATTCTGTATATAAGACCTTTTCTTTGCTGTTTTGCCATTTATTTCTCCTAAATTATCCGCAAACCAATTTTCTGAAATATTCCAATCCGTACAATAGCGCGTCCTCGTTCATTCCGAACGTGTCCGAGTGAAGCGGCGAAGAAAAATCTCCGTCCTTTACGCCGAGCCAGACCATACAACCCGGAACCCGCGCAAGAAAAGCCCCGAAATCTTCCGCCGTATAGCGCGGCGCACACTCGCGCATTTCGGGAAATAGCCGTTTAACTTTATTCACCGCCGCCGAAGAATTTATAAGCGGCTCGTAAACGGTTTCGACCGTAATGCGGTGCGAAGTTCCGAATTTATTGTCCGAGTCGACGAGCAACCGCGACAAATTCATCATTACGGATTCCCTGTCGGCTTCGTCGAAAAATCTCAGCGTGCACCAGGCTTTCGCATTTGCGGCGACTATATTGCGCGCGTCGCCCGCAACGACCTTGCCTATATGAAAAAGCGAGTTGTTCTTTCTGTGCGCGTTCACGCCGTCCGCGTTGCAGAGAACGTAATTCATTGCTTTTAACGCGTCCGTCCCTTTTGCCGCGTCGGCGCAGTGAGCCGACTTTCCGTATATCTCGAAATCGAATTCGACCGCACCCGCAAACATAGCCCCGACGCAAGTGGAAAGCGTTCCCTTTTCGGCGGACGGGTCCACGTGCAACGCATACGCTTCGTCTACGCCTTTGAGCGCGCCGTCTTCTATCATCTTAGCCGCGCCGCCGTAGCCTTCTTCCCCGAACTGAAATATAAGGCGCACGTTGCATTCCGGCTTTTGCGATTTGAGAAGCTCCGACAGCGCAAGCAGAACAGCCGTATGCCCGTCGTGTCCGCAAGCGTGCATAAATCCGTTGTCCGAACGGTAATCGACTTCGGTTTTTTCGCAAAGCGGCAATGCGTCGATATCCGCGCGCAGAGCAATTCTTTTGGAATTATCCTTGCCCGCAACGTCGGTTATAACGCCCGTTCCTATTTTTTTGCACTTGTATCCGCGAGCCGACAGAAACCGCATAATATACTCGCTCGTCCGAAATTCCTTTTCGGATTCTTCGGGTATTCTGTGCAGGTCGCGCCGCGTGGATTTCACAAGGTCGAACAGGTCTGAAACTTGCGCCGATATTTTCATATCTAACATTATAACCTATTTCACATTATTATTCAATTAAATTCTTACGGTTTATCAAAAAAAATAATCAAACGAATAATATCAGTTGACACTTTCCGCCATATATGGTAAGATAAATCCGTTAATGAGGAGCGTTGAACATAAGTAGTCGCCGATTTTGCGGGTTAAAAGGAAATGTCCGCGAGCGACGAAAGGGTATCATCGCCGAAGCCGACGGTTTTATTTCGCAATTTCCTTGATTTCGTGCGAACGGCGGCTGGGTGCAGCGGTTAATACACTGCAACTGTCATTAGGCTTTTTGCCGAGTGAGGCGCATTAACCGTTATACTCGTATTTTTAGCAAAGAAAACTACGGAAACGGCACGCCGAAACGGCTCTGCCGTTTTATTTTATTTTCGTTATTCAATTTTCAAGGAGATACATAAACAATGAAAAAGTACAACGTCGCCGTAGTGGGCGCAACGGGTATGGTGGGCAGAAAGATGCTTCAAGTGCTCGAAGAAAGACAGCTCCCCATCGACAATTTCTATGCGTTCGCTTCGGCTAAAAGCGCGGGAAAGCAAATCGACTTCAACGGCAAAAGCTACACCGTTATCGAGCTTACCGAAGCCAACATAGCAAAATACAAAATCGACTTTGCCATATTCAGTGCGGGCGGCGGAACGAGCAAAACGTTTGCTCCCGTTTTTGCAAAGCAAGGCACCGTGGTTATAGACAATTCGAGCCAATGGCGTATGGACCCGTCCGTGCCGCTCGTTGTACCCGAAGTAAATCCGCAGGACCTTTCCTGGCACAAAAACATAATAGCAAACCCGAACTGCTCGACCATTCAGGCGGTTGTCGCTCTTGCTCCGCTCCATAAAAAGTACGGAATAAAGCGCATAGTTTACTCGACGTATCAAGCCGTTTCGGGCGCGGGAGTCGCAGGATACGACGACCTTAAAAACGGCATAAACGGCGTTTCTCCCAAAAAGTTCCCGAAGCCCATTTTCGGAAACTGCCTGCCGCATATCGACGTTTTTCTTCCTAACGGCTACACGAAAGAAGAAGAAAAAATGATTAACGAAACGCGCAAGATTCTCGGCGACGATACGCTGAAAATCACGGCTACCACCGTTCGCGTTCCCGTTTATCACGGACACAGCGAGAGCATAAACGTAGAGTTCAAAAAGCCGATTACGCTCGACGGCGTGCGCGAAGCACTGAAAAACGCGGAAGGCGTAGTGCTTATGGACGACCCCGAAAACGGCGTATACCCCACCGCTTTGGAATGCGAGAACAAAGACGAAGTTTTCGTAGGCAGACTGCGGCTCGACGACTCGGTCGAAAACGGACTGAATATGTGGGTCGTAGCCGACAATATCCGCAAGGGCGCGGCAACGAACGCCGTTCAGATAGCTCAAACGCTTATAAAGCAAGACAAATAATGCGATTTAACGCATAAAATATAAAAAAATCAATTTAGGGGAAACGGTTATGTCAATATTCACAGGCAGCGGCGTTGCGCTTATTACGCCGTTCACGGAAAAAGGCGTAAACTTCGACGCGTTAGGAAAACTCACAGACCACGTTATCGGCGGAAAGACCGACGCTCTGTTCGTTCTCGGCACCACGGGCGAACCGAGCACGATGACGCGCGCCGAAAAGGAAAGCGTTATCGAATTTACGCTTAAAAAGGTAAATAAGAAAGTCCCCGTCTTTATCGGTTCGGGCGGAAACAATACAGCCGACGTTATCGAGTGGTCGAAAAGAGTGGAAGCTCTCGGCGCGGACGGTCTTTTGGTAGTAACGCCTTACTACAACAAATGCACGCAGAACGGAGTTCTCGCCCATTACGGCGCAATATCCGACGCAGTTAAAATTCCTATCGTCGCGTATAACGTTCCGACGCGCACGGGCTTTAATATGAAGCCCGAAACGATTGCCCGCCTTGCGGATATTAAGAACGTTGTTGCGGTTAAAGAAGCAAGCGGAGATATAGACCAGATGCTCGAAGTGGCGCGCATTACAAAAGGAAAGCTCGATTTTTACAGCGGCGACGATTCGTTAACCGTTCCCGCGATGTCTATCGGCGCAAAAGGCGTTATTTCGGTTGCGGCAAACGTCATTCCCGAAAAAGTGCATAATATGGCTACGCTGTGCCTGAAAAACGAATACGAAAAAGCGAGCGCGATACAATTCGAAATAGCTCCGTTCGTCAAAACGCTGTTCAGCGAAGTTAACCCTATCCCCTGCAAAAAGGCGTTGGAGCTTATGGGCTTTGACGTGGGCAAGCCGCGTATGCCTCTGACGGAAATGGAAGAAGCGACCACCGCGAAAATGGCGAGTGAAATGAAGAAAATAGGACTTATAAAGTAGGTAGAAAAATGAATGTATTTTTATTCGGAATAAGCGGCAAAATGGGTTGCGCCGTAGTAAGCCGCGCAAAGGAAAGCGGTATCTGCATTACGGGCGGATACGACATAACGCCCTCAAAAGATATTCCCACGTTTAACGATATCAAGCAGGTAAACGTGCCGTTTGACGCCGTTATAGACTTTTCACGCCCCGAAACGCTCGACGCCGTAATCGCACTCGCCGAGAGCCGTAATTGTCCCGTAGTTCTCTGCACGACGGGATACGACGCAAAGGCGCTTGCAAAAATCGAAAAACTCGCTAAAAAAGTTCCCGTATTCAAATCGGGCAATATGAGCGTAGGAATGAACGTTCTCATATCTCTCGCCGAGCAGGCAACCAAACTCCTTTGGGACGATTCGGACGTTGAGATAATCGAAGCGCACCACAACCGCAAAGTCGACGCTCCGTCGGGCACTGCGAAAATGATTGCCGACGCGGTAAACAAAGCGTCGGGCGACAAAGCGAATTTCGTATACGGACGCGAAGGCACTGACTGCAAGCGCAAGAAAAACGATTTGGGTATTCACGCGATACGCGGCGGCACGATAGTCGGAGAACACGAAGTAATGTTCTGTATGAACGACGAAACAGTTACAATAAAACATTCCGCGCTCTCGCGCAACATATTCGCCGACGGCGCGCTTAAAGCCGCCGAGTTCCTTATAGGCAAGTCCCCCGCCGTTTACGATATGAAAGATATGTTAAAATAGCATTGCGCACGCAAGCATAAAAACAACGTAACAAAAACCCCGCAAACGATAATTGCGGGGTTATGTTTTTTATAGAAAAATTATTTTACGAACGCTCCGTCGCTTTCGGTAAAGCCGTTGGCTTTAAGCAGTTTTTTCAAAGCCGAAACGGCAAAATCGAAAGACTCGCCGTTCGAATTAAACGTATACTTGTTTTTCATTTCGTGCGCGTCTACCGCGGCGTATCCCGAGAATACAGCCAGATGCGGTTCGAGCGTGAACGTAGTATCGCGGCGCAAGCTCTTGATAAGCGCGTCTATATTTCCGTCGCCCTCGCCCGCCGGAACGAGTTCCCCCGTTTTGAGCGCGTCTTTTATATGGTAATATTCGGCTTTTTCGGCAATGCGGCGCATATTTTCTTCCGTTTCGCCGACCTGCACATAGTTGGCGGGGTCGTAAACGTAAGCAAGATGCGGAACGTTTTCAAGCAACGTTTCGATTCTTCCGACCGTATCTCCGAAAATATCCTTTTCGTTTTCGTGGCACAGAAGAACTCCGCTTTCCGCAGCCTTTTCGGCAAGAACTTTAAGCCTTGAAATAACTTCTTTTTCAACCTGTTGCGGCTTATCGGTAAAAAAGCTGAACATTCTGATTTTGTCGCAACCGAAAATCTTACACAGCTTTATAAGGCGGTTAAGCAGTTTTTCTTCTTCCGCAAGGTTCGCGGAAATATCGGACTTGCCAAGCGGAGAACCGAGCGACCAGACCGAAAGTCCCGCCGCCGAAATCTGCTCCGCCATAGCGCGCGCGGAATCTTCGGAAATATCCCTAACGTTCACGCCGTCCACGCTTCTGAGTTCGATTTTTTTTATGTTGTTGCGTTTAAGCGCGTCGATTTGTTCGGAAAAACCGTCTGCCGCTTCGTCGGCAAACGCGCATAATTCTATTCTCATATAAATAAACTCTCTTTCTGATTAAAAATTAAAGTCTTATATCTATGGTCAATACTTTACCTGCCGGCATATTGAGTCCCGTAATGATTCCGCTCTCGTAATCTACGTTAGCGTAATCGAGCTTGCTGACAAGGCGTTTCGCGCCCACGGGCATTTTTACGTTTATTTTAGCCGCTTTTCTCGACTTGATTTTCGCAAGAACCGTTCCGCGGCGCAAGTCCCAAGCAAGGCTGACTATTTCCGCGCCCGTACGCGTAAGAAGTCCGTTTATCTCGCCCTTTGCCATAGCGTCGTTAACGGCAGGCAAAAGCATAACGGTCGAATCGTTCGACTGCAAAATCATTTCCTGAATAGCGGAAGTTATGCCCATATTCGGCTCTATCGTGTAGCAAGCCCAGATGTCGTTTTTACCTACGCCCATTCCGCGCCAATCGCTTGCCGAGAAAATCAGGTTATCCATAGCCATACCGCGAACAAGCGCAGTAAGTATTTCCATAGCCGTATTGCCGTCGCCCAAGCGCGCCATAATGTTCGCATAGCGGCTGAGCGTCATAGCCGACTGATTGGGAAGCGCGTTTGCGAGCTTTTTCTTTGCGGTGTTCTCGAACGCTTTTTTAACGTCGGGCTGATTGCTCGAATTTACTTCCGTTCCGGGATATACGGGATAAAACATAGCCGTCGAAGTAGACGCGGGATTATCCGTAAAGCGCGAATCGTAGTATTCCTTTACCGTGTTATCGGAGTTGAACTGATACGACGGAATGCGCGTTAACATATCTTTCCACTTTACAACTTCCGACTTGTTTATTCCCGCAATTTCGCTGCCCTTTATAAGATTAGTCAACAGCTCTCTTGCAATAGAGAAGTCTATCGACGCATTCTTGGCAATGTTAAGCGGCTCGTTTGTGCCGAGATAATTGCCGGGCGTAGTATGCGGCGAGTACGACGGACAGGTTTCGTAAAGGCTGTCGGCTTGAACCTTAAAGAAGTTCTCGTAGAACAGCGCGACTTCTTTCATAAACGGCAACGCGCGGTTTTTAAGGAACGCCTTATCGTCCGTATACAAATAGTAGTCGTAGAACAGCTGAGCTATCCAACCCGCAACGCCCGTAAAGTGGATAACGTCCGAATCGACGCTGCCCAAAACGCCCGTGCCGTGCGCCATAATCGACGGAATGAATATTCCCCTTGCCGCAAACAAGCGCGAAGAATTTTTCCGCAAATCGTCTATAACGCTTTCGTAATAAGTAAATACGCTTTCGAGATAGTCGGTCAAATTGCCCGCCAAAGCGTGCCCGTAAATCGTTTGCAGACTGCCCGCCGCCGTAACCTGACTATCCACGGCTTTGTAATCGCCGCACCAAAGCCCGTAAGGCGGCAGAGGACGCGACGCTTTTCGGCTTCCGCATACCATAAGGTATCTGCCGTAAGCCCACATTTTTTCAAGTAAAGCGGGACTCATTTCGCCTGATTCAAACGCTTCGGCAAGCAAGTCGTTTGCATACATTTCGCGGTCTTCGGCGCCTAAGTCTATCTCGGCGCTGTTAAACAGCTTGTTGTGAACGGGAGTATGTTCTTTAAGCAGCTTTTCATAAGTGAGCTTTATCGAGCCGAGCTGAGTTTTGAGAGCTTTCCACTCTTTCTCGCGCTGACTTTCGACATAGGGCTTTAAGAGCACGAGAACTTTATCCGCTCCCTTTATCGTTATCGAATCGGCGTTTACCGTCTGAGTTCCGCCGTAATGATTTATAAAACCGACCGCGCCGAACTCCGAACCGTTATCGGAGCGCGCCGAAAAATACATAAAGTAGTTCTCGTATTTTTCGTTTATTCCGTCGGGCAGTTTGGATACGGCGGTAGGCGTGCGCGAGTTGAATTTGTCGTGCAAGCTCAGCGAAAAAGTTACGTCTATCGCCTTTCCGCCCGTGTGCGTTATTTCGTAAGCTATTATATTCTGCGTTTGCGAAACGAACATACTGCGCTCGAAACGCGTTGCGCCGTCCTTGAAACTTACGGTAATTTCGCCGTTTTCCATATTGAGAACGCGGCTGTATTCCTTTGCCGTTTTGTCGAGCGGCATCTGCACGTGAAAATCGCACAACGGCAACGGATATGCGAGCTGCGGACGGTAACCCTTTGTTATAAGCCCGTTGGAAAGTATGTTTTCGGCGTCGCGCACGGACCCTTCGTCCATCTTTTTGCGAACGTCCTTTAATTTATCCGATACGTCCTGCAAAACGCCCACGTGCCCCTGCCACCAAAGGTCTACGTGGTTAATCATAATAACGTCGTGTCCTGCGCCGCCGTATACCGCGGCTCCTATCTCGCCGTTACCCGCGGGCAAAGCGTCTCTCCAAGTAGAACCCCACCACGAAGCGGGTTTGGAAAATTTAAGCGCATTCTTAGGTTTCTTTATTATAGCCATTCTCGATTTCTCCGAAAAGTTTTAACTTGATTATTTTGTCTTTTGCCTGAAACTGCCTTTATTAAAGCGACTCGGTATATCTGAGAACAAGTCCCGTCGAGATATAAGGAGCAACGCTGTCGTCGCCCGCGAAGTTTGCGCGGAGTTCTTCGATTTCGTCTATCTGTTCGACGAGATTGCTCGAAAGAACTTCTTCGACGTACGAAATTCCGAGCGTGGGCGTCGAACCAGACGAAGTAGTAATTCTCAAATTGAACTGACCGTAACCGTAAGGAATTTTGAACACTCTTTCGTCTTTGCCGTCGTTCGTGTAGGTAACTTCTTCGTCGCCGCGTATAAACGTGAACTCTGTTACGCTCGCCGTCCCCGTAAACGTTATAGTCATTTTGCCCGTTGCCACTTCGTAGGGCGTAAACGTGTACGTATCGTCGGATTTCGTAACGCTCGGATAAGACGACAAACCTATCGAATCGTTGTAAGTCTTTGTAAATGCGGCTTCTTCGCCGTTCCACTTATAGCCTTTTACGTAAGGCGCGAAGTATTTGTACGCGGTCTTATCCTTTATAACGAGCGAAGTCGTCGTGCCCGAATCGGTTTTGTTCCACAGATAAACTATCGAACCGTCGTAAATTATGTTGCGAACGTTCTGCGAATCGGCTACGTAAGCGTTAAACGAACCTACGAACGACGCGCTGAATATTATCACAAGCCCCGCCAAAACACCGACTACGGCGATACCGAAGCGGTTTTTGTAGTTTCTTTCTATTTTTTCCTTGAATATCTTTTTGCTCGTAACAGTCGTAAACTTGCCTTTCTTAGCTTCGTCTTCGACCTGTTCGGTTACGGTGCGCTGAACGCGAACCGTTCTTGCGGGCAATTTCTTCGCAACCTTATCGAGCGCAGGTTTAAGGTAGTTTGCATACGGCAATATTGCGCCCGCCATAAGCAAGAACAAAACCATAATAACGGGAACGAGCATCGCGGAAAGTATCGTAGACGCAAGCGTTATTACTGGCAGGATAAGCGGCAACGAAAGTATCATCGGCCACGCGTAAAGGAAAAGTCTTTCCATATCCTGATTAAAGCGCGCCTTGAACTTGTCTTTGAAAATAGTATAAACGAGCATTACGACAAGCTGTAAAAGCGCGGTAAATGCGAACAAGTACGAAAGCGCGGGCATAGCAAAGCTCAGAATTACGGAAAACAGAGTCCATATAAGCGCGTTACCGCGAACGATGTCCGACGCCTTTACGTTCATTGCTTTTTTGAGAATAATATAGAACATTACGGCAAACGCGCCCGCTAAAACCATTGCTCCGAGCAACACGCCTATATTCATATATCTGAGCGCCGTAATCGCCCTTATCTGCACAACGCCGAACAGCGACAGCAAGAGCGTTATAATAAAGTACGACGCAAACAGCGCAACGACCGTTCCCACAAGCGCAAAAAGTTGCGTAAGCGCGCCCGAAAGCGTCTTGCCCCAACCAAACGCTTTTTTCTTACGGTTTACTATTATTATAGCTGCGAGCAACAAAAGAGTTACACCGCCTATTATATAAGAAACGTAAGACGGATACGCCACGGTCATAATATCGAGATACGAGAAGAACACCGCGCTGCCTTTTGCTTCAAGCGCGTCAAGGTCGGAGTTGCCGTAAGCGTTGTAGAGCTTGTACATCATATACGCCTGCTCTTTAAGCGTGCGCGGGTTTACGTTTTCAAGGTTGTCGATAGCCGAATGATAAATCTTGGTTCCGCCCACGTTTGCGAAATTGAGCGACGGAATATCTCCGTAAATTTCAAAGTCGGTAAAGTTCGACATAGTGTTGTAAACAAAGTCGGCAACCGAGCTTACGAAGGTGCCGCCGTTTACGCCCGCATATGACGTAATCAGCTTTACATTGTTCTTGTTGCTCTGGAACATAACGAGCGAGCCGCCGTTGCCGAGCGAGTCGAAGTTGGTCCCGAGCTTAACGCGCGAATAAACGTCGTCGAAGCCTTTGAACTGATTTGCAAAAGCATACGCGCCGTACATACCTTCTTCTTCCGAATCGGTAAATACGAACAGCAAATCGTTTTCGTATTCCTTTTCCGATTCTATCAGGTAGCGTACGTTTTCAATCATAGTCGCAACGGACGAAGCGTTATCCATCGCTCCGTATTTAACCGAATCGTAATGCGCCATAAACATAATAACGTCGCCTTTGAGCGCGCCGCTTTCGGCATAAGACGCTTTCGACGCCTTGCCGGGAATATAAGTTATTATGTTGTTTACTTCCTTTTCGACTATAATTTCGTTATCGTCGAAAACGGTAATCTTTTCGAGAGTATCCTGACGCAGAACGGCATTCTGAACGACCGTAGTCGCCGCAGGAACACCGCCGAGAAGCGCAACCTGCGCCGTATCGTTTCCGTCGTCGTCGGGCTCGCCTTCGTCGGTCGGCAAAGTAAAACCTTCGCTACCCGACAGATAGTTGACGAGATACTCCCGAACTTCTTCGAGATGACCGCCGTTAACGTGTTGATAAATGTTACGGCTGTCGCTCGTCATAAATTCGAGATGCTTATTTACGTTCGGCATAAATCCGTCGTCGAAAACGTTTTTCGAGCTTCCGCGGTAAGCGTCAACGAATCCGAAAATAAGGAGCAGAGCAAACAAAACCGCCATAACCGGATAGTAAACGCGCTTGAAAATTTTCATTTGGAATTTAAGTCCTCCGATAATATGCGTAGTAATATCTAAATTATTTTACCACAATACGGACAAAATTACAAACCATTTTTAGCTCGTTTTGGAAAAAAACGGGTGAAAAAAACAACTTAGGCGGTCGAATTGTTGATTTTAAGCGCATTTCGTTATATACTTTACGTATGAACTCGGTTATTTTTTCGATTCTTCTGAATCTTCTGACCAATAAACGGCTCACGCGCGAAATGCTTGCGGAGAAATATGAAGTAAGCACGCGCACCATCAGCCGCTATATCGACGTGCTTATCGAAAGCGGAGTTCCCATACTCTCCGTTCCCGGCGTAGGCGGCGGTTATACTCTGCCCGACGACTACAAGTTGGAGCGCGGTTTTTTAACGGAAACCGAGATAAAGCGTATCGGCGAAGCGCTCGATAAAACAGCCAAAGATTACGACGATAAAATGAGCAGTATAATAATGGAGAAGCTGAACGCGCTCGACGAAAAGAAAGAAAACGTACGAATCTCGCCGAGCGAATATCTCGTTATAGACGACGGTCCGTGGAGTTCGCATAATCTTTACAGAAACAAACTCGACGTTATGAAAAAAGCAATCCGCGACGGCAAAACGGTTCAGATAAAATACACCGACAGACACGAAGCGTTTTCGAGCCGACTTGTCGACCCTTACTATCTCGTTCTTAAAGAGTACGTTTGGTACGTCTATGCTTTTTGCCACTCGCGGCAGGACTTCCGACTTTTCAAGCTGTCGAGAATAAACCATATTTTCACGACAAACGAAAATTTCGAGCGCAGAAGCGACTCGAACGTAATAGAGAAACTGAACGAACGTTTCGACGCAAGCGAAACGGTTAATCTTCTGATAGAGTTTTCCTGCACGGTTCTGCCGCAGATAGAAGAATGGCTCGGCGCCGACTCGGTATTCGAATACGGGCTAGACTACCGCGCGTCGGCTACCGTTGCGGGCGGAAACGAACTGCTTGCGAAAATTCTGTCTTTCGGTTCGAGCGTGAAAGTTCTTTCGCCGCAATCGCTCAAAGACGACGTTATCGCCGAGTGCAAGCGCGTAGTCAAGAATATTTAACCGAAATACACGTATATTTTTTTCGCCGAATACACCCTTTTAACATAGTCGCGCGTTTCCTTAAACGGATATTCGTCGCGGCTTTCTTCTATCCACTTTTTAACGTTGCCCTCGCCCGCGTTGTATGCGGCGACGGCGTTTTTTTCGTCGAACTTATTAAGAAGATAAGCAAGATAACACACGCCCAAGCGGATATTTACGCGCGGCTCTTTCATTTCGCTTTCGTCGAATTCTTCTCCGCACAGTCCCGCGGAAAACCGAGCCGTAGACGGCATAAGCTGCATAAGTCCCTTAGCCCCCGCCTTGCTCTCGGCGTTCTTTCTGTATTTGCTCTCCGTCCATATAACGGCGCGCACGAGCTTTTCGTCAACGCCGAACTCGTTACACGCCGCGACTATTTCGGAAGTGTATTTTACGGGATACCTTACTCGCAACAAAAAATACGCGCCAACCGTAATCACCGTAACGGCACACAGAAAAAGAGAAATTATCCTATTGCTTTTTGTTCCTATTTTCGTTTACCTTCGCCGACAATTCGGAAACTATCCGTCCGACTTGCGAGCTTAAATATTTTTCGTCGCGGTCGTTATATAAACAAGCGTCTGCCTTGCTCTCGCGGACGGAATCCGTCATCTGACTGTTTACGATACGACGCGCAAGTTCTTCGGTAATATTATCCCTTTTTATAAGTCGCTCTATACGGATTTTTTCGTCGCAACTCACGGTAACCGTAAAGTCGCAGAACTTCTCGAACCCCGCTTCGAACAACAGCGGTACAACGGCGAGAACGAAAGAGTTATCGCACGCGTCGATTTCTTTTTTCATTTGTGCGGCTATCAAAGGGTGCGTTATGGCGTTTAACTTTTCAAGGCTTGCCGCGTCCCCGAAAACCAGCTCTCTCAGCTTGCGGCGGTCGATAACGCCGTCTGTAAGCGCGTTCGGGAAATTTTCGGCGAGTTTACGCTCTCCGTCCGTGCCGCAAGCCGTAACCTTTCTGCTAATTACGTCGGCGTCCACGACGGCGAATCCGAGCGATGAAAACATTTCCGCCGCCTTGCTCTTTCCGCCGCATATTCCGCCCGTAAGCCCTACGACTATTTTATTCATTGTCTGCTTTCCTTATTATAATTTCTCCGAATGATAATTATTACCGCACCCGGCGGAAGCTCAGTCGCGCGTAGGACGGACAACAGTCGGATTGCCGCCGCGGGAGTTTATTTTGACATAAACGACCAAGGCGGAAAGCCGAACGTAGTTCGCCCTACGCGATGAATGCGCTTCCGCTACTTGCAATCGAACCAACTCTTACCCTGCCCCACGTCCACAGTAAGCGGCACGAGAAGTTCGGCGGCGCTCTCCATATTCTCTTTGAGTATTCTCTTTACTTCTTCCTGTTCGTCGGGCGCGGTGTCTACGATAAGTTCGTCGTGTATCTGCAATATGAGTTTCGACTTCATTCCGGCAAGCGCTTTTTCTACGTTTATCATAGCTATCTTTATAATGTCCGCCGCACTGCCTTGGAGCGGCATATTCATTGCAACGCGTTCGCCGAATTGGCGCGTTACGTAGTTAGACGAAATCAGCTCTGGTATTTTACGGATACGACCGAGAAGAGTAGTCGCGCAGCCGTTTTCCTTTGCGACTTTTACGGCTCTGTCGAGATACGCCTTTACTCCCGAAAACTTTTCGAAATACTTTGCAATATACTCCCGCGCCTGATGCGTCGAAAGCCCTAAGTTCTCGCCCAGACCGAAATCGCTTATTCCGTATATTATGCCGAAGTTCACGGCTTTGGCTTCGCGGCGCATATCGCGCGTTACGTCCTTTTTGTCCACGCCGAAAACTTCCGCCGCCGTCGACGTGTGAATATCTTCGTTATTCCGATAGGCGTCAACCATTTTTTCGTCGCCCGAAAAATGCGCCATAAGCCGAAGCTCTATCTGCGAATAATCCGCCGAAGTAAGCACGTTGCCTTCGCTCGCAACGAATGCGGCGCGAAGTTTGCGACCTTCTTCCTGCCTTACGGGAATGTTCTGCAAATTCGGCTCGACAGACGAAAGCCTGCCCGTAGCCGTAAGCGTCTGCCTGAATTCCGTATGAACGATACCGTTGCGGTCGGCAAGTTTTCTCAGTCCGTCGACGTACGTGCTGTTCAGTTTTGCGTAATATCTGTACCGAAGCACTTTGCTCGCTATCGGATACTTTTTTACGAGGAGTTCGAGTATCTCTGCGGAAGTCGAATAAGTTCTGCTCTTTTTCGGATAAGGTATGCCCATATTCTCGAACAACACTTTCGCAAGCTGTTTGGGCGAATTTATATTGAATCGCTCGCCGGCGTCCGCGAATATCTCCTCGGAAAGCTCGTCTTGCTTCTTGGCAAAGTCTTCGCCGAAATCCGTGAGAATTTTCGCGTCTATCCTGAAACCGCGCTTTTCCATATTGCGCAGAACTTCCACAAGCGGCAATTCCACGTCATAATAGAGCTTGTGCATTCCGAGCTTTTCGAGTTCGGACGACAAGGACGAACATATATACATAAGTCCCGTAGCCGGCTCGCGCTCCGAAATCTCGTATGCTTCCAAAAATTTGGTCAGATTCTCGTAGTTGACTTTCATATCGACGAGATACTGCATAAGTTTTACGTCGAGATAGCCTTTCAGACTTATTCCCGACAGTTCGAGCGTTTTCATAAGCGCTTTGGCGTCAAAAACTATCGTTTCGACTTCGGGATTTTCAAGCAGCGGCTTGAATACGCTTAAAACGGCGTTATAGTCGAGCCCGTCGTCTATAAGCGAATAAACTATGCTGACCGATTTTTCGCCCGCGTTGTCAAGCGCGAAATTAACCGACTCGCCTATATTGAACGCGAACCGCTTTACGTCCCCCGACAATATTTCCGTCAGTTTTCCGATACTGCCGACCGACTGAATTTCGCAGGGCGGCTTGCGGCGTTCTTCTTCGGGGACTATCCCAGACGCTTCGGGCGTGAAAATTTCCGCGCGCTTAATCAGCGTTTTGAACTTCATATCTATAAAAAAGCTCTTTACCGAGTTGCCGAACGGATACGGGTACGCGCAATCTTTCGCGCTTATTTCGAGCGGCACTTCCGTGTTTATGGTAGCAAGTTCGTATGAAAGCTCCGCCGACTCCCTTCCGCTTACGAGCCTGTCTTTCAGTTTGCCCGAAATCTCGTCGATATGCGAATATACGCCCGCCAAATCGCCGTATTGCGCGATAAGCGACTGAGCCGTCTTGTCGCCTACGCCCGGAACGCCGGGTATGTTGTCGGAACTGTCGCCGCATAGCGCCTTATAATCTATAATCTGAGACGGTACGAAATTAAATTCCCGCATAAGAGAGTCGGGGTTAAGCTCCTGTATCTCCGTTATGCCGCGCTTTGTAAGCATAACGGTAACGTCGTCGTCTATAAGCTGTAACGAGTCTTTATCCCCCGTTATTATATAGCTTTTCATTCCGCTGTGCTTAACCATAGTGCCGATTATATCGTCCGCTTCGAATCCTTCCTTTTCGACGACGCGTATATTCATTTTCCCGAGCATTTCTTTAAGAAGCGGAAACTGAACTCCGAGTTCTTCGGGCATCTTCTTTCGCGTTGCCTTGTAAAGCGAGTAACGCTTGTGCCTGAACGTAGGAACGGGCAAGTCGAAAGCTACGGCTATATAGTCGGGCGAAACTTCTTCGATTGCCTTTATAAGCATAGTGGCAAATCCGTAAACCGCTTGCGTGGGCACGCCCTGTCCGTTGCTGAGTGCCGGCAATGCGTAAAATGCCCTGTTCGCCAAGCTGTTCCCGTCGATTATCAAAAATTTTTCCATCGAAATATCTCCCGCTATGCCCAATTATTACCGAATTTTCGGCAGACACAAAATAAGTATACAACATTTTCTCGAAAATCTCAATTTTTTTCTTGTCATTTTGCCAAGGATATGTTATTATATATAAGGTTTTGCAACAAAACCGTTTGAATATTCGTTATTTTGTGCCGACGTGGTGAAATACTCCGCTTCGCTCCGTGGCGTTCGCTCGCGGGCTCGCTCGGCTGAGTGGCAGACGCACGGAACAATTTAACGGTTCAGAACAATTATTTATTTGTGCCGACGTGGTGAAATTGGCAGACGCACGGGACTCAAAATCCCGCGGTAGTGATACCGTGTCGGTTCGACCCCGACCGTCGGCACCAAAAAAACAGCTCCTTTTAGGGCTGTTTTTCTCTATATTATGCGATTTATCACAATTTTCGGCACTTCACAATATTGCCGCAAATTTCACAAAATCGAAATTCTCGCATTTTTCTCGCAAAATTCTCGCATTTTGTAAAAATTCCCCGAATACATTTCGCGGAATTTCAATTTATGAATCGGAAAAAGCATTAAGAATTTTCTGCGCCGATTTCAAATGTGTTTTATCTTCAAAATGCGCATATATACTTTCAGTGGTCGTAATCTGACTATGTCCAAGCCACTTTTGTATATCTTCCATAGGCACTCCCTCGTGTCGCAACAATGCGGCGCAACTGTGCCGCAGATCGTGAAATCGAATTTTTTCCAATGATTTGATTTTTTTAACTTGTATTGCGAAATTTTGCGTTACATAATCGGGACTTATCAACTTGCCAATTTCGTTTTTATAAACATAATCGTCGTCGCCGTAGTAATAATCGTTTCCAAAGAATCTTTTATTTGCTTCTTCCATATCTTTCATTTTCAAAAGCATCTCTTTTACAGGTTCAACAAGCGGCAAAGTTCTTATGCTCTTTTTTGTTTTTGCTCTATCTTTTGCCACGAGCGTAACCTTACCATCTAACGTTACATAGCTAACAGTATGCTTGACTGTAATAGTTCCATAAGTAAAATCTATGTTTGACCATTTCAATCCGACAATTTCGCCGCGCCTAAGCCCGTAATACCCTGCCATTAAAACGGGAAATTCTATAATATGTCAAATTAATACATATGATTTTCTATTTTAAAATTCTTTTTTCATCATTAAGCCATATAGAA
>WSNJ01000084.1 GCA_013316045.1 Clostridia bacterium
ATATGTAGGGAAAAATTCAACAAATTTTTCCGATTATCTATTTTATCTATGTACTTCGAATCTAAATACATACATAGATTACTCTAATCTGTGTACTTTTTTGTTTGGAACAAAAAGTGGATTTAGAACAGCAAAATAGGTTTTGCCGACATAGGCAAAACCTATTCTTTTCTTACAATAACAGCCGCCCCACCCTATTCATCATCTCGGTTTTGTGTTCGAGCATAGAATGAGCGTACCGTTTGAGCGTGATAGTCGGATTGCCGTGCCCGAGTATCTCCGAAAGCGTTTTTACGTCCATACCCACTTCGAGCGCGCGCGTGGCGAACGTATGCCGTAAAGCGTGAAAGCCTTTATGCGGCAGATCGAGTTTTGCGAGTATGCGCTCGAACGTTTTTTGGTAACTTCGTACTTCCGCGCCGTAAATACTTTTGCCTCCCACAACATATTCGCCGCTCGCGCTCTTTTTTAACTTTTTCAGCCGCATAAGCAACTGTTTGGGTATGGGCACAATGCGATAGCCGTTTTCCGTTTTAGGCGTGTCGGAAATTTTAATATATTCGCCGTTCTTCCAACCGTCGCGGCACGTCTTATTCACGGTGAGTATGCCCTTGCCGAAATCCACGTCGCTCCAAGTGAGCGCCAAAAGTTCGCCTATACGCAAGCCGGTATACAAGCACAACACTATGCCGAATAATTTGTCTTGCCTCTTTTCGGCTATATAATTCTCTATTTTACGCTGTTCGTCTTTGGTGAAGCTCTCAACCTGTTTTTCTTTTGCTTTCGGACGAACGATAGCATCGGTACATTGTACATTTGTAACGCCGAGCACAACCGCTCGTTTTAGTGAAGATTTCAACACCGAGATAATGCCGTTTACCGTATTAGCGGCAAGTCCGCTTTCGGACAGTTCTACCGTGAATCGCTGCAGGACTTGTGCAGACAGTTCTTCCAACTCGAACTCGCCGAGTGCGGGCGCTATATGCTTTTCTATCTGACTTCGGTACTTATCACAAGTCCGCTCTTTGGTTGCCGGCTTGACGTAATACATAATCCATTCGTCCAGCCAATTTTTGTACATCATAATTTGTTTTACTCCTGTTTGGATTTTAATTTCGGGCGTTACTATGATACAAAAATGACTAACTATTGAAAAACGATTGGATACGTCTGTTTATTCGCCCTATGCTTTATAAAGTTTTATTTGATTGCTTTCAACATCTCGGCAAGTTCTTGCTCGTCTATTTCAAGATACGCATCGCCCATAAGCTCTTTCTGCCCGTCTGCGTCGCAGTACAGCGTAGTTCCGCACTTGCTGCATCCGAAACGGTTAAACAGAAATCCGACGTCGCACCGTTCGCCGCAGTTCGGACAAATGACAAAACTCCGTGCGTTTGTCTCGTTTTCTATATCGCAATCACGTTGTAAATCTTTACGCAAATGCTGTTCCCAACATTGCCGACAATCTTCCTTATGGCAACGCCTTTTGCAGCCACTGTAAGTAGTCATATCCGTTTTTTGATGGCAAACGAATAAATGACGTTTTAAGTCTTCCGGTAATTCGTAGTTCATATAAAAAATCCTCCTGAAATTATTTGTTTTTTTGTAGTGTTTTTGAGTTAAATTCGGCAGTTGCAAAATGGAACACTTTAACCTCAAAATTTATCAACTGACCGTAAAGTGTGTGCCTGTCTTGATACAAGCGGCGGCAAAGCTGACGATGGCGGCTGGCGCCGCCATCGTCACCCTCGCGCTTCGCGCTCGGGCGCCGAGACAGGCACACACAACCAAACCCAACGCAACCGAACAAGGGTAACAAACCGCAAAGGCGGCGGCTAAAATACGGGGCACGCGCAGGCTTTCCGTGCTCCCGTATTTTTTTACGCCGCCGCGCCTTTCTTTGCGTTTCTTTGTTTACGACACTTTCTTCGCTTGCGCTATCGTTTCGGGCGACGCTTCGCCTATGAGTACGCCCTCGTCCCAAATCTTGAATTTGTCGGACACGAGCAAACGTATATCTCTTTCGTCCGTACCGTCCATTTTTCCTATCACGTCGTTACCGTCAATGTCGCTTTCTATGAAACGATACAGTCCCTTCGAATAATACGGCTTTACGTCCTGCTTATTCAAATACTTCGTGATGTATTTAATAGCCGATTCGTACATCTGCGGTATTATCTCGCTGAACTCGTTTCTGCCGAACTTTTCCGCAAAATACTTACTTTGCAAATACGTTTTCATCTTGCCGGTTTTGGGATTGTAATCTTTTACCGTTTCCAATTCGTCGGTTATCTTTTTGTTCGGATCGTAAATAAGTCCGTGAAAATGCAGCCTGTTGTTTTCGCTACCGCGTTCCCATACGCCCTGAAACAAACAATCGTAGCGTTTATGTAAATTGGACAGAGCGTTTTTCAAACTTTTTTCAAAACTTTCTTCGGTATGCTTTTTAGAATCGAATGTTACCGTAAAAAAGTATTCATACGCTTGGTTATACGCCTTATACTCGAAACGTTGTTTACGGGTATAAGCGTTGCGCCATTTCCTTCGGCACTGTTCGTCCACGAAATATGCGGCGTCTTCTTCGGTCGGAAATAAGGGTAACATATCTTTGAGAATGGACTGTTTTCTGACGTTCGGATATTGCTTGTAATACTTGTCGTAAAGCTCGTCGAAGATGTCTTTGAGCGTAGTTGTGCGCACGTCCGTATTAGGCTGTTCTTTTGCCGTAGGCGGACTTTTATCCGCTTGCTCGGTAGATTGCTCAACCGCCGTACTTTCTGCTTCTAACGGCTTGTTCTGTGGCTTTTCTTCCAAAGCGTACTTGCCGTCCTTTACAGAAACGGCAATCTCTTTCGGCTTGCGAACTGTACGCTTTGTAGGGTTGGTCGTATGCGGCGTGGCAATATACAAATCACCTTGCTTGCGTACCTTGCACTTCGGATACCACTGCGCAATACCGTCTTGGTCTATCTCTCCTAATTGGTCGCCTTTGTTTCTGTTGGTTATAATTATTCATCACCTCCTTTGCCCTAACGGTCGTGTCGGTAAAGGCTCGAATCCGTTTTCGGTTACTTAATCCTCCTTGTATTTATTTTTGCAGGTACGGTGTGTTGCGGATTCTTGCCTTTCCACACCCTAATATGAAATTTCACCGGGTTTACAATAAAAAAGACGAAGATTTTTTCTCCGTCTTTCAAAGTAATGGCATATCGCATATTTTCATTTTGTAGTAAAATCGCCCAATATAAAGAACTGTTCCGCCATTCGTTCGTCTATCCTGTACGATCTTTCGATTACATTCTCGGTAAACCAAGTAAACACGCCGAGTACTTCTTTATCCGCAACGTCGGTTATCGTAATTTCGGGATTGTCTTTACTGCCGCCAAACTCCAATTGTAAAGTATAATCGAAGAACGGTACGGTTTCCGTTCGGTTTAACGGCTCTATCGCGAGCTTTACCGTGCCGTCTTTGGAATACTGAACCTCGCCGCGACTTTTATTGCAAAGTGTTTCGATACGCCCTTTCCAATACGCATAGCGCAACACGAAAAACTTTATATCTTCCGGTACTGCAAGAGGCAAATTATTCTGCCGTAAATATTCTCCGCGTTTTACCCTCGCGCCGAACTTTATTTTGCACAGTTTATATAGATCGTGCCAAGTTTTATCGTGCGAGAAAAACTGGCTTTTCCACGCCCAATGCCGAAAGCCCACGTCGTTTCCGGGACTGTAAAGAATATGTAAATTCAGTCCCGTACCGTAAAACTCGCACGGTGGACCTATGTATTTATACGAACTGCATTTCCGCGCGCCGCTTTTCGCATAACGCGGTATAACCTCGATTATCTTTTCTTCTTGCAATTTCTTTAACAGCGTTTGCAACGTCCTGACCGAGATCGCCAACAGTCTTGCAAGTTTCGGAATGGAAATAGGTCTGCCGTTACCCTCTATGACGGTGTTAATAACTATCTCGCGCCTTTCTTTTACTGTAGGCTTGCGAAACAGATACTCACGCTCGTCGCAATATGTGGTTTCCAATATTCCCTGTGCCTGTTTATCTTTAAGGTAATCGGGATTTTTTATCGCTATAAACCCGTACTTGTGTTCGGGACGTTCGGGCAGAAATTCGAGCAGTTCATCCTCGTCGTAGTGATTGACCGTATATTTATCTCTAAGTAAATCGTTATCGCTCATTTATTCTTTTCTATAATATCCAGCATTTCACGCGGCGTTACCACAAACGGCTTAACCGGAAAATGCTTTACGTTGCCCGTAACGAGATAGGCATTTTCTTTATCCTGCGCCGCCATAACGATTTCATAGAATACGGCGTCGTCGGGATCGGAAAATATTTCGTTCGTCGGTTCGGCATTTAGAAATATAGCGCGTTTTGGCAATTCCGTAACGAGCTTGGCAACGGCGGATTCGGAAAAGCCGAATTTCTTACGGAGCAACACCTCGCCGTACTCGCTTAATATTTCGCCGTTTAACAGCGGCGTAATGCAGCCGTCGAGCGCTTCTTTCAGAACGTGCCACGGCGCAGAGCCTTCTTTGAGCATAGCGGACACTAACACGTTTGTATCTATTACAGCATAGTATTTCATTCGTTATTCCGCCTTACGCTCTTTTCTGTATGCCGCAATCTCGGCGTTTATATCTTCGAGCGACATATCCGAAACGCCGTTCCTTTTCGCTTGCATATTGAGTTCGTTCACCGCTTGCATTGCAAAGCCCGAATTGTATTCCCTATCCAGCGTCATAGAAAAAGGTATTCCGTTCTCCATAACGGAACGTTTCAAAAACATTCGTATTGCGGTAGATAAGTCGATACCGAGTTTTTCGTAAATCGCCGTAGCTTCGAGTTTTAAGTCGTCCTCTACGCGGAACTGCACAACGGAAGTAGCCATAATTATATCTCCTTTTCGGTATTATGTGGATTTTATATTTCAATTATACTACATTGTATGACAAATGTCAACGGGAAGTTGAAAATAATCCCCGTATCTTTTGCCCTTCGTCCGGTAGGGAAAGAAATATTTTATGAGAAATGCAAATCAGTCCTAAACGAAAAGCCGCCGGAAGTCAAGGGTAAATGCACTCCCGTTCGGTCGCCCTTGACTTTCGCATAAAGATTTTAAGGCAGAAAAAAATATATTCGTCTTTTCGTTTGTTCGGTCCCTGCCGAAGGGCAAAAGATAAAAATACGGAGGTGTCCAAAGAAGAATGAAACACGAAAACAAAAAAACATGGGCAAAAATGCTCAAATCCCCGGTGAAAAAACATATTAGGAGTTGCAGGGACGGTTACGGTTACCTTAAAAACCGATTATGCAACAACAGGAAAACAACGAAGTCGAATTTGACTGCAACGAGGCGGACAGCTATATCTTTGCCCCGTCCATTTCCGTACACAAAATTATTAACGGCAAGCCCTATTATATCCGCAGATTTTTCAAAGGCGGCAAAGACTTTGAAGAAACCATGCGCAGACTTGCCGTCAAGCAGGCTTACAAGGATATGAGGTGATACTATGAGCGCAAAACAAAAGACCTACATTGCTGGGTTATATTTAAGACTTTCCCGTGACGACGAAAACGCGGGCGAATCGCTCTCCATCGACAACCAGCGGATGATACTCCGCAAATATGCGGAAGAACACGGGTTTCAAATCTATGACGAATATATAGACGACGGCGTTTCGGGTACTACTTTCGAGCGTCCGCAAGTACAGCGTTTATTGGATGATGCCAAGACGGGCGTTATAAACACTATTCTCGTAAAAGACCTTTCCCGTTTCGGCAGAAATTATATCGAGGTCGGACAGTACGTCGATTATGTATTCCCCTCGTTCGGTATACGGTTCATCGCCATACAGGACAACATAGACACCGAAAACAGAGATAATAACGCTATGGAACTTATGCCAATCGTAAATGTTTTTAACGAGTGGCACGCGGCAAACACGTCGAAGAAAATTCGGTCCGTGTTCAAGGCAAAATCCAAAGAGGGCGTGTTCCACTCCAAAAAACCGGTATACGGTTATCTCAAGGGTACAGACGCGAAACGGACGTTTATAATTGACGAAGAAGTTGCGCCGAACGTTGTACGAATTTTCGAAATGTATGCGTCGGGTATAAGCCCGAGAGGAATCGTGGAAATTCTAAACGAGGAAAAGCTCCCCTCGCCCGCGCAATACGCCAAAATGAAGTTCGGGTTTCAATGGCAGGACGGCACGCGCGGAATATGGTGTCAGGCGTCTATAAAAGCAATGCTGAATAATATGACGTATCTCGGGCATTTGGCGTTTCAAAGAACCACCACGGTTTCCTATAAAAATCATAAACGGTATAACAGGGATAAAAGCGATTGGGTAATTCTTTATAACACGCACGAACCTATTATTTCGCAAGAATTATGGGATAAGGTGCAGGAACGGCAAAAGTCGGTGGCAATAGGAAAAAAGACAAAATCCGGTTTTACGCCTACCCTTTCGGGATTTTTATTCTGCGCCGACTGCGGCGGAAAAATGAAAATGACAAGCGTTTGGGCGCAGTATAAACAAGAAAAAAGATATGCGTTTAACTGCGGCAATCACGAACGATTCGGAAAGTCCATGTGCTTTTCACATCATATACCGGCGAAGACTTTGGAAAGTATAATTCTCGAAGACATACGGGAAATGGCAAAGCGGATTGTTCTTGACGAGGACAGCATCCGAAAGGAGTTTGTGCAATACAATAACGAGCTTGCCGACAAAGCAATGAAATCCGCCAAAAAGGATTTGCACGCAAAACAAAAACGCGCAGACGAACTTACGCGTTTGATACAGGCGGCTTATGAAGACAAGGTTATAGGCAAAGTCCCCGAAGATATTTGTTTAGGCTTGATAGAAAAATATTCTGCCGAGCAGAAAGCTATCATACCCGAGATTGCCGCGCTTGAGGACAAAATAGCCGAAAGCGAAAGCTCTCTGCAAAACGTTGACGACTTTATACGCAACATTAAGAAATATCTCAACGCACCCGAACTTACCCGTGAAATGTGTTACGAACTTCTTGACCGCGTAATAGTCGGCGGCGTACCGAAAATTACAGGCAAAGAACGCACGATAGAAATCGTTTATAAAGTAGATATTATGTCCGTACTGCGTCATAAACTCCCGAAATGATGTTCATCTCTCCTACTTTTACGAGTGCCCATATTGATAGTAAGCATTGGTTTCTCCGAATGGCATTTTGACTTTAACGAGGGATAACCGTCTTATAAAGT
>WSNJ01000085.1 GCA_013316045.1 Clostridia bacterium
GTTTGAGAACGGGCAGTTGTTCGACTCTGCCGTATTAAGAGATATAATATCGGTATAGGACGTTTATCATTACAAAACGAATAGGGGACAAAATATGTCTAAAAAAGACAGATGGCTTACGGAGATAGCTTTTATCACCGCCGTACTGCCGCTTATCTTCATAGCGTTTATTCTGAAACTTTTGCCCGCGCGGATACCTATTACGAATATTAACATCGTGGACGTAAAAGTCGAATACGCAAACAAATACAATAATCTCATAACGGGATTGTTCTGTCTTGTACCCTTGATGATTGTGGCAATTTCGCGCTTTATAAAAAATAAACTGCCCGAATACAAGAATTATTCGGCTATACTTATTATGAGTATGGTTCTGTCCGTGGCTTTTTCGGCTATTATAATAAAGGGGCTTGCGGCGCAGATTCAGAACGTCGACGACCTTAAAAGTTTCGACTTTATAGGTTTCGGCGCAGTGCTTATCTGCATTTTTATCGCGCTTATGGGAACGGTTACGCGCTACCGTAAGGTCGGGAGCAAATTCTGGGCGATAAACAACCGCTTTACCCGAAGCTCGGCGAGCATATGGAAAACGGTTCACCATAACGCCGCGAGCGTTCAGACGCCCGTTTTCGTTTTCGTCGGGGTGGTGCTGTCGTTCGTGCGCGGCTATCCTACGCTTATAATTCTCTTTTCCGCGCTGTTTTTGTTCATAGTGTGGACTTTTGTTCATTCCTATATTATAAAATCGGTGTTTGAAAAGCGGCGCAAAGAAAACGGAATAGAAGTCGGCGGCGGAGTGTAGTATGCAACAACGCCGTACCGGTTATTTCGAAACTGCGTCGTCTCCGGGAGAATATTTTTATATAACGGATGCGGGGACGAATAAAGCGGACTCGCATTTTCATAACAGCGTCGAAATCGTAATAGTTTTGGGCGACGGATTTCATATAACGGTGAACGGCGAAGAATACGTGCTTAACCGCAACGACGTTGCCGTTATAAACAGTTTGGACATTCACTATTTTCCCGCGCAGTCGGTTCTCACGCACGCAATGGTAATCGGCGAAAATTATTGCAGTCGCTTTTACAAGGCGGCAAAAGACAACGTTTTTCCCACCGTATTGCGAGATAACGGCAAGGCGGCGGGCGAGTTTATGCCGCTCGTCGAGTTTATGAGCGAGCAGGGCGCGGACGCCGACGAGCTTATGCGCTACGGTTTTGTCGATATGTTTTTCGGAATACTGAAAAAACATTATCCGCTCGTGCCGCGCAGAATAAAATCGAATACGTACCTTATTACCGAAATATTGCAGTATATGCAGAAAAACATAACTCGGGAGCTTACGCTCGGCGGAATAGCCGAAAAGTTCGGATACAGCAAAACGTATCTGTCCGCGCTGTTTAACGAATATTTGGGGATGCACTTCCGCGACTATATAAACCGTCAGCGCGTCGATATGGCGCTGACTATGCTCGCCGACAAGGAAAAGAACAGCGAAACGGTTCTGTCTATTTCGGGCAAGTGCGGTTTCGACAGCCTAAACACATTTTACCGCGCTATGAATAAGTTCGCTCCGAAAAAACCGTAACTTTTGACATATCGGTCATAATTTTCGGCTTGAATATATTCGCCGAACCTGATATTATTTTCGTATCCGAACAATAAAAAATTCGGAAGAAAATAAAAATCAAGGTCGGGAATGAATTTATGAAAATAGGAGTTATGGCGGAGAGCTTCCGCACTGATTTCAAATCGGCGGTAAAAATCGCAAAACAGCTCGGCGCAGACGGAATGCAGGCGTATGCGAGCTCGTTCGGCGCAGACGGCATTATGGGTTATTGCGACGGCGACCTTTCGAAAAAGACGGTTGCCGAAAACGAGATTAAAGAAGTACGCTCGATAATGTCGGACGCGGGACTTTGCTTTTCGGCTATTTGCGGCGACTTCGGTTGCGCAATGTACTACACGAAAAACCGCGCCGAAATCGACAGGGAAAAGCGCGTTATCGAAGTCGCGGAAAAGCTCGGTACGAAAATCGTAACTACGCATATCGGCGTTATACCGGATTACGAATGCGGGCAGTACGACAGTATGATACTGGTTTACGGTGAACTCGCGCGCTTTGCGGAGTCGGCGGGGTGCAAGTTCGCCATAGAAACGGGACCCGAAAAGTCGCCGCTTCTCAAAGCGTTTTTGGACAACGTGAACAGTAAGGGCTGCGCTGTAAATTTAGACCCGGCGAATCTCGTTATGTGCGCGGGCGAAAATCCCGTCGAAGCCGTTAAAAATCTCAAAGACTACATAGTACACACGCACGCAAAGGACGGTATTCGGAACCGCCCCGTAGATACGCGCGCGCTTTATGCGCCGCAATATTACGAATTGCCGCCCGAGGATTGGTCGGCCATTTCGGAAATGCCGCTCGGCGACGGAAACGTGCCTTGGGACGGTTATATCGCCGCGCTTAAAGAAACAGGCTTCGACGGCTTTCTTACGATAGAGAGAGAAGTCGGCGAAAACCCGAAAGGCGATATAGAAAAAGCGGTAACGTTCTTAAAGAAATATTTATAAAAAGGGGAAAACCGATATGGAAAAACTCAAAGTCGCAATAATAGGAGTCGGAAACATTTCCGAATCGCATATAAAAGGGTATAGGTCCTGCCCGAACGCCGAGATAGTCGCGTTCTGCGATATAAACGAAAAACAGCTCAAAAAGCGCGGCGAAGAATACGGGATAAATAATTTGTTTGCCGACGCGGGCGAAATGCTCGATAAAATGCCCGAAATTCAAGCCGTTTCGGTCTGCACTTGGAATAGCGCGCATATGCCTTGCGCAATCGCGGCGTTGGAGCGCGGCAAGCACGTTTTACTCGAAAAGCCTATGGCTATGAGCAAGGCGGAAGCCGAAAAGATTGTAGCGGCGGCGAAAAAGTCGGGCGCGAAGCTGATGATAGGCTTTGTACGCAGATACGGCAACGACTGCAACGTGGTAAAAGATTTTATAGACAACGGATATTTGGGCGAGCTGTACTACGCGAAAGCAACGTACCTGCGCCGCAACGGCAACCCCGGCGGTTGGTTCGGCGATAAGTTGCGTTCGGGCGGCGGTCCGCTTATCGACCTGGGCGTGCACGTAATAGACCTTGTGCGCTACCTTATGGGCAACCCGAAAGCCGTATCGGTTTACGGAGCAGCCTTTCATAAGCTCGGCAACCGAAAGGGCGTTAAGGCGGTAAAAACATACAATTCGGTTTCGGCAAGCGCGAACGATATATGCGACGTCGAAGATTTGGCGGCGGCAATGATTCGTTTCGACAACGGCGCGGTGCTGAACGTTGAAACGAGCTTCTCGCTTAATATCGAAAAGGACGAAGGCGAAATACAGCTGTTCGGCACGAAAGGCGGCGTAAAGCTCGACCCCGAGTTCAAGATGTTTACCGAAACGAACGGTTACTTGTCGGATATAAAACTCGCAACGCCGACCGCGCTCGACTTCGACGGGCTGTTTGAAAACGAAGTCGCGCATTTCGTCGATTGCGTGCTTAACAAAAAGCCGTTCCGTTCGCCTGCCGAAGACGGAGTCGAAATGATGAAAATTCTCGACGCGATTTACGAATCCGCCAAGTCGGGAAAAGAAGTAAGATTATAAAAACCGCAATACAAAAGGCTGTCGGATATGACAGCCTTTGTTTATTGATTTAATCGGTTATATTTTCGGGAGCAAACAACGGAGAAGCGAAAAAATTCTGCAAAGTGATTTTCAATCCGTCGCAAATGCCGTAAATAGTTGAAAGTTTAACGGTATTACTTCTCGTCATAGTAACAATCGTAGGGCGCGGAACGCCGCTTATATTTGCCAAAGCATTAACGGTTATTCGGCGTTCTTTAACCAATTCGATGATTCTTGCATAAACCGCGTCTACTAATCTCATAAAATACTCCGTGTCGATGATTGGTGTACCAACACTATTATATTGAATCCGCAAAAACAATGTCGTTGGTGTGCCAACAGTAAGTTGACCGAATAAATTCCGAGAAAACATTAAGAGCGGTTTTAGTTGTGTTTAAGTCTTGATTGTTTACGGTGAAGCTCCGATACGGTAACGCAACGGAATTTCCGCTGCGTTATTTTTGTACGCCGCAAAAAATTTAATCTTTTTTTAATGCGAAACTAATTACTTTTTCAGCGGAAATGTTGTAATATGTAAGTGCAAGGGGCGGGGAGCGGACTTTTCAAGCCGCGACGACTTCCGAAATACTCTTGCAAATGGCGGACGCAATAAGTTCGGCGAGCGCGTAGACGAATCCGAGTTTTACCCCGTACAGACGGCTTTTGCCCATATCGGCAACCGTGGCGGTAACGGAAACGTCGCCCACCTTGGGCAGGCTCTTGCCGACGGCGGCGCCCGGGTAAATTCCGTCGCCTATAACGCGGACTTCGCCCAAATCGCTTTTTTTTCCGAGCGACGAGTCGACGGCGATAATAAGGCTTTGCGGGTGCTTTTCTCGGATAAACCGTTCGGTTTCGACGAGATTGAGCGCGGTAACGGGCGAGAACAGCGAGCCGTACACGAACGCGGGCGCGCAATGCTTCTCGGTCAGCAGATGACCTACGAGCGGACCCAAGCAGTCGCCTGTAACGCGGTCGGAGCCGATGCAGAGAATAACGGGCGTAGCGGAGAGAGGCTTTCCCGTCAGTAAGCGTAATTTTTCGGCTATTGCTTCGACTTTTTCGGACATACGCGAATTATTGTCAAAACGCGGACGGGTTAAACCGTTTGCAAATAGATTTTTCGGTAATTATAAAATTACAAGGAGATTAAAATGTCTTATATCGATATAGGGATAATAGTTCTCGTAGCGCTGTTCGCGCTTATCGGATTGTGGAAAGGCGTTTTCAAGACGGTAGTAGCGTTTTTCGGTTGGTTTATCTCGATGCTTATCGCGGTATTGCTTACCAAGGTCGTATCTTACGCGCTACTCGACGTAAAGGCGATAGGCAATTTCGTGTGCGGGTCGAGCGGATTTTCGCTTTATAACTGGATTCTGAGTTTTCTGCCCGAAAAAGGCGCGGAGTCGGGAATAATCGCAACGATAGTTTCGCCCATATACGCCAAAGTCGCGGGTTATGCGGGACTCGGCGCGTTGGGAGCCGAAACGAGCAGACAAGCCGTCGCGCTTATGCTCGCTTACGGAATTTACAGCGTAATCGTCTGCGTGGGACTTTTCGTGGCTATCCGCATTTTGATGATGCTGTTCACGATGTTCGTAAGGTCGCTCGCAAAGGACGGAAAACCGAACGTGGTAAGCCGTTTGTTCGGTTTTGTAGTCGGCGCGGTTCGCGGCTTTGCGTACTCGGCTCTGATTCTTATGATTTTCGGTTATGCGCTTGCTATTCCGCAACTCGAAAACAATCTCGGCGCGCAGATGGAAAACAGCGTTATTGCCAAGCCCGTTTATACGGTCGTTCAGAAAATGACGAATAAGATGTTTACGAGCAAGGACGAAGAAACAATCGATAAGCTGATTAAGATTTCGGGTCTTGACCTGGGAGTAGAAGAAGAATTGCCCGACGGCGGCGAAGAACAGCTTCCCGGCGGCGGCGAACAGGGCGGCGGCGGAGAACAGCTTCCCG
Source organism: Clostridia bacterium (assembly GCA_013316045.1). Classification (GTDB taxonomy): domain Bacteria; phylum Bacillota; class Clostridia; order Christensenellales; family Pumilibacteraceae; genus RACS-047. The sequence goes on from WSNJ01000085.1 coordinate 5,637, forward strand.
ACGGCGGCGAAGAATAACTCCGTATTATACCGAATACAATCGCAAAGACTGCTTATTAAAGGCAGTCTTTTTTTATCGAGATTTTTTCGGATATTTCGTCAATTATTGTCAATAGTCGTCATATATATAAGGGATATAATAATATAAATATATTATAAAATCCAAATGGCTTGCGGCAAGGAGATTTTCCGAAAATGAAATTTGAAAAAAGGCTTGTAATACTCGGCGGCGAGAACAACGCAAAAGGAACGCTCACGCTCGAAACAAATGCTTACGGAACTTTTGCCACGTTTAACGTATATAATATACCGGACCTGCTTTCGGGCGAGTATGCCGTGGGCATAAAAAATTCGGAACAGGTGTTTACCCGGAAAATCGGTTCTATGGGCAGAATACTTTCGCGTTTCAAAATAAACGATATGAGTTTGCGCGGTATTCATTGCGTTATTTACGATACGGCTACGGAAACGCCCGTGTTGTACGGACACACGCCCGACGCGCCTAAGCTGTGGGCGGGCAATATGATGGACGGTATAAGGAGTAGAAAAGTTGAATTCCGTTCGGCGACGGCTGACAAGGCGGAAATTGAGAAGACGCTGCCGAGTTACAGCGATAGACCGCAAGAGATAGAAAATTATTTTCTCGATATTTTACCGCAAGACGGGAGCTACCGCGACAGCGCGGTGGCTCAGGTAAACTATTACCCGTCGGATATGAGCATAGAAGTTTCGTACACGAACAGGGAGCAATCGGGGTTTAAGGAAGAAGAAAACCCCGTAGACGCTTTTATAAAAAGCGACGTCGAAAAGGCGCAATCGGGCGGCGATGCCGAAAGCGGGAAAATGCAGCCGTGGGAATACGCAAAACAGTACATAGACAGGTACAAGAACTATGCCGCCGCGAGCGGTGTTCATAAAAACATAGGGGCTGAATCCGCCGAAAACGCAAAAGTCGACAAAACGGAAGCCTTTATCGGAAAAAGCGCGCCCGAAATGATAGATAACGGCGAAAAAGACGCGAAAGTTGACAAAACGGATACTTTATTTGCCGAAAACGACGTTAAAACGCTTGACAACGGCAAAAAGCGGGGCGCTTCCGTTTTGGAAACGCCCGACGAAGCCGCTGCTACGGTAGTTCCGCCCGTTTCGGAATTCACAGCCGAAAACGCCTTGCGCGAAATCAAGACGGAAACGATATTCTACGAACAGATAAAAGGGCAGTTAAACGAGCTTTTCGGCTCGAATCCGCAATTCGATACGCTCAATTCGTTAATGCCCGACACGAAGTGGATAAAAGTCGATTACGACGGGGCGGGCAAATATTACGTAGTGGGCATTATAGGAGAAAAGCCCGATTATATTTGCTACGGCGTTCCCGCGTCGTTTACGCCCGAACCGCCCGACGAACTCGACGGCTACTGCCAATGGCTGCCGCTCGACCCCGAAAAGCCCGAAGGCGATGGATTTTGGTTGATGTATCAGGATGCTGTTACGGGAAAAAGTGTTTCCTTATAAGGCGGCGTATAGCGGCACGTATGCGGGCTACGTTCGGCGCGGCGGCGCGGGCACGCACATAAAGCGGCTACGTGCGGCAAGTCCGCTCGGTCG
>WSNJ01000086.1 GCA_013316045.1 Clostridia bacterium
GCGCAATCGGGTTTTCCGTAATAGTCCAGATGTTTTTTAGGTATATCCAGCGTAACGCTCTTTTTCGGATATTTCAGATTGAACCGCACGGTTATAACATCGTTCCCGACAGGCGAAAGTATCTGCCCGTACGCGCCTAAATGCACGTCGTGCCTGCCGTATTCTTCCGCTTCTTCCGTCAGGACCGCATAATCTTTTCTGTACTCGTCGGTGTTATATAAATCGGGGAAATATATTGCGGCAATGCACTTCGACCGTTCTTCGGATTCAGCCGCGTCTTCGATAGCCAAATCACGTTTGGAAACGCACATACCGTGGAATATGTCGGGAAACCACCCGTTCAAATCGAAATTAACCAACACATTTTCGCTTTCGCCGCCGAAATCTTCCCATATGCGCCCGCACATACCCATATACAGCCCGTCTTTCATATACTCGGCTTTGTTGACCGTCAGAACAACTCTGTCGAATTCTTTCATTTTTTCAATCTCCCTCCTACCGGCGTTGTCAACAGCACTCTTCCGTCCGGATATACCATCCAACCCGAATAAAACGCTTTATATTCGTTTTTATTTTTTTTAGGTAATCGTATAGGTATACTTATTCTTTGTCCGTTTCCGAACCGCTTTTATCCGTTGAATGAACTTGCGCGTAAATGCTTCCGCACATTTTCCAGCCGCGGAGTTTATCCGCCAAAATTACGGCATAGAATATAAACACGCCGAAAACGGCGACTATAATATCCCACAGCGTGTCTTTAAGCGGATTGTAAGCCGCGAAAAACTCCGCGACCGACATATCCCCGACTGCGGAAACGTCGGGCTTCCAGCATTGCATATTCGACCCGAGCAGAATGTCGAACGTAAATTCGTAGATTTCCCACGCGGCGGCAAGCCCGAGCACTATCAATAAAATCACGAGAAAAAAGCACCACGGTTTCATTTTGTCGCCGTTGGCGTAGAGCAAAAATATGAATACGCCCATTCCGCCGACCGCGCCGAATGCCGTATGTAAAAATTTATCGAACCACGGAATAAGCCCGTAAAAGCCCATAACCGACGCAAAATTTATCGCTATTATTGCGTAGATTCCGACGGCGACATTAAACGCAAACGGTATACTTATCTTGAAAATTTTATTCAATACGGGTATCACGAGCGGCACGAGCGGCGCGACAACGGCTTGAAATATGCGTATCCATTCTCTGCCGTTCATTGCGAAAATATAAACGCAAAGCGCGATTATACTGAAAACTACCGTTATAAAGCAAGGTATAAATTGTTTGATTTTACTTTTCATTGACTTTCAACTCCCGAGTTATTTCCGAATAGTTCGTTTTTTCCACGATGCGAACAAATTCGTATCCGTTGTACTGTTGCGCCGCACGCTTGATTTGCCCGCAAAACTAAAAAAACTTATGAAAAGCACGCGCAAGGCTCGTATCCGCCGTTTATCAGCGACGCGCACACTATGCCGTTAATGTCCTTATCGTCTTCCGCCACGAGAATTTTAACCATTTTTCACCGCTCCGATTGTTTTCGTAATTATTCTAATATAAACTTGTTTTTATTCTATTACAGATTTGTTAAAAATTTGTAAAAATTACATTTGTTTTTTATAAGATACAATTTTTTAACGGAAATTTCAACAAAATCGGCGCTCCGGTTAAGAAAACAAGTATAAACGCGCCGATTTTCGGCAAAAATCCGAAAACCGACAAACTACGGAGTGAAAAATTTATGTCTGAAATTTCAATGAATATCTGCAAAGTCCTTTTGTTCTCAACGGTATCGTTTGCCGTGCTGTTCGTTTTCTCGAAACTGCTCGGAAAAAAGCAGATAGCGCAACTCGATTTCGTCGACTACGCGATAGGTATTTCTATGGGCTCGATTGCCGCCGATATGGCTTTCGACGTAGACGAGCCCTGGTATCATTTCGTTATAGCTATGGCGGTGTTCTTTGTGCTCGATATGCTTATCAGCTTTATAGGGCGCAAGGGACCTTTCTTAAAGCGCATATTAAAGGGCAAGCCGCTCGTAGTTATTTACGAAGGCAAACTCAACTACGAAAACCTTAAAAAAAGCAAACTCGACGTAAACGACTTGCTCGCTCTCTGCCGCGAAAAAGGCTACTTCGACTTGAAGCAGGTAGCTTACGCGCTGTTTGAAACAAGCGGAGAACTTTCGGTTATGCCGATAGGCGAAGAACGCCCCGCAGTAACGAAAGACCTGCCGATAGAAATTCAGCGCGCTGCTCTGCCCAACTATCTCGTAATCGACGGGCGCGTGTCCGACTCGGGACTTAGCGAAATAAATAAGGACAGAGAGTGGCTTTATTCTCAACTGTCCGTAAATTCCGAAAACGATTTGAAAAATATTCTGCTCGCGTCCTACGACAACAACACCCAAAAAGTAGACGTACAGCAAAAACAGAATTGAGCGCGGAAAAATTCTTTTTTTACGCTATAAACAGGTAAACGTAGTAACCCGCAAAGCAAGCGAGCATAACTATTCCGAACAGCCGCCCCAACTTATGCGATTTGGGCAAGCTGAACAGCAATAATAACAAAGCCGCGCCGAGCGCAACCGTCGCGTCGATAAGATTTCCCAGAGAGAACGAAAGCGGATAAAACAGCGACGAAATGCCCGCGATAAGCAAGATATTGAATATATTACTGCCTATTATGTTGCCGACGGCTATGTCCGTTTCGCCTTTGAACGCCGCTATTACGCTCGTTACAAGCTCGGGAAGCGAAGTGCCTATCGCAACAATCGTAAGCCCTATAACGCGCTGAGATACGCCTGCGCGCGTGGCTATCTCGGTAGCCGCGTTTACGAGCAACGTTCCGCCGCCCACTATCATACCTATTCCGACGATAATCAGAATAATCAAAAACCACGTTTTTTGCTTCTGATTTCCGTACCAGACGCCGAGCTTGGACTTAGGCGTTTTTTCGGTTTTTTCCGACGGCTTTCCGTTCTCGCCGTCCGTAGCTTCGGGCGATTCGATTTCGCTATTTTGTTCCGAAATATTTTCACCCGCGCCGTCAATTTCGTTATTTTGCGCCGCAACGCATTCGCCCGCGTCCACATTTACCGTCTTTATCGGATTTTTGATTTCCTTTATCGCTTTGCGCAGAAGAATAAACATATAAACGCCGAACACCGCAATCAATATAAGTCCGTCCCACCATACGACCGCGCCGCCGAGATACCCCAAAATTATTAAAAGCGCACTCGAAAGAATAAGCACGGGCAAATCGAGAAAGAGCGAATTTTTCTGAACGGGCAGTTTGTGCAGAACCGCCGAAAGCCCGAGTATTAAAAATACGTTTATTATGTTACTGCCTACTACGTTGCTTATCGCAAGGTCGGTCGAATGCTCTATCGCGGACGTAACCGATACGGCAAGTTCGGGCGCGCTCGTTCCGAACGCAACTATCGTAAGCCCGACGATGAGCGGCGAAATTTTACACTTTTTCGCAACTCCCGCACCGCCGTCGACAAACCAGTCCGCCCCCTTTACGAGCAGAACGAGTCCGACGATGAGTAAAAATATCTGCAATGCAATCATTCGGTTTTGTCCTTAAAGTTTTCTTCTTCCGTTAGTATTCTACGGTTTCGGCTTTAATTATACTCCTTAGTTTTTACGGTGTCAACACATTACGCTCGGACAAAATCCTATTTTTTCGCCGCGCTACGCTTTACACCGAGCCGTTTTTGTTGTATAATGAATACTGCGCGACAAAACGGTTATACGACGATAAAGGAATTGCATTTATGGAAATCCTACCTTTCGATAAAAAATTCGTAAAAGACTTCGTATCGCTGAACAGAACCTGGATAGAAAAATATTTCGTTATGGAAAAAGACGACTACGAAACGCTCGACAACGCCGAAAAATTCGTGTCGGACGGCGCGCAGATATTCTTTGCCGTCGAGAGCGGTAACGTAGCCGCAACCTGTATGGCCGTTCCGCTCGGCGAAAACGTTTGGGAAATCTGTAAGCTCGCCGCTAACGAGAAATTCCGCGGGCGCGGCGCAGGCAGCGCGGTGTTCGAAGCGTGCCTTAACTACGCGAAAGATAACGGCGCGGAAAAAATAATCATCATTTCCAACCGTATCCTGAAATCCGCTTTGCATATTTACGAAAAATTCGGCTTTACCGAAGTCCCCGTAGATAAAACGCATAACTACTCCCGCGCCGACATTCAGTTCGAACTAATCCCGTAACCCCGACCCCGTTGATTCAAAAACGTGCTAAATCCGCACTTTGCCGTATAAACAAGAAAAAAATCAAATACAATACGCATCCGTAGTCTAACTGGATAAAACTTCGGCCTCCGACGCCGATGTTGTGAGTTCGAGCCTCGCCGGGTGCACCAGCGAACAAAGAAAAGGTTTGATAAAGTTTATCAAGCCTTTTCTTTTTGAAAATATGAAAAGGCAGTCAAAGCCATTTTGACTGCCTCAATATGCAGACTTTCTCTATTTTTAAGTTATCACACAGCTACTCATCCTCATAAATATCATAGCTGTTTCTTGTCCCTCTTACTCGGATAACCTTGTACCTAGTGTCATTCGTTTGCAAATGCGGAAGCCTTCCTGCATAGTCATACACTTCGGTCTTGTTCCCAAACACTCTGTTCCATACTTCAATTGTGCTGTACTTTGACATTTTGATCACCTCCTTTTTTTATTCAAGAACTGACCATGCTATTGCTGTTTAATCAAATGATTTTTAATATCCAAAATTTGGGAGTAAACTGAATTAAGTGTATCTATTTTCTTTTGAATATCCGGATTATCGGAATCGACACCATTTGTAGGCATCTTCATTGTGTTTGATTGCGATTTCCAACAAAGTTTCAGCCCTGACATTTTTTTGCTCTACTGCTCTCTCGATGAGTTTGTCGAAAAACGGAAAAATCCACTTAAATTCTCTCTTCTCTGTTTTTTATCGGTGTTATTAATTACCGCGTACTTATCTCCGTAAAAATACGCTTCCGTATACGGATTTTCGCAATACGATTTCTTATCCATGTTTTCCTTGTCTGCAACTTTTGAAAAGTGCAAATATCTAAATGCGAACGTTATCATTGTCTACCGATTTCGAATCCTGACAATTAGGACTTTTAGTTCTGTAAAACAGAGAAGACAGCACACCGGCACCCATAAGTACCGCCCACACGATAATAAGATTAGTCCACCCTATTTTTATGATCGCTTGTGAGAATAGCAGACTGCTGATTGCCGAAAACATATAGCTTATAAAATCCAGCGATCCGACTACAAACGCCACGCGGTGCACGTTTTTGAACAACCTGCAATAAAAAGTCCATAACATCGTTGCCGCCCAACTATATCCGCTTGTTGCGACAAGCAATAAAACAAGATTTGCATACACGTTTTTTATCGGTATCATAAGCACGAAACAAATTGTAGATAGCGTAAACGAAAATCTTATCACCCTTTCTATTTTGTCCTTCATAAAGTGATACAGCAATATAGCAACAATTTGATTCAATGCGGAAATAAGTGTCATAACCGAGAATATTATTGATGCGATTTCGGGCTTGAAGCCGAGATAATCGGATATATACGTAGGAGTCCAAAACGTAATCGTATTTTTGCCTATTCCTTGTATCGCGGAAATAAGTATAAATGCGATAGCTCCGTTTCTCAACCAATAGCGCACGAATTCCTTCATCGGCATAGGGGCTTCTTCGACTTTTTTCTCTTGCAATACCGGAAATTTCTTGCCAAAAACAATATTGACAACGAAAGTCGCCACGGCCAAAAATACGAGTAACGATGCAAAAACAACGGTTGAAACTTTCCAGTTTCCGAATGCGCCGAATATGCCTGCTACACTAGAACCGAGTATTGATGCAAAATTCAGAAGTACCATACAGGTTTCCGCTTGTTTGCCTTCCAAATAGTCTGAAACGCTTTTAACAAGCGGAGCATATAAAAACGACAACCCAAATCCGCAAACTCCCCAAGCAACCGTTTTAACAGCAATGTTGCCTATTACAGCAAATGCAAAACAAGCACTGCCGGCTACCGCAAGGCCCGACAAAAGCATATATTTCAACTTAATCTTGTCGCCTATGAACCCTACAACCAGCTGTCCTGCACCGTAGCTTAAAAAATATACGGACGACATGAGTCCTATGGCTACGCTGTCATATCCGTCACGTATCATGAACGGCAAATTAACGCTCAAAAGACTTTTTGTGGCATAGCATGCAAGATAAACCAAAAAACACATAACAGCTATGCTCAAAAATACTATTGTTTTTTTATTTTTTTCTTTCATTTTATACTGCGTCTATTTATCACTCAAAAGCAAAGTCCAAGTCGATAGATACGGTAATTTCCTATTCACGGTGATACGCGTTCCATCACGTTCAAACAGGATATCTTTGAGCGCTCCGTCTCGCTCGACAGAAGTTAAATGCGAAAAAGGAATACTACATAAAAAAGAAACCGATTCTAAATCTTGCAACATTGTGTTGACCAAAATGAGCACGTTTTTCTCTCCCGAATATAAAAACGGACACAATCCCGTGCGTTCGGTAATAACGCTTTGCCCTACGGCATCTTTTATTGCGGCAAGCAAAATTTCGCGTCGCATAAGATTAAACGCATCGGCTTGCTGCAGAAAATCTTTATATATAAATGGAATAATCAAGTTTTTCTCCGTTTTCGTCATGCCTACTCCGACACGCTTACGCTCGTAATTATACAAGTCGCTCAATATTTGATTTTTTCTCGTATAACTGATTTTTACGTAGTCTCCGAGCCATACTTGAGTGGGCGCGCGGTAACCGCGTATTCCCGCAATTTCTTCTCGAGCCTGCTCATAAGTGTGCAGACCTTTATCTGCCGGAAGAACTTCGGCATCGGAAATGCAAGCGAGACTTCCGAGTCCTCGTCTTAACAGCTCAAGAACTGCCCCGCCGTCCAAAACCACGAAATTATCCGCAAAAAGTGCGACAAGTTCGTCATCTGCAAAATTGTTTACAGTTTCACCGAACAGCACGACAGTTTGACAGTGATAGCGCTTAGCCGTATCCATTCGGCATGTAACACCCAAAACGTTCAGATATCCTGCCGGGGAAAAGTCGTTAGGCACAAG
>WSNJ01000001.1:0-26144 GCA_013316045.1 Clostridia bacterium
CAATATATAGTACAATACTATTCCACCGCTCGGATAAAAACGGCAGAGAAAAGAGAACGATATGAAAAACGTAATTCCCATTAACGATAATTGGCTTTGCAAAAGCGGATTCGACAACGAATGTTTCGACCCGCAGTTTGACTTTGAAGGCAGTTATATAGTATCTGTGCCGCATTGCGGAACGGAAACGGACGGCAAATATTTCGACGAAGAAAATCTTACGGGCGTTTCCACTTACGTAAGGAGAATTTTCATACCGTCCGACTACAACGGCAGTCGTATAATCGTGCGGTTTGAAGGAATTTTATCGTATGCGGAAGTCTATGTGAACGGAATTTTCGTAACTTCGCACAAGGGCGAAACACCGTTTGAAGCCGACATAACCGCGCCCGTTCAATACGATTTCGACAACCGCATAGTAGTAAAAACGGATTCGGGTATACGACCCGACGTGCCGTCGTTCGGCGAAAAAGGTCCCGCTATACGCTACGGCGGAATTTTCCGCGAAGTTTCGCTCAGGATAGAATCGGGCGAGAACATAAAGGACGTATTTGTCCGCACGCCCGCCGCCGACAGCGAAATCAAGCCCGTCGAAATCGACGTAGAGCTTGCGGATTATTATCCCGACACGACTGTCGAAGCCGAATTTACGGATTCTTCGGGGCATACGGTCGGCAAAATCGCGCCGAAATCGGTATTGCGCCGCACGGTTACGCTGAAAGGTCAGATAGAAGGCGCTATGCTGTGGGATACGGACTTTCCTACGCTTTACTCGGCAAAGATAACGCTCCGCAGGAAAAACGCCGAGTGCGACTTTCGGGAAGTAAAATTCGGTTTCAGAAAAGCCGAATTCAGGCGCGGCGCGTTCTACCTTAACGGCGTTCCCAAAAAGCTGATAGGGCTTAACCGTTTCGACAGCTTTGCGTATTGCGGCAGGGCAATGCCCGAGAGCCGTCAGAGAGAAGACGCGCGTATTATCAAAGAAGAACTCGGTTGTAACGTTGTTCGCACTCACTCGCTCGCAAGCCGCGACTTTATAGACGAGTGCGACAGGCTCGGACTTCTCGTTATCGAAGACGTATCGGGCGACGGCTACGTGGGAAAGACAGATGGCGCGACGCGTTCGTCGATATGATTTCCGAAACCGTTCTGCGCGACAGAAATTCTCCGAGCGTTATAGCTTGGGGCGTAAGAGTGAATAATTCCCGCGATTTTGACGAACTATATTTTAAGGCGAACAAGGCGGCGAAAGACGCCGACCCTACGCGCCAGACGCTCGGCGCGCGCAATTTTATGGGCAGCAGAATGTACGAAGATATTTTCGGTTACAACGACTACTCGGAAAAGCGCACTCTTTCGCGGCTCGTAAAGACAGGCAAACTGTTCGTTCCGTACATAATAACGGAGCACACGGGCAAGAATTTTCCTACAAAGCCTTACGATAACGAATCGCGCAGGATAGAGCATACGTTCCGCCACTTGCGCGTTATCGAAGAAACGCTCAAAAGCCGCAAGATAAGCGGCGCGATTGGAATGAGCTTTGCGGATTTCGACGCGGCGCGCAAGCTCGGGAGCGGGGACAGCGCGAATTACTACGGGGTTACCGATATATTCCGAATGCCCAAAACGGCGGCGGCGGCGTATTCGAGCCAATTTGCGAAAAAGCCTTATCTTACGCTTTCGTCTACGCTCGCGCCCGACGAATTTTCGGGCAGACTCTATGCGTTTACGAATTGCGACTGCGTAAAGCTCTACCGCGGCGAAACCGAAATAGGCACGTTTATGCCTGACCGAAAAACGTTTAAGTATCTGCCGCACCCGCCCGTAATAATAGACGACTTTGCGGGAGATTTGGCTCAAAGCGAAGGGTTCACGCCGTTTCAGGCAAAGCTGTTCAAGCGGTTGCTGAAAGCCGCCCGCGTAAAGGGACTTCTTAACTTGGGTTTTGTCGACAAGATAGCCTATACTTTGCTTAAAAGCGGCTTGAAAATGAATTTCGACGATATAAGCGAGCTTGTCGACAGGTATTTGCCTACTTCTAAAATGAGCGCGTTTACGGTCGAAGGCTTTATCGGCGGCGAATGCGTAATAAAAAAATCACTCGGTTGCGGAAAGGGCAAGCGCCTGAATATCCGCCCCGAGTCGGATAAAATAGTCTGCTCGAAAAGCTACGAAGTAATCAAAGTGGAGCTTACTATGACCGACGACGACGGCAACGTGCTCGGCTACGATTTTTCGCCCGTATTTCTGGGGCGCGAAGGCGCGGTCGAGATAGTCGGACCCGAGAGCTTTTCGCTTTCGGCGGGCAGGGGCGCGTTCTATGTGAAAAGCCTGATAGGCGGCGGCGGAAGCGTTACGGTTGTTTGTAACGGAGAAACGGAAATATTGGATTTGGAGGTAATTTATGAATCCGTGGAAAGACTTTAAGGGAAAGACCTGGCAGGAAAAAATCGACGTAAGAGATTTTATTCAATCGAACTATACGCCTTATGAAGGTTCGGACGAGTTTTTGTCGTCCGCAACGGCGCGTACGACCGTGCTTAAAGAAAAGTACGAAGAACTTCTGAAAAAGGAGCGTGAAAACGGCGGCGTGCTGTCCGTCGACCCCGACCGCGTGTCGTCGCTTTTAAGCTATCCCGCGGGCTATCTCGATAAAGAACGCGAGCTTATAAAAGGACTTCAAACCGACGAGCCGTTAAAGCGCGGCATAAACCCATTCGGCGGTATCAGAATGGCGCGCAATGCCTGCGAAGCCTACGGCTACAAGCTGTCCCCGAACATAGAAGAAAATTTCAGATATAAAACGACGCACAACGACGGCGTTTTCAGAGTTTACACCGATGAAATGCGCGCGCTCAGAAAGTACGGTATTTTAACGGGACTGCCCGACGCTTACGGCAGGGGCAGAATAATAGGCGACTACCGCAGAGTTGCGCTGTACGGCGTAGACAGGCTTATCGAAGAAAAGAAGAAAGATTTCCGCGCTACGGCAAACAACTATATGAGCGAAGAAAATATCCGCGTGCGCGAAGAACTTTTCCGTCAAATTGAATTTTTGGGTCAGCTCAAAGAAATGGCGGCGCAGTACGGCGACGATATATCGTTGCCGGCGAGCAACACCTTGGAAGCCGTTCAATGGACGTACTATGCGTACTTGGGCGCGATAAAAGAGCAGAACGGCGCGGCAATGAGCTTGGGAAGAACGAGCACTTTCTTCGATATTTACGCCGAACGCGACCTTAAAAACGGCGTGTTCTCCGAGAGCGAAATACAGGAAATTTTCGACCACTTCGTAATAAAACTCAGAATGGCGCGTCAGCTCAGAACGCCCGAATACAACGAACTTTTCGCGGGCGACCCGACTTGGGTAACCGAGTCCGTCGGCGGTATGGGCTTAGACGGCAGAACGCTCGTTACCAAAAGCTCGTACAGAGTTCTTCATACGCTCTACAACTTAGACACTTCGCCCGAACCGAACCTGACCGTTCTGTGGTCGACCGAACTTCCCGAAAATTGGAAAAAGTTCTGCGCTAAAACTTCGCTCGACACAAGTTCGATTCAATACGAAAACGACGACGTAATGCGTCCGCTGTACGGCGACGATTACGGCATAGCTTGTTGCGTTTCGGCAATGAAGATAGGCAAACAAATGCAGTACTTCGGCGCGCGTTGCAACTTGGCAAAGGTGCTTTTGATGTCGCTTAACGGCGGCAGGGACGAGATGAGCGGCGTTCAGGTCGGACCCGTTTCCGAGCCTATGAACAGCGGCAAGCTCGACTACGAAAAGGTCAAGAAACGCTATTTCGAATATATCGAGTGGCTCGCGGGCGTGTACGTGAATACAATGAATATTATCCACTATATGCACGATAAGTACGCCTACGAAAAATTGCAGATGGCTTTGCACGACACGGCTATCGAACGCCTTATGGCTTTCGGAGCGGCGGGAATTTCCGTTGCGGCGGACAGCTTATCGGCTATAAAATACGCGTCGGTAACGCCCGTAACGGACGAGAGCGGACTTATTACCGATTACGTAACGGTCGGCGAATTCCCTAAGTACGGCAACGACGACGACAGGGTCGACTTTATCGCCAAAGAGCTTGTCGAACACCTTTACGACTGCCTTACCAAAACGCCTTGCTACCGCGGCGCTCGGCATACGCTGAGTTTGCTTACGATTACTTCGAACGTCGTTTACGGCAAAAAGACGGGAGCTACTCCTTGCGGAAGAAAAGCGGGCGCGCCGTTCGCACCCGGCGCAAATCCTATGCACAACCGCGAGAAGAACGGGGCTTTGGCGTCGCTGAATTCCGTTTCCAAGCTCTGCTACGACAAATGCCGCGACGGAATTTCAAACACGTTCGGAATAGTCCCCGCAACGCTCGGCAAGGATAAAGCAACGCAGACCGAAAATCTTGTTTCCGTTATCGACGGTTATTTCGCCAACAAAGGTCATCACTTGAATATCAATACCTATACGCGCGAAAAATTGCTCGACGCGCACGCTCACCCCGAAAAGTATCCCAACCTTACTATCAGAGTTTCGGGCTATGCCGTCCGCTTCGGCGTTCTCAGTACAAAACATAGGGAAGAAGTATTGGAGCGTACCTTTTTCGACCGCTTATAACGGCGGCGCGGGCACGCACATATAGCGGCTACGTGCGGCAAGTCCGCTCGGTCGAGTACGCCAAAGTACACTCCCGTCGCGGACTTGCCACCTGTTGCCGCTCTCTGCACGCACCCGCACCGCCTATGGCGACTGTTGCCGCTCTCTGCACGCACCCGCGCCGCCTATGGCGACTGTTGCCGCTCTCTGCACGCACCCACACCGCCTATGGCGACTGTTGCGAAAATCCGCACCGCTCTCCACCGCCTTAGGTGTAGTAACTGTCATTTCGACCAAGCGACGAAGTCGCGCGTGGAGAAATCTCTAAAATATCCATAATCAAGGCTTCCCCTACAAGGGGAAGCTGTCAAGCAACAAAGCGTAGCGACTGCTTGACTGATGAGGTTATAGATTGCTCCGCTCTCTGCACCAACGTCTATGGAGAAAAACTTTATGTCCGAAAAAATTCGCATACACTCGATAGAAACGCTCGGTGCGCTTGACGGACCGGGGCTGCGCACCGTAATATTTTTTCAGGGGTGTCCTATGCGTTGCGCATACTGCCACAATGCGGACACTTTCGACCCGTGCGGCGGCAGGGAAGAGAGCATAGAATCTCTTGCGGAGTTCTGCGGTCGGTACGGGAATTATTACGGCAAAAAGGGCGGAGTTACGCTTTCGGGCGGCGAACCGCTTATGCAACACAGGGGCGCGGCGGCTCTTATGCGGCTTCTCAAACAAAAGGGGATAAACACTGCGCTCGACACTGCGGGGAGTATATTTGCGCCCGACGCGCTCGACGCGGCGGAGCTTGTAATACTCGATATAAAGCACACGGACAAAGACGCGTTTATGTCGCTTACGGGGTATCCTATGGACAATACGCTTAAAACGCTCGAATATCTGCAAAAGAACAAGCGACGGTTCTGGGTACGTCAGGTTATTTTATCCGGCGTAACCGACGGCTTGCCGCAGGTACGCAAGCTGAAAGAGTTAGCCGTCGGCGCGGAAAAAATCGAGTTGTTGCCTTTTCACAAAATGGGCGAAAACAAGTGGAAAACGGCTGGCGTCGAGTATACGCTGAAAGACGCGGTTCCGCCGAGCGTCGAAACAATGCGGGCGCTGAACGCCGAACTCAACGGATAGGCTAGCTTACGGGATAAAATGCAAACGGGGAGACTTTTATGAACAGACAGGAAATTATGGAATTTATGCCGCACCGCGGAGATATGCTTCTGCTCGACGAAGCGCACGTCAACGAAGACGGCGACGCCGAAGCTACGTATACGTTCCGCGGCAACGAGTGGTATTTTTCGGGGCATTTTCCCAAATATCCGATAGCTCCCGGCATTATGCTCTGCGAATTTATGGCGCAGACCTGTTGCGTTCTGCTGAAAGACCAGACGGGTTATCCGCTGTACACGGGACTTGACAACGTGCGTTTCAGAACGCCCGTCCGCCCCGGCGACACGGTAAAGTCCGTTTGCCGCATTACGCGCCATAAAGGACCGTTCTACTTTGCCCGCGGAAAAGTTACCTGCGGCGATAAAACTTGTCTTACGGGCGATTTTTCGTTTGCAATTATAGATAACGAGATAAAAGCGCGTTAACGGCGCGATTTTGCGTTTATAAGAATATAAGAGAATACAACTATGGAATCGAATGCGACGAGATTTATAAGCGCGTATAACAAGATAGACAAACGTTTGCGTGCGCGGTTCAACTTAAAACCG
Organism: Clostridia bacterium; assembly: GCA_013316045.1. Classification (GTDB taxonomy): domain Bacteria; phylum Bacillota; class Clostridia; order Christensenellales; family Pumilibacteraceae; genus RACS-047. The sequence goes on from WSNJ01000001.1 coordinate 6,343, forward strand.
ACCGTATCGTTTACCGAAATCGTCCGCAAAAGCGCGACCTATTCGGCGGCGGTAAGAAAGTACGAAGACGAGCTTTTGGATTATTCGCGTCTGCGTAACGCCATAGTCCACAACTCGAACGACAAAATTATAATAGCCGAGCCGCACGACAGCGCGGTGGAACACATCGAGCGCATTTGCGAAATTCTGCTATCTCCGCCTCTTGCCGTTGATTTTTCGCACAAAGCTCTTACGCTTGCGCATACCACTCCGCTCATAAAAGCCGTAAAGACAATGGCGTCGAGCGGATATTCTAACGTTCCCGTAATCAAGGACGGCGCGATAACGGGCGTTATCACGAACAAGCTGATAGTCGAGTTCATAGCGCGGAATGCAGACGAAAGTTCGGACGGACTGCGCGGCGGCGTTTCGGTTTCCGACGCGCTTTCGGGCAGCGGCGAACACTATGAGATTATGCGCGATACCGTAACGGCGGACGAAGTTCTCGACGCGTTTTCAAAGCGTCCGAAACTTCAAATAGTCATTCTGACGAAAGGCGGCGCGGCGCGCGGCGGCATTAAAGGCGTACTGACTACGGGCGATATAATCAAGTTGAACGGGGCGCTCGATTGAAAGTATTAAAAACAGCCCCGAATAAAATTAAACTTTCATTAAAATACGTTATAAACTCTCGACGCGTGTTGACGGCGGGAGTTTTTGAGTATAAAATATAAGTATAAAATACACAGATAAGTCAATAATCGCAGACAATTATATAAAGACGAGAAACGGGTGAGAGCAATATGTCAAAAAAGAAAGTAGTCGTAAGCAATAACAAAAAGAAAAAGCGTAACGGATGTTGTACGTGCCTGCTCGTTGCGTTTATCGTATTTGTCGCGGTTCTCGGCGTGGGCGTCGGCGTAGGTTGGTATTTCGGCGATAAGTATACGAAGCAGTATCTCGATATGAGCCTGAAAGACTGTTTTGCCGTAGTCCGCGATTTGACGCGCGCCAAAGAGAAAAACATAGTCGAAAAGAGCTATGCGGGGACGAGCGAAACGGAGTTTGAAACTCAGCTTAAAAAACAGTTGTTCCTTAACGAAAGCGCAGACCTTAACAAAGATACGCTTATGGAGCAGATAGTAGGCAACAAAGAAAGCGAGCGGATAGCGGAGGGCAAGAACGAAAGCGAGCGGAACAGCTTGCTCGGTAGAGCGCTTAAAGAGAGCGGCGCTGATTTGTCGGACGGCTTACAGGACGGCGAAGAAAGCTCGGGCGGCGGCGATAACGCTATTATGAATTACGTTTCGTCGCTGTTCACGCGTGAAAATATGGATTTGGTTTCGCTTTCCGCGTACGACGAAAGCGAGCACGGCAATTATATTCTCAACTTTACGGACGTTCAGCTCGCGGCTTTTCTGTCGAGCGTTATAAAAGAAGGGCTTAATTCCGAAGCTGTAACCGAAAGCGACGCATTTCGGAGCATAAACGAAATACTCGGCGACAAGAGCCTGAGCGACGTTCTGTTCTTCGACCAAGTGGTATTCTCGGGAACGCAGGACGACCCGCATATGAAAATGACTTTGTCGGTCGACGTCCGCACGGTTGTAAACGGGTATATGTCGGACTCGACGGGTATGAATCTGGGTTTCGTAACGAAGCTGTTTCTGCCCAAAAGATTATACGTTACCGCCGACGTTTCGATGGGCGGCGACGGCAAACTCGACTTGTTTATAAACGAAATGAACGCGACGAAGATGGAGCGTTTCTATAAGTTCGTAAACGGGCTTGCGAATATCGGCGGCGGCGAGCAAAAAGATATCCGCGAAACGATAAACGAAAGCGCGGAAAAAATAGTCGGCGGCGTTGCGAAAGCCGTGCGCGACTACGGCGACGTTTCGGAAATTTCTTCGGGCAAAATCAAGATAGACCTTTTGCAGGCGCTTATCGAAGTTTCCAAACTCAACGAAGGCAAGGAAGACCCCGAACGGATTCTTACGAGTCCGGATATAATTTACGCGCTTAAATACGTAGTAACTTCGGACTTTGAAAACGCGATAGAAACCGAGTACACCTGGAAAGACCGCTACTACAACGCCGACAACCCGTCTGCTCCCGCAGTCTACAAAAAGGCAACCGAAGTCGGGGATAAAGACGTTCTTGCCGACTACGAAGACGAACTTCTTAAAGAGCTTGAAAGAAAGTACCTTATAAAGCGCGTTGACGAGCAGGGCAACGAGCGCGGTTTTGCCGACCTTATGAAGCTGTTCGGCATAGGCGGCGACGGCGACGGGAAAACGGTTCTCGATTGGATAGATTCGGATAAGCTCGGCGAGTTGGCGGCAAGACGGGACGATATAAGCGTGGTTCTTACCGACGAAATGCTCGGCGCTATATTCAACGCGGAAGTGAATTCGATAATATCGTCGAACGGCGATATGGCTAAAATGAGCCCGCAGGTTTATCAGGTTCATATCGAAAGGCAGGGCGACAAGTATTTTATGCACGCTGGACTTGCCGTAAAAGCGGACGGCGTTCTCGGCGACGCGGGCGCAATCGGCGGAATGCTTTCGGGCATTTTCGGCGATAATATGATGCTTAAATTCGTTATGGAAATTACGACGGGCGTGAACAAAGAAACGTATGAGTACGCTCCGACTACGCTTGCCCTTAACGATTTGGAGCAAGACGAAATGAACAGGCTTATAAGCATTCTGTCAAAGCTCGGCGTAGACTTTTCGGTCGAATCGCTCGCGGGACAGATAGAAACCCCGATGCGCGACGCCTTGAACAATATGGAAACTCAGATGCCGGGATTAAGGTTTGAAACTTCTAAAATTCTTATGGCGGATTTGTTTTCCGTTACCGTAGATAAAGTGCTTGTAGGCGACGACGGTATGCCCGTCCGCTACGACAGCAACGGTAACGGCGAGATAGACGACGGCGACGAAAGACTTGCGGGCGCCGACTTAAAGGGCGTTATAAATTCGCTCTACAACTTTAACGCTCCCGAAACGAATATTTCCGGTGATGTTTCGGTCGGCGATATTATAACGGGCGAAAAAATAACGGAAGAACAGCTCGGTCATTATATCAAAAATCAAATGGAAAACAGCCAAGGCTGTCAGCTCGATAATTTTACCAACCTTATACGCGTGGATATAGTTAAAGACGGCGAAAACGAATACGCAAAATTCACCGTAGAAATAGACAAGGAAAAATTATTCGCAAGCGGCGGCGGCGACTTTAACAAATTTACGGGCGGCATAGAAAAGTTCTACGCCGAAATAACGGTAGATTTGAAACTTGCAAACGCGGTTACCGATTCCGAAACGGGAAAAACTTATTGCAAGACGAGCGCAACCGTCAACGGAATGGAAGATACGCGCCGCAAACAGTTCGACGCCGTTATAGGCAAGTTTAACCCCGACGGCAAAGCTCAAATCTCGTTCGACGACCGCGCGCAGGAAATCGGCGCAATGGTTTACAATCTTTTAAGTGCGTACTCGGCAACGGGTAACGGCATAGAAGTGGAAAACGGCGCGATAAGCCGCATACCCGCTCAGGCGTGAATTAAGTGTATATAAAAACGCTCGACATAGCGAACTTTCGCAATTACGAAAAGCAGTCCGTTATCCTTTCCGACGGTTTGAACGTGTTTATGGGGCGGAACGCGCAGGGCAAGACCAACCTTTTGGAAGCGGTCTGCCTTTGCAGTATAGGGCGAAGTCCGCGAACGCCGCGCGACAAAGAGCTTATCCGCTGGGATAATCGGCGCGCCCGCGTAAAGGTGGAAGTTTCGACCCGCGCGGGGACGGAAAGCGTGGATATTGTTCTCGACAAAGCCGAGAACAAGCGCGTTGCCGTAAACTCGCTCCCCATAACGCGAATGGGCGAGCTTATGGGCGTGGTGTCTACCGTGTTCTTTTCGCCCGACGAGATAAAGATAGTAAGCTCGTCTCCGGGCGAGCGGCGTCAGTTTATGGATATTGCGCTCTGTCAGATTTCGCGCGCATATTTCTACACGCTTCAACGCTATAACAAAGTGCTTTCGCAACGCAATAAGCTGTTAAAGAGCGGCAGAGCGACCGACGAAAGCCTGGAAGTCTGGGATATGCAGCTCGCCGAAAGCGGCGCGAAAATCGTAAAAACGCGCCGCGGCTTTATAGCGCGGCTTGCGCCTTTTGCCGACGAAAATCACAGATTCTTAACTGCCGACGCGGAAAATCTCGAACTTTCTTACGAGGGAGTAGACGGCGAAACGCTCGAAGAAGTTACGGCTAATTTTCTGAAAGAACTTAAAAACTGCCGCGAGCGCGACCTGTTTTCGGGCTTTACGGGCATAGGTCCGCAAAAGGACGATATGAAGATAACGGCGGGCGGCATAGACGTGCGCGCATACGGCTCTCAGGGTCAGCGCAGAACCGCCGCGCTGTCGCTTAAACTCGCCGAGCTCGACCTGAGCAAAAGCGAAAAAGGTGATTCGCCCGTGCTTCTTTTAGACGACGTATTGTCCGAGTTGGACAAGCCGCGCCAACAGAAGCTCTTACAGCGCACCGCTGGACTTCAAACGATTCTTACCTGCACTCATATCGACGAAGAAGTGTTTGCCGGAGTGAAAAACTATAAAGTTTTCACCGTCGAAAACGGCGGCGTAACCCCGAGCGTATAACCGCTCTCGGCGCGCTCGGTTTAACTGAAAAAATATTTGAAAAACTTTGATTTTTTTGCTTGACTTTTGCTATCGGTTATGCGATAATTTGCAAATAAAATTCATTTCGCATTTGTTATGCGAAGGAGAACCGTTATGAACGTTCTCAAAGAATCGTACCGATACATAAAAAGGTACAACGCGGCGTGGATATTTTCCACGCTCGTAGGATTTTTATCGCTTATCGCCGCGATGATGTTGCCGCAAGTACCTCAGCTTATTATCGACAAGATAATAAATCCCGCGCTAGGCGCCGAACCCGTTACTTCGGAAGGGAACATTTTCGCCCCATTAATAGAACTTTTTTCGCCCGATGATTATTTCGGAATGCTCAAAGCGCTCCTGATAATTATGGGCGTTTTGCTTATTGTGCGCTATGCGAGCCACTACGGACGGTGGTTTGTCGCGCACTATTTCGGAGTAAAAGCCGAAAAGAAAATGCGCGTTGCGGTGTTCGGAAAAATGCTCGACCAGAATTCGCTCGTAATGGCGCGCTACACGTCGGGCGACCTTATGAGTATTTGCAATTCCGACCCGACCGTCGTAAAAGATATGTGGGCGCTGAATATGCCTATTCTTCTCGACCAATTCGTCGCAATCGCGCTTGCGGTGTTTTTTCTGTCGCGCATAAACGCGTACCTGATACTTGTTCCCACGGCGATGGGCATAACGACGGCGGTTATAATGATTTTCTACACGCGCTCGCTGAGAAAGTGCTATAACCGCATCCGCGAAGCGTCGGTAGACCTTAATTCGTGCATACAGGAAAACATAAACGGCGTACGCATTATACGCGCGTTCTCGTCCGAAAATATCGAAACCGAAAAGTTTGAAAAACGCAACAAGAATTTCAAGAGCGGCTATATAAATCAGGCGAAAGTTCTTGCGCGCTACAACATATTTTTTATGAGCGCGAGTCAGATAGTTTCGCTCGGGTCGATAATAATAGGCGTAATTCTTGCCGTGCGCGGATATATAACGGTAGGGCAGTTCACAACGTTTACGACCTACGTAAATATGATAAACTCGCCTATAATAATGCTTGCGAACTACATAGGCGTAATGCAGAACGCCGTAATATGCGGAAACAGAATGTTCACGTTCCTGAACACGTCGAATATTATAAGCGACCCCGCCGCGCCGCTCGAAATAACGGACAAACCGCATTTGTCTATGAAAGGCGTTTCCATACGGCTCGACGACAACGAAGAACTCAAAAACGTTTCGGTCGATATTCCTTACGGCAAAAAGCTCGGCATAATGGGCAAAACGGGCGCGGGGAAATCCGTTATGATAAAGGCGTTTACGCGCTTGTTCGAAACGAGCATAGGCGAAACTTGCATAAACGGAAACAATATAAAAAATTACCGCGTGGAAGACGTGCGGCGTCAATTTTCGTACGTAATGCAGGACGTGTTTCTGTTCTCGAACACCGTGGACAGCAACATCGCATACTACAACCCCGACGCGTCGCGCGAAGAAGTCGAGCGCGTTGCGAAGATAGCTCAGGCGCACGACTTTATCGAAAAACTGTCCGACGGCTACGAAACGGTTGTCGGCGAACGCGGACTCGGACTTTCGGGCGGACAGAAACAGAGAATTTCGATAGCCCGCGCGCTTCTGAAAGACGCTCCCGTAATACTTCTCGACGATTGTACGAGCGCGCTCGATATGGACACCGAACGCAAAATCTTAAAGGGCTTGCGCGAGAACTATGCCGACCGCACGCTTATTATAACTTCTCACAGGGCGTCGAGCGTAGTCGATTGCGACGAAATTCTGTACCTGGACAAGGGCGAGATAGCAGAGCGCGGCTCGCACGACGAACTTATGGCGCTCAAAGGCAAATATTACGACGTATTTACTTCTCAGGAAGCGGCGCACAGGGAGGCTATCGGTTGATATGGCGAGAAACAGATATTTCGAAGACGAAGAGCTTACCTACAAATTCAATTCTTCGTCGATTAAAAAGGCGCTGAAATACGCCGTGCCGTACAAGAAAATTCTTTTTACGCTTATTCCCGTAATGCTTGTTATGAGCTTCGTTGCGCTCGTGCCGCCTATGATAAACCGCTATCTTATAGATAACGTAATAAACACGAAAGACGGTATGTTCGGACTGCCTTGGCTGCAAACGGCTGTAATTCTGTTTCTGACGCTCGGGTTCATTTATGCCGCGGACGTAATTTATTCGTTTTTCCGTACGTTCTATATGGCGAAAGTCGGGCATTCGATGGTCTACGATATGCGCAACGACGCGTTCGCGCACCTGCAAAAGCTGTCGTTCGATTATTACGACTCGCGCCCCGCGGGCAAAATACTCGTCCGCTTGACTAATTATCTCGACGAGCTTGCAAACATTTTCTCGTCCGCCGTAGTAAACATAATAGTCGAAGGAACGAAAGTAATTCTTATAGTCGTGTGGCTGTTTATCTTGGAGTGGCGATTGGCTCTTGTCGTAATGATTTCGGTAGTGCCTATGGGCGTTATCGTGTACTTTCTGCGCAAGGCGCTTACAAAGCGTTTCCGCTCGTGCCGCAACAAGGTTTCCAACCGCACGGCGTATATTGCCGAAAGTATTCAGGGCGCGACCGTTACGAAAACTTTTAACCGCGCGGGACTGAATACCGAGATTTACGGCGACCTTAACGACAAGTCGAACAAAGCGTGGGTAAAGGCGATAAAATTAAACGAGTTGTATTTTCCCACGCTCGACGGATTCTTCTATATCGGGCTTATGATGGTTTACGCCGTAGTCGTTTACTTTGCGACTTCCGCGGCGGGAATGGGCGGACTGTCGCTCGGCGTTGTTATTTCGTTTATTTCCTATATGGGTATGTTTTCGGGACCGCTGAATAATATAGCGACCGTGGCGCAACAGCTTACTAGCGCGGCGAGTAACTTGGAGCGCGTTTTCGAAGTCGCTGAAACGCCGCCGTCCGTGTTCGATAAAGACTGCGCATACGACTTGCCCGAAATCGAAGGCAACGTAACGTTTGAAAACGTAACTTTCGGCTACGAAAAGGGCGTTAATATTCTCGAAAACTTTTCTCTCGACGTGCCTAAGGGCAAAATGATTGCGCTTGTAGGTCCGACGGGCGCGGGCAAAACGACGGTCGTAAATCTGCTTTCGCGCTTTTATGACGTGCAGGACGGGCGAGTGCTTATCGACGGACACGATATTTCCGAAGTTTCGCTGTTTTCTCTGCGCAGTCAGGTCGGCGTTATGATGCAGGACAGCTTTGTGTTCTCGGGGACTATTCTCGAAAATATTCGCTACGCGCGTCCCGACGCTACCGAAGAAGAATGCGTTGCCGCCGCGAAAAAAGTGTTTGCCGACGAGTTTATTTCGCGTTTGCCGAACGGCTATCATACGAAAACGGCGGAAGGCGGGCAGGGTTTGTCGGCAGGCGAAAAACAGCTTCTGTCGCTTGCGCGCGTTATTTTGACCGACCCGAAAATACTTATACTCGACGAAGCGACGAGCAGTATAGACACCAAGACCGAAGAACTCGTTAAGAACGCTCTCGATATTATTCTGAAAGACCGCACGAGCTTTGTTGTCGCTCACAGACTGAGCACAATAAAAAAAGCCGATTGCATTCTGTATATAAAAGATAAGGGCATCGCCGAAGCGGGTACGCACGAGCAGCTTATGGAGAAGAGGGGGTTGTATTATGGGCTTGTCGCCAACGAATAGCTTCTTCGGCGGCGTATACGGGCGCGTATAGCGGCTACGTGCGACAAGCCCACTCGGTCGAGTACGTTTAAGTACACTCCCGTCGTGGGCTTGCCGCCTGTTGCCGCTCTCCACACCCGTCTCCGCCGCCTTGGCGTGCAAAAGACCCGCACCACTCTCCAACCTTTTTTATACTATTGTAACTGCAAAAGAAAATCCGCACCGCTCTCCGCCGCCTTAGCCTATAAAAGGCTTCTCCTTCAAGGAGAAGCTATGCGGTCGCAAAGCGTTAGCGACCGACCGCACTGATGAGGTAATGGTGCCAAGGCACTTTTGTAGGCTCGGGCTAAGCGACTGTCCTTAGCCGAGCCACGTAGTGGCGAACGCCACGAGCAAACGGCGAGTATTTCGACTAAGCGACGTCCCATTTCCCTGTCATTTCGACTAAGCGACGAAGTCGCGCACGGAGAAATCTTTCCTTTGTTTTTCCCTGTATACTTCCGCTTTTTTATGTCGATAATTACCCGTATGGTAACGTATTGCATAGGAAATATAGCGGCAAAGAGAAGGGCGTTTCGAGCGCAGAGCTCGGACAGCGCGGTGTGTGCGGACAATGACGAAGTACTTGCTACGTTCACGCTCGGCGGCAAATTATACGTGGTAACGGGAACGGTGCCGTTTTCAAATACGCGGCTCGGTCAGTTTATAGCGTACTCGCGCGCGCTTAAATCGCATTTGCCGCTCAAACTCGACACTATAAAAGAAATGCTCAAAAGCGCGGGAATCAAGAAGAACGTTTGCGCTAAAATGGGAACGCTCGACGTTATCGACTACCGCGCGGCTTCGCTTGCGGCAAAACTCGACATTACTACGAAAACCGTTTACGTGAATTTCGACGGGCTGAGATTTACGCGCAGAAACTCGAAGAAAATAGCGCGCTATTTGCGAATATGGAGCAAGACTTACAGCGTATTCGTATCCGTTTCGGATTCGCGCTTTATTCCGCGCAAAGCCCACGTTCTGAATTACACGCAAAACGGCGTCGAAGAAAAACGCCGCAAGGTTTCCTGCCGCCCGACCACGCGTTCGTCAGTTCGCCGCCGCCTTCGCCGCGCGGGAATGGAAATGAATTTGCCGCAGGTCAAAAGTATAGTGGTCTGTAAGTACTGATTTTTTAATCGAACCCCCTAAAACATTTGACAAAAAGCGCATAAAAGATTATACTTATTTAGCTTAGGAAAATCCGAAGCTTATGCGCTGTTAGCTCAATTGGATAGAGCGTCGGTCTACGGAACCGAAGGTTGGGGATTCGAACTCCTCACGGCGCGCCAAAAGAGAATAAATCCGAACCGTTTACTTGTTACAAGTGAGTGATTCGGATTTTTTATATTAAAAATCGGGTTGGGCGGCTTGCGATTTTTCGCCAAATCGAGCCGACTACTGCGTTTTTTGTTGAAAATAAAACGAATTAGTGATATGATATTTTTATGGTAATTTTGATTTCGGGAACAACTCATACGGGCAAAACGGCTTTATCGCAACGTCTTACGGAAAAATATAATATTCCGTATTTTTCTATCGACCACTTGAAGATGGGGTTAATCAGAAGCGGCAAAACGTCGCTTACCGCAAATGACGACGAAAAACTCACGCCGTATCTTTGGTCGATTATAAAGGAAATGGTAAAGACGGTAATCGAGAACAAGCAAAATATAATAATAGAAGGGTATTATATACCGTTTGACTTTGAAAAGGACTTTGACGAAAGTTACTTGTCCGAAATTAAATTTTACTGTCTTATTATGACCGCCGAATATATCGAAAACAACTTTTCGGACATTTCGGCGTATGAAAGCGTTATCGAAAAGCGCGTTACGACCGATATAAATAAAGCCGATTTGATAGCGGATAATAAAAGAAATTTGAAACTTTGTAAGGAATACGGCTTGGAATATATTTTAATCGACAAAACTTACAAAGCGGAAATCGAGTTATGACAATAAGACAATATAAAAGCGAAGATTGCGTTATAGTGTCGAAATTATTTAAGCGTAATTATTTTTTATATCGGCAAGCCTTATTCGGCGGGGGATTCCTGTTCGGTCAGACTATCTGAATGTTAATATTGCCTGTACTCGTGCTTATCTCGCACTTGCCGCCGGTTGTTGTTTTCGGAACGTCGACGCTGCCGGTTTTGGTGTCGGCAGTAAATACCTTGCTTGTAAGGAAACTGCCGCTAACGTTTCCCGTAGTTGTATTTACATAAATTTCGGCGGCATCACAGCCGCTGAATTCCACGTTTCCCGTGCTTCTCTCAACGGAAAATTTATTTGCGGCAACAACGTTATTCAAGGAAATGCTTCCTGTGGTTCCGCTTGAAATTACGCTTTTGCACGAAATATCGCTCAGATTTGCTCTGCCGGTCGATACGCCTACCGTAATACCGTCTCGGCAGGTTACGCCCGAAACGTTCACTTTGCCCGTGGTAACGGCAAGGTCGAGAGCGTCGGCGGAAATATTCTCTACGCCGATACTTCCCGTAGTCGTTTTAATTTTGACCGACTTCGATGCCGACGCGCCGAAATCGACGTCGCCTGTGCTCGAAGAAATATCAACGTTTCCGAATGAAAAATTTTTCGGTATTTCAATATTTCCGGTGCTTTCGATAATTGATAACGCGTTGTATTCCGTTTTCGGAAGATAAACCGTTATCTTCGGCGAACCGAAGTTGAATCCGAAATTAAACGATTTGTTGATTTTAACGGTAAGCGCGTCATTTTCGACGGTTACCGAATGTTTTGCGTTTTCTTTCTCATAGCACTCCACTTTGCATTTTCCGTCGTCCGACAAAGTAAATTTTATATCGGCGGTGCTTGTTGTCATTGATATATCGCCGAACGCCTCGTCGATTTCGTATGTATTTGTCGTATATTTGCCCGTAATCAACATAGAAATAATGCCTCCGAGCGCTATTAGAACGACTGCTATTATAAGGAAAACCGCTATTGTTCTACCAGTTGCTCTTTTTCCGCTTTTAACTGTCTTACTCATAGTGCTTTCTCCTTTATTTATATTTTCCGACAATATAAATTTTTTGTCAAGTGAAATTCCGTTCAGTCGCTGATATCGTCGAAAATAGGGTCATCGAAAAATTCTTTTAAGCTAATGCCGAGAGTGTCGGTAATCTGATAAAGAGTATCGAGTTTTACCGTTTTTACCAAAGTTAAATCGGGATGGATTATTTTCCATACCGTTGAATGCGGCATACCTGCTTTCTTTGCCAATTTGTATTCGGTAAAGTTTTCGTTTGCTTTGATTAAATTATCGAGTCTTATACCTACGGCTTCAATCAATTTCATAAAATCACCCCATTTCCCAAATTATATAAGCCCGAAAGTTCAGTCGCTGATATCGTCGAAAATAGGGTCATCGAAAAACTCTTTCAGAGAAATACCCATTGTGCTGATTATTTCGTAAACCGTTCTGACGGCAAGGCGTTCTCTCGTACCGTTGAGAGCCTGTGAAACGGTAGCTTTCGGAATGCCGCCTTTTGTGTAAAAATCGTATTGCGAAAAACCTTTCTCTTTCATCAAGTTAAATATGCGGATTTTTATTGCTTCTGCCAAACTCATAATCAATCTCCGTTCTCAATTAAGAACCTTATGATAGATTATACAATTTGCAAAAATTTTATCGGTTCTCAATCGAGAACGCTTGACATTGAGCGAAATATATCGTAAACTTAATTTGTATTTCGTCAACGCGCTTTGTATACATACAAAACCTTTTTATAAAATCGCACATTTTCCGACCGTTTTTACGGTTGTCCGGTACTTTTGCGTTGAATGAAATAAAAAAACGGATACAGACTTAACGTTTGTATCCGCTTTTTATATATAAAGATACGCCGAAAATTGTCTTTGTAACTGTTTTGTTAAAGTTTTGTAAACGGCTGATTTTATTGCCGAATTTTTTATTTTATGGTATAATCGTAACGGAAAAAGAGTTCGGGAGAGTTTTTGTGAAACTGATTAAGCGATTTTTTTCATACTACAAGCCGCACAGGAAGTTATTTATAACCGACCTTATCTGCTCGTTTACGATTTCGGTTTGCAATATGTTTTATCCGATGATAGCGCGCAACATAATGAACGAGTACGTGCCTAATCAGAATCTGCGCCTGCTTATAGTATGGGCGATAGCATTGGCGGGAATTTACGCGCTGAAAAGCATTCTTACGTTTATAGTCGGCTATTGGGGACACGTTCTCGGCGTTCGGATTCAGGGCGATATGCGGCGCGATTTGTTCCGTCATATCGAAACGCTTCCGTTTTCGTTCTTCGACGAGAACAAGACGGGCAGCGTTATGTCGCGCATAGTCAACGACTTGTTCGAAGTGTCGGAGCTTGCGCACCACGGTCCCGAAGACCTGTTCAATTCGTTTATCTCTATTATAGGCGCGCTTATAATGCTTGCGCTCATAAACTTATGGCTCGCGCTGATTGTGGTTTGTTACGTTCCGTTTATGCTGTTTTTTGCGATAAAAATGCGCAGTCGTATGAATAAGGCGTTCGACGAATCGCGCAAGAAAATAGCCGAAGTAAACGCCGAAGTCGAATCGTCGGTATCGGGCGTAAGGGTTACGAAAGCCTATAACGCCGAACTCTCCGAAAGCAACAAGTTCGACGGCGTAAACGCACGGTTCAAAAAAGCGCGCTCCGAATCTTATAGGGCGATGGGCGCGTTTCAGGGCGGAATGTCGGCGTTCAACGATTTTCTTTATCTGCTTGCGCTCGTCGGCGGCGGACTTCTGTTTTTTTACCGCGTTATAAGCGGGGCGGATTTCACCGCGTTTATTCTTTACGTAACTATGCTTTTAACGCCGCTCAGAACGCTCGTAACGCTGTTCGAGCAAATTCAGGACGGACTTACGGGCTTTAAGCGGTTTTCGGAGCTTATGGATATGCCCGCCGAGTACCAACCCGAAAACCCCGTCGAGTCGGATATGGACGGCGATATTGTTTTCGACAACGTGAGTTTCGGCTATAAGAACAACGACGGCGAAAGTTCGGAAGTGTTAAAGGGCGTTTCGTTCACCGTAAAAAAGGGAAAGACAGTCGCGCTCGTGGGCAGTTCGGGCGGCGGAAAGACTACGATTTGCCATTTGCTTCCGCGCTTTTATCTGCGGGACGGGGGCGTGATTTCGATAGGCGGCGTGGATATTAACGACGTTTCCGCCGCTACGCTGCGCGATAAAATAGCGGTCGTCGCGCAAGACGTTTTCCTGTTTGCGGGCAGTATCCGCGACAATATTATGTACGGTTCGCCCGACAAGTCCGAAGCCGAAATGATTCTCGCCGCAAAACGCGCGAATATTCACGACTTTGTTTGCGGACTGCCCGGCGGCTACGACACCGAAGTCGGCGAGCGCGGCGTAAAGCTCTCGGGCGGACAGAAACAGCGCATATCCATTGCGCGCGCATTTCTTAAAAATCCGCCCGTGCTTATTCTCGACGAAGCTACGAGCGCGCTCGACAATATGACCGAAATGCAGGTGCAAAGCTCGCTGTCGGAACTCAGCCGCGGCAGAACTACGCTCGTTGTGGCGCACAGACTTTCGACCGTGAAAAACGCCGACGAGATTTTGGTAATCACCGACGGCGTTGTGTCCGAGCGCGGCACTCACGAACAGCTTATAGAGAACGGCGGACTTTACGCCGAACTGTACCGCTATCAATTCAGAGAGAGTTGAGAGGTTAAAAACTCAAAAAAACTTTGCTATTTCGTCGACCGATTTGCGGGGCGGCATCTGCGGGTCTATATCCGCATAGCCGAGCGCGATTACGCTTACGATTATCTGACTGTCGGGAACGGAAAAAATACTTTTCAGCTTTTCGGCGTCGCGCAAACCCATAACGAGCGTGCCCAGACCCAAATCGGCGGCTTTAAGCAACAGATTCATATTTTGCAGACCGCAATCGTACAGACCCCAACCGTTTCCGAGTTCGTTTGTCGGCTTTCCGTCGGCGCCGAAACCGGAGCGGTTTTTTTCTATCGCTACGACGATAAGGACGGGCGCGTTCGCCGTGTTGCCCCTGTTGTATTCGGACATAGTTTCGCGCACGGCGGCAACGGCTTCTTTGCTCTCGGCAACGTAGTAGCGCGTAACCTGCGAGTTTTTCCAGGACGGCGCGAGCGTAGCCGCTTCTATTACCGCGCGAACCTTTTCGTGCTCTACGGGGAGAGCCTTATACTTTCTTATACTTCTTCTTTTTACCGATACGTTCTGAAATTCCATATCTACATTATATAACTAAATCCGTTTCGGGTAAAGCGTTTTCCTGCCCGATTATCCCGATTCTTTTCAATCGGCTTATCCTATATTACTTACGCTCTCGCGGACTATCAGTTTCGTGGGTACAAATATCTGTTTGGGAACGGAAGTCGTAGTCCCGTTTATGCGTGCGAGCAGAGCTTCGGCGGCAATCTCTCCGATTTCGTATTGCGGAACCGCAATCGTCGTAAGCGGGGGAGTAAGATACTTCGAAGTTTCTATATCGCTTATGCCGATAACCGAAATTTCGCTCGGAACGTCGATTTTCATTTGATGCAACGCGCCCATACACGCCATAGCCATATGGTCGCTTCCCACGAAAATCGCGGTCGGGCGCACGGGGGCTTTGAGAAGTTCGAGCGTTTTGTCGAAACAAACCTGTCTTTCCCAGTTGCAGTCGATAGTCCATTCGGGCAGAATGGGCAGGTTGTGCAGATTCATCATACGGTTGTACGCTTCGTAACGCCCGAAATTTATATCGTTCGACGCGGGCAGTTTAGAGCCTATGTACGCGATTTTCCTGTGCCCGTTTTCTATAAGGTGGCGCATAGCTCGGCAACCGGCTTCGTAACGGTTGTAGCGCACGTTGTCGATATCGTTGTTCTGAGTGTCTATTCCGACTACGTACTTTACTTTCGAATGAACGAATTCCATCATTTCGTCCGACAGCGTATCCATTATAATAAGACCGCCAATCGGCGAGCGGAACAGCGACTCGAAGTTCTTTTTGTCGGCAATGTCGAACTGCGATTGCGTAAAGTTAAGCGAAAAGCCGTGCCGCTCCAAGTATACGCGTGCTCCGCGCAGAATCGACGAATAGTAGCTGTCTACCTGCCCTTCGGCGGTTAAGTGGTGAATGCAACCTATGTTGCCTTTCGCCTGCCTGTGGCGTTTATACGCGGGGGACGGGTTGTAGTTAAGCTCTTTCGCCGCTTCCTGTACTCTGCGGCGCGTTTCGTCTTTTACCTTGTAAACGGGGTCGTTGTTCAATATGCGCGAAACCGAGGCGATGGAAACGCCCGTCGCCGCGGCTATGTCTCTGATTGTTGCCATTTTGAGAATTTTCCTTGGTTTTTTAGTATTATAGCACATAATTTATAAAAGGTCAATGTATTTCGGAGCAAAGTTTTACTAAACAATCGAAAATTTAAGTAAAAAAGTTGAAAAATTTTATCGAAAACTCTTGACAAGTCATTGCGGGCGTGTTAGAATTATAGTAAACAAAATATGTTTAGTAAACAAAATAGTGAGATGATGAGTATGAAAAAAAGAAGATTGGGAATTCTGATAACTGTTTTGTGTGCGGCTTTTTGTTTATCCTTATTGCCGCACGCAGTCGGTCGCACTGCGGCTTCGGCGGCGGGCGCGCAAACCGTGGCGGACTCGGATATGAAAGACAGCGGACTTAACTATACCGAAAGTACGGAAAACATAATAAACCCCGACCGCGGTTTTTATCAGGCGTTGCAAAGAACCTTGCCTGCCGACGAGAGCCTGCCGCTATGGGCGGAATCGTCGTTGAAAGTCTGGTGTAGCAATTACGGAATTATTCACCTGCGATTGGGACTCGAAGAATTCTCGACGAACGCGGGCGGCACGGACGGACCTATTTCCGACGAAGCGCTCACGGCAATAGAGAGTACGCTTGCCATTATAAGGAAAGAAGGCAGGTCGGTAATAATCAGGTTTTCCTACGACCCGAGCGGCACGTATAAAAACAACGAGCCGTCTATGGACCTTATCGAAACTCATATAGCTCAGCTCGGCGAAATGCTTTCGCGCAATATCGACGTAATCGTAAGCGTAGAAACGGGAATGTTCGGACCTTGGGGCGAGCAACATTCCACAGCGCTTGCGAATTCGGGCGCGCATACGTATTTCCGCCTTGTCGAAGCCTGGCTAAAAGCCGTCCCCGAATGCAGGACGGTAAGCGTACGTCAGCCGCTGTATTACAGATATTGGGCTAACGAAAAGTACGGCAAAAATCTTACAGCCGACAATATGAGTTCTTTCGTTTCGGTAAAGGGAACCGACGCTTACCGCGTGGGACTCTATAACGACGGCTATCTGGGAAGCTCTACCGACCTGGGAACTTTCGGCAACCGCACGGAAGAAATCGCCTGGCTTCGAAATCAGGCAACGCATACGCTCTACGGCGGCGAAGTCGTTATCGATACGACAGCTCCCAAAGGCGAAGTAATCGGAGATTGGAATAATGCCGAACACGTTGAGCAGGAAGCGTTTTTAACGCATACGACCTATTTGAATATCGCTTGGAACGACAGCGTAGTCAATTATTGGAAAAAAAATGCGTACACGGGTAACGACCCCGTTTATGCGGGCAAAAAACAATTCGACTACATAACGGCGCATTTAGGGTACAGACTCGTACTCAGAGAGTCCAAACTGTCTGCGTCGGTAGCGCGCGGCGGCACGTTCAAACTTGCGGGTTCAATCGAAAACGTAGGTTTCGGCAACGTAGTCAACGAAAAATTAGCGAATATTATACTCGTATCGGGAAGCAATACGTATATATGCCCGACCGACTTGGACGTGCGCAATATTCTTTCCAAAACTACGGAAAATTACGGAATGAATTTCCGTTTGCCGTCGGATATTCCCGCGGGCGAATACAACGTATATATCCGCATACGCGACAAGGAAGAAAAAACTATGTCGGCGGCGCGTTCGATACTGTTTGCAAACGTTAACGGCTACGACGCGACTTTGGGCGCGAATAAGCTCGGAACGCTTACCGTAACGAACGAAACCGTTTCGGGAAGCGACTCTTTCGAGCAGGTGGGCGGCACGGCTGTGCAATTCACCGTAACGTTTACGTCCGAAAGCGGTACGTCGAACGTTCCGCAGGCAATTAAGGTAGCGGGCGGAAGCAGCACCGTTCTGCCCGAGCAGATACCCGTACGCCACGGCTACGTTTTCGCGGGCTGGACGGACGGAACAAACGTTTATTCGGCGGGCGACGGTTACCGAGTATTGCAAAACGTAACGTTTTCGGCAAAATGGGAAAAAGCTATTTTCACCGTTACGTTCGACGGCGACGGCGGAACGCTTACGGACGGCGAAACCGTTCAGCAGGTTAAATATACGGAAGCCGCTACGGCTCCGACGTTTGAAAAGACGGGTCATATTTTCGCGGGTTGGAGCGGCGAGTTCGACAGCATAACGGACAACGTGGTAATCAAAGCGCTCTGGACTCCCGAAATGTATACCGTCAGATTTTTATCGCGCGAAGAAGCAACTCTCGAAAGCGGCGAATCCACTCAGGAAGTAGCCTACGGAACGGCGGCAACTCCGCCCGTTTACAAGCGCGACGGCTATACGCTTAAAGGTTGGTCGGGCGATTATTCGAGCATAACGGGACACGGCGTGTTCTATGCCCAATGGGAGAAAACGGGTTCGGACAGCTCCGACGGCGGCAAATCGGGTTGCAAGAGCAGTATCGGCGCGTCGGCTATAATAGGCGTTCCGCTCGTTCTTTCGGCGGCGCTGTTGCTCGCGCTTCGCAAACGCAAGTCGGTAAACAAAAAGTAAACAAAAAAGTTTTATTAAAATTTTTTAACAGGTATTGACAAGGTGTGTTTAATGTGCTATAATTCGGGTAAGACGAACGTCTGAACGGATTACCGCAGCGAACTTTTTTACGGAGAAACCAGATGAAATTGTTTGATGTTGCAATAGCCGGATTGGGAGGACGCGGCTACCATACGTACGCTAAATATCAGCATTTGCGTTCGGAGCGAATGCGTATAGTCGCCGTTGCCGATATAGACGACGAGAAACTTAAACTTTGCGGAGACGAATTTTCCGTTCCCGCAAACCGCAGATATAAAAGCGCGGAAGATATGCTCAAAGAGCCTAAGCTTGCGGACGTTATGATTATTGCGACGCAGGACTTTCAGCACAAGGCGCACGCGCTCGCCGCACTCGATAAGGGTTACGACCTTTTGCTCGAAAAACCCGTCGCAATGAATCCGAAAGATTGCGCGGACATAGAAAAAGCGGCTGTTAAGGCAAAAAAGACGGTTGTCGTTTGCCACGTTTTGCGCTATACCGAATTTTTCCGCAAAATAAAAGAGATAATAGATTCAGGCGATATCGGCAAAGTTGCCGTAATCCGCGCGACCGAAAACGTCGGATATTGGCATCAGGCGCACTCTTTCGTTCGAGGAAACTGGCGCAGCGACCTGACCGAAACGCCTATGATAGTACAGAAGTGCTGCCACGACTTCGACGCTATTTCGTGGCTTATGGGTTCGCCGTGCGTATCCGTTTCGAGCTACGGGTCTTTGCTTTACTTCAACGAGAAGAACGCGCCCGCAGGCAGCGCAAAGCGTTGCGTCGATTGCTCGGTCAAAGACTGTCCGTACAACGCGTACAAAATTTATTTCGACAATAACGAGATTGGCTACGACGCGGCGGGAAACCGCGGTTGGCCGTGCGACATTCTCGCGGAGAACCCCACGCGCGAAAAGCTCGAAAAGGCGATAGAAAGCGGACCTTACGGAAAATGCGTATTTCATTGCGACAATAACGTAGTAGACAATCAGGTCGCCGAAATGAATTTCGAGAACGGCGCGGTCGCGACTCTTACTATGACGGGATTCACGTCCAAGAATTTCCGCGAATATAAAATATTCGGAACAAAGGGCGAGATTATCGCCGACCAAGGCAAGAATACCGTTACGGTAACGCGGTTCGGGCACGAGCCTTACGAGTACGATATAAACAAAATCGCCGTAGACCTTTCGGGACACGGCGGCGGCGACAACAGAATGCTCGACGAAATGTTCGCGGCTCTCGAAAACGGCGGCGAAACGGCAAGCTCGGTAAAAACTTCGGTAAGAACGCATCTTATGGCGTTCGCGGCGGAAAAGTCGCGGCTCGGCGGCGGAAAACAAATTTTTATTGACGATATATATTCTGAAAATAACGGAGGTAAAAGATGAAACGTAAAGTTATGTCGGTAGTATTGTCCGTGCTTATGGTTATAAGTATAGCTTATGTAAGCGTCGGATGTTCCGCGGGGGGGGGCAGTCTTAGTATATTTTCCCGCCCTGTCGTAGAGAAACAGGCGGGTC
>WSNJ01000001.1:26240-90766 GCA_013316045.1 Clostridia bacterium
CGCGGGGGGGGGCAGTCTTAGTATATTTTCCCGCCCTGTCGTAGAGAAACAGGCGGGTCTGAAAAAAGATTGGCTCGACGTTTCGTCGTTTATATGTTATTACGGCGATTTCGTCGAAGAACAGAAGAATTTCGACGTTGCCATTATGCACTCGAACGTTCTGTTCGGAAACGATAACGCCAAAGAAAAAGTAAAAGAACTCAGCGATAACGGTACGTATACCATCGCTTACATATCCGTAGGGGAAGATACGAATCTCGAAGTTGCCGACGGCTTAGGCGCGGGCGGCTATGCTTCCTACTACGTTTACGAAGACGGATACCCGAAAGTTAACACTAATTGGGGGTCCTATTTTGTCGACGCTTCAAATCCCGTTTGGCAGCAGAAAATTCTCGAACAGGCGGGTCAGATTCTCGATTACGGCGTTGACGGACTGTTTCTCGATACGCTCGATACGGTCGACGTTCGCCCCGAATCGCTCGGCGGACTTGTAGAGCTTGTAAAACTTCTGCACGAAACGTATCCCGAAGCAAAGCTCGTTGCAAACCGCGGATTCAACTTGCTTAAATACATATCCCCGTACATTTCGGGACTTATGTTCGAGAGCTTTAACACGACTTACGACTTCGAAGGCAACAGAGTTACCGACCTTGACGAAGCCGCAGTCGAATATAACACTTACGTGGCTTGCAACGTTATAAACGCCGTACGCAGATACGATTATTTCCCCGTATTCTGTCTTGATTACTGCAACGAATACGAGTATAATTATATGCCGCGCGAATATTACAACAACAGTTGGAAGTACGACTTTATTCCTTACTGCACGTACGACCATCTTTTGTTCACGGCTTGCAACCCGAATGTCGACGTAAAAGAGCTTACCGCAAAGCGCGGCGAACTCGCTCTGAGCAAGCTCGGCTCGACGGGCTTGGGCGAAGCTAACGCCGACGTAAGCGAAAACAACCTTGCATACGCAGGCAACGAGCTTGTTACCGTAACGGTAGACGACAACGACACCTACGTAGGCTACGATACCGCCGCAATCAACGACGGCTGGTATGCAACGCCCGAAAATCACAATCAGAACAACTGGGCGCGCGAATCGTGGGCAAGTATGGATAACACCAACGATCACTGGATACAGTTCGCGTTCGACGGCGAAAAGAGTATCTCGAAAGTAGTCGTTCACTGGGCTAACGATAACGACACGTACTACTCGCCGCAAAAGGCAATCGTTCAGGTATGGATAAACGGTTCGTGGATTAACGTGGCAACGTTCAGCAGTGCGCCCGCGGAAGAAGACGGCGATTATCTTGCATTCCAGCAGACGACCGAGTTCACGTTCGCATCCGTTTCCACCGAAAGAGTCAGAGTCCTTCAACCGTCCGGAATGGGCTGTACCGACAAGTACGGCGACCCTGTAAGGGTTAATATTATGTGGGTTAGTGAAGTCGAAATCTTCGCTTAGCGGCGGCGTATACGGGCGCGCATAACGGCTACGTTCGGTTTGCCACCTTGGTCATTTATGCGAAATAAACTCCCGTCGGCGGCAAACCGACTGTTGCCGTTCTTCACACCCGTCTCCGCCGCCTACGGCGGTAGTAACTGTCATTTCGACCAAGCGACGAAGTCGCGCGTGGAGAAATCTCTAAAACTATACTTCGCTCGGTTTCGGAGATTCCTTACTTAAAAATATAGGAGAAAGAATATGAAAAAAATCTTAAAAACTGTACTTACCGTAATAACGGCGGTTATTCTGTCGGTGTCGGTAATGGGTTGCGGATACGAACCCGATTACAGCTACGTTGCGATAGACCCCGGAACGCTTCCCGCGCCCGTAGTGAGCCGCGACGACCCTACGTTCCGCGAGCATTATCCTATGCTCGAACCGTACGACGAACCCGTTAAAATCACGGTTGCGGCTGTTGCGTATCAACCGAAATCGGGAGTTCCGTCGAATACGACGCCCGAGAATCAGGCGTTCAACAAGATAGCAAAGCAGTATCTCAACATCGAGCTGGTATACACGACCGTCGGCGCGTCCACGGTGTACGATTCTAAGTTGAATCTTGCAATCGGCGCGGGCAACACTCCCGATATGTTCTACACGACGGACGGTTCGCTGTTCTCGTCGCTCAGAGATACGGGCGCGCTGGCTGATTTAAGCGGCTACTTCTACAATCTCAATGACGAATTACTCGAAAACTACTTAACGTATATGCCCGACTTACTTCCCACGGTTATGAAAGAAGGCGGCTTATACGCGCTCCCTATGATAACGAACACGTATGCGGCGGCTCAGCGGCTCTATATCCGCAAGGATTGGCTCGATATAGTCGAAATGGACGCTCCTCCGACTACGGTTGAAGAAATGATAGCCGTAGGTCAGGCGTTCGTAGACAATAAGGCTGCGATTGCCGCTAAAACGGGCATTCC
Source organism: Clostridia bacterium (assembly GCA_013316045.1). GTDB lineage: Bacteria > Bacillota > Clostridia > Christensenellales > Pumilibacteraceae > RACS-047. The sequence continues at coordinate 28,680 of WSNJ01000001.1, forward strand.
CGCAAACCGCATAATTCCGTTTGCTATGCAGAAAGAGCTTACCTGGGCGGGGTCGTACTCGGCGGAAGGCTTGTTCAACGCGCACGGCGCGTCGATAGGCGCATACTTCGACGACGGCAACGGCGACCTTATAGCGTCCACGACTTCGCAGGAAACGAAGAACGCGCTTTCTACTATGCGCGAAATGTACTCCAAAGGCATACTCGACGTAGATTTCACTTCCAAAACGACCGAGCAGATTCAGGCAAACATAAGAGCGGGCTACGTAGGTATGACGTTCGGCGAGTGGTGGCTTCCGAAAGACGCTCTCGACGACAGCTACAAGGCTGAACAAAAGGGCGAAGAACCCGTTGATTGGACTTGGGTCGATTTGCCGAACTACGGCGATAACGAATCGTTGCCCGTGGTAAGCCGCGTTTCGGTTTCGGGCTACAATCTTGTTTCGAGCAAGTGCGCTCACCCCGAAGCGGTAGTCAAGCTCATAAATCTTTTCTACGACATTTACTACTCCGACGACAGCGCGGAACGCTACGTCGACAAGACCACGGGCGCATCGCTCACGCTTCCGTCCGCAGGCTTCGACGACCAACTCGTTCCCATCAAACTCTGGGACGGCATATCGTCGATAAGAGAGTACGAGCGCGTTCAGAAAGTGTTCAAGGACCTTTTCGACGCAGGTTTCGGCGACACGGAAGCCCGCCTTAAAGACGGCGCGACCGAAGAAGTTGCGAGCGCGGAGCAAGGCGACTACGTAGTAAGCTCGGCTAACAACGTTACTACTATATTAAAGCGCAGTCTTATCGCCGAGATAGAAGCCAATCCGACCTACAAAGAGATTTTCGACACAATGAAAAACCGCGAAAAGATTCTGCACTTTGCGGACGGGTATCCGTACTATGCGGCAATGCGCAGACTCGAAGAGCACCCCGACGAAGATAAGTTAACGCAGAAAGAGCGCGCGGGCTGGGGAATTTACCACGAAATGATAGACCCCGACGGCTCGTACGCATACGTCGTAGACCTTACCACGGGCGCGAAGAAAGCCAAGTACAACGAGTTCTACGGCGCGTCGCTTACCACTATGAAAGACTTCGGCAGTTACCTTACCGACAGAGTAAACGAGATATTCACTCAGATAATAACGGGCGAACTCGAACTTAACTACTTCGACGAATTCGTAACCAAAACGTACAACAAGAACGGCGGCGACAAGATTATAAAGCAGGTCAACGCCTGGTACGACGCTCAACCAAAAAAGGATTAACGATAAAGGCAGGAAGATATGGAAAAAGCGTTCAGAATTTCTAAATATGCGAAAATAAAAAGGCAGGCGTCTTTTCACCTTATGATGTTGCCCGGCATCGTGCTCGGCATAGTGTTTTCGGTCGTTCCGCTTATCGGCATAATAATGGCGTTCGAAAACTACAATTCCGCGCTCGGAATGTTCGGCTCGCAGTGGGTGGACGTGTACAACTTCAAATTACTGTTTTCGCGCGACGATTTCTGGACGGCTACGCGCAACACCGTAATTATAGCTTTGTATAAGCTGGTTCTGAACTCGGTATTGTCCATAATACTCGCGCTTCTTATCAACGAAGTAAACAACAAGCACCTTAAAAAGAGCGTGCAGACGATAATATTTTTGCCGTACTTTTTGTCCTGGGTGCTTCTCGGAAACATAATGGTCGAAATGTTCTCTACTACGGGAACGGTAAACCTTATACTCGGAAAACTCGGGATAGCGGGCAAGTCCTGGATAACGTCGAAGAATCATTTCAGGCTTATAGTCATAATTTCGGACGTGTGGAAAACGGTCGGTTATCAGGTGGTCGTATTCCTTGCGGCGATAACGGGCATAGACCCCGAGCTGTACGAAGCGGCAAAGATAGACGGCGCGGGGCATACGAGCAGGTGTTTGCACGTAACTATTCCCGGCATAATGTCTATGATTGTTCTTATGTGTATACTCAACATAGGCAACATAATGAACGCGGGATTCGAGCAAATACTCGTTATGTACAACCCGTCGGTTTATTCCACGGGCGACATACTCGATACGATGGTTTACCGCATAGGTCTTACGCAGAATAACTTCTCTATGGGTACCGCGATAGGACTTTTCAAGTCGATAGTAAGTTGTTTCTTCTTTGCTATTTCTTACGGAATTGCGTACAAGGTAAAAGGTTACAGGATTTTCTGAGGGGATAACGCTATGGATACGCTAATGGAAAAAACAAAACCTATGAAAATCAAGACTACCGCTTCGCGGAGAGTGTTTACCGTACTGAACGGCGCGTTTCTTATAATCTTTTCGATTTTCTGCCTGTTGCCGTTTATCAATCTTTTGGCGATTTCGCTTTCAAACGCCGAATCGGTCGACGCGGGCTTAGTCAGCTTTTACCCGATGAACCCCACGGGCGACGCGTACAAGTACCTTTTGCAGAACAGCGAGTTTTTCCGCGCGTTCGGTTGGAGCGTTTTGAGAGTAGTGCTCGGAACGGTTATTTCGCTCGCGGTCATAACGCTTGCGGCATATCCGCTGTCTAAGTCGAAATCGCGTTTCAGCGGAAGAACGTTCTACACCGTGTTCTTTATAGTAATAATGTTCTTTTCGGGCGGACTCGTTCCCACGTATATGGTTATAACTAAGCTCGGAATGTACAACACAATCTGGGCGCTCGTTCTGCCCACGGCAATGAACGCTTGGAATATGGTTTTGCTGATAAACTTTTTCAGGCTCGTACCGCAGCAGCTCGAAGAATCGGCAATGTTGGAAGGAGCGGGGAATTTCAGAATACTTTGGAGCATTTATCTGCCCGTATCGTTGCCCGCGCTCGCTACCGTAATACTGTTTACGGCGGTACAGCATTGGAACAGCTGGTTCGACGGCGCGATATATATGAACCCTACGAAAGTGCCGCTTCAATCGTATATCTACAATATGATTAACGAAGCGAACGAGCTTTCCAACAAGGGCAACCTTTCCGAAGCGGAACGCGCGCGTCTTGAAGCTCTCCCGGGAAAAACTTTGCGTTCGGCGCAAATCTTTATAGCAATGATTCCTATAATGGCGGTTTATCCGTTCGCGCAGAAGTTTTTCGTTAAAGGGCTTGTGCTCGGCAGCGTCAAAGGCTGAGAGCGTATTCATCGGCGTATACGGACTACGCGCGCCGCGTCGGCGCGGTTACGTATGTTTGGATACGCGCCCTTGCCGCCGCGTCGCCTGTTGTCCGTCTACGCCGCGACTACGCTCTCAGCGGAGCGGCGCGCACCGCAACACTGTCCTCAGCCGAGCGTCGCAGTCGCGAACGCCACGAGCCGCAGGCGAGTATTTCGACCAAGCGACGCGCACCGCATCACTGTCCTCAGCCGAGCGTCGCAGACGCGAACGCCACGAGCCGCAGGCGAGTATTTCGACCAAGCAACGCGCACCGCATCACTGTCATTTCGACCAAGCGACGCAGTCGCGCGCGGAGAAATCTCCGAAAATTTATCCTTAAAAAACAACTATCAAGGAGGTCTTGATTAAATATGAAAAAACGTATTATAGCATATCTTGCGGCGGCGCTTATGACGCTTGCGTGCGTGGGTTGCAACAAAGCCAAAACGCCCGAGTGGACGGACACGGTTCCGCGCCCCGAGATAACCGCGCCCAACGTAAACGGCAGTTACGTAACGTATCCCGAAGCGCCCGAGAACGCGCCTGCCGACGCCGATACGAACAAAGCGCCGACGGTTAAGGGCTACGCGTCCTACGGCGAGTACGAAATAAACGCGGACGGCGAATTCCCCGTAATTACGTACGACAATCTCAACGATTGGGACTACGTGTATGCGGCGGTAGATAATTATCACGCGGAGTACGGCAATATCATTATTACCGTAAACAGTCAGACCGCCGAAAAAATAACGGTTCAGGCGATATATTACGAAATGTATACCGATAACAACCGCGCGGTTACCGTATATTCGGGCGACCTTGGCGGACAGACCGACAGGCGTATTATAGCTCGGCTCGACAAGTTCACAAAGCTGAACGGCGAGTGGCAGACTATGGGCAGCGGAAACCTGCTCGAAAACGCTAAGATTATCGGCTTTGCAATTTTCGTCGATTCGATTCCCGTGCAGGTTGTTTCCGACCGAAAGGGGAGCGTAACGATTAAGTCGTTCGAGTTCGTCAAAGACGATAACCCGGGGCTTGATATGCAATACATAGTGCCGTCCGTCAACTTCGACGGGTCTGCTACCAACGAAGGCTCGGGTTACAATCTCGAAAGCGTTAAAAACGATTCCGAAAATCCCGAACTCGTTACGGGACTTAAAGTTTCCTATGACGGAGTAAAACAGTATTCGCAGGTTTATATCCCGATTATGGATAAAGATTCCGTTCCCGATTATGCGGAGTTTTCGATAAAGCTCAACACGACGGGCGTAAAAGGGTATTCCATAGGCGTTATGTTCTCCACCGGCGGCAATAATTGGCAGAATTACGTTTCTATGGTAACGGTTACCAACGCCGCGGACGGAGAACACGAGCACACGGTTAACTTCGACGGAACTTCGCCTATATCTATGGGCGATTGGTCGAGCGTTCCCGGAGAATTTATAAAAAATTACGGCGTATATCAGATTTGTATCTGGTTCGACTCGCTCGACGGAATGGATAACAACAATTCGGGCGAAGCGGTTGTAAGCGATATCGTATTCAACCGTACCGCAACCGACGGCGCGACTATCGGCAGAGCTTGGTCGACCACGATTTCGTCGAATATTTCTTACGATAATATCGAACTCGGCGGCAAAGGCACGGTAACGTATTCCTGGTATTCGTCTTGGTACTATCTTTCGATGCCTGTTTCGGGCTACACCCCCGACGCGCCCAAATCGAAAATGATAGTTAAGTTCACTGCCGAAGAAATCGACCGTATGGGTATTGCGCTCGTTGCGTCCAACGTAAAACAGAACAACGGCGAAGCGGTGCTCTGTTCGACTTGGGAAACGTTCGGCGTAACCGAAAGCGGAGCTTCGGGAACCGATTCCGCCGCTTACGGAACTACGTACAAGGTCGAAAAAGACGGGAACGATTGGACTATAACGTTCGATTTCTCGAAAGCTAAAAAGCAGTCCGACGGAAACGCTTTCTGGGAAGCAACTTTAACGGCTCTGAGAATTTACCTTAACGACCCGTCGGGAGCGTCGTCGGGCTTTGCGGGAACGAGAACTATCGAGTTCACTTCCATAGTGTTTGAAGATTAAAATTTTTTCAAGTCAAATTTCGGGCAAAAGCCCGTTAAAATAAGGAGGAATTATTAAAAATGAAAAAGGCAAAATGGTTATGCACTCTCGTGCTTGCGCTGTGTTTGGCGCTGTGTATGGGAGTAGCGGTTACGGCAGCCGCCGACGGCGAGCTGACCGTAGGGTCGATAAGCGCCGCGCCGGGTCTTGACGTAAATGGAACTGCCGACGGAAAAACGCAGTTATCTTTTACGAATGGAAATGCATTGCAAGGAACTGTTGAAATTGGTAACTATGTAAATGAATCTATTGAAATCAAATTGGTTTCCGATGCTGATGTAAGAGTACGCATTGCGTTGTTGAGTTATGATTGGAGCACAGCATTAGCGTGGGAAAATGATTTAGGGCAGTGGGATGCGAAAACGATACCCGCAGGGCAGGAAACTACAATTCTTTCTAATGGATATACGGAAGGAACGACAGCTGCAAATTGTCATTTGTGCATTTATTTCTACGATACGGGAACTGTAACGATAAACAGTTTCAAAGTCGGTGAAGTAAGTTATACGCCTTCTCAATATATCCCGCCCGAAACCCCTACCGATACGGTTCTTAAAGGATATAGCGATTGGACGGGTTCGAATAACGTTACGATTTCGCAAAACAATCTCGATACTTCGCTTACGTCCGACGGCATAACCGACGGTATAGCAACCGTTACGTTTAGCGACGCCGCAGTCGAAGATTATACCGATTCCGTAACGGGTGAAACTGCAAAAATTACCCATATAACGATTCCTATCGACGGAGTACCTACGGGTTGGAGCAATTTGTACGTCAAATATAAGGCTACGAGCGGAATAAGCGCAATCGAAGCGCATATGAACGAAGTTCTTATATCCGAAACCAATCCTAAACCCGATTTGCAAGGTAAAAAAGTATTTATGTGCGGAAATATTTTTTCCGCTTGGAACGTAACTACTTTTGCGGCTCAGACCGACGGTTATAAACTTTCGGTATGTTCGATAGGCACTTATGCGGCTACCGTTACTCAAAAAACGGCGTTGGTATTCTCGGTTAAGTTTGCCGCAGGCGCAATCGCAAGCGAGCAGAGCATAGAATTCGGCGGAATAGCGTTTGCAAATGCAAAACCCTCTTTTGCAACCGACGACCCGAACGTTACTTCGGCTGTCGGACCTTTGACGCAAGACCAAAGCCGTTTTACGATAACTCAGAGCGGCGACGGCACCGTAATTTCTTGGGCGGCAAAAGACGGGGCAAACTACAACTTTGTAAATGTTCCCGTAACGAATTGGCAGACTTCCGACAGATTTGTAAAAATGGTATTCAGCGCAGATAAAGATTTTACAATGGCTGTTTACGAAGGCAACAGCAACGTAGTAAGCGGACACACCTTGTATAAAGGCGGTGTAGAACAAACCTTATACGTTGACACTACGAAAGCGCAAATTGCTATCAAGGCGGGCGACGTTGGTTTAAGACTTTACTTGGATACGCAGGACGAGAGCGAAGCGAAAGTACTTACTATCAAGTCTATCGAATTCGTAGAAACGGCAGTCGCTTCCAAGCCCGAAGAAACCGCACTTACGATTAACTATGCGGCTGAAACCGTTACGTTCGACGCGGAAACTATAATCGTTTATTCCGACCAAGGTACTACCGCAATCGAGAGCGGCGCAAAAGTAACCCCGGGAACCAAACTCTATATGCGCACCAAGGCAAGCGACGGATACGTTCAGAGCGAACTCGCGGAATTTAACGTTCCCGCTCGTCCCGCCGCAGAAGAAATCACGCCCACCGCTTCCGCAACGGCTATAACGGTTACGAAAGAAGGTTACAGCTTTAAGATAGGCGACGGCGAGTGGACTGCCGTAGGCGCGTTTACGGGACTTACCGCAGGCACGGAATACACGATTACGTACAGAAAAGACGCAACCGCTACTTCGTTTGCTTCGGAAGAAAAAACCGTTAAGGTTACCACTACCGCGGCGGCAGGCGAAGAAACCCCCGCACCCGCTAAAAAGGGTTGTAAGAATGCCGTAAGCGGCGGCGCGCTCTACGCGTTCCTTGCCGTTTGCTTCGCCGTTATCGCATTCTGCGGAGTAAGACTTATAAAGAAAAGCAAGAGAGATTAAATTTAAGAGATTTCTCGGCTTCGCTCGAAATGACAACCTACGGTTGTTGGCGTTCGCGCTCGGCTAAGAGCAGGGCGGGCAACCACTCCAATACTGTCCTCAGCCGAGCGTCGCAGACGCGAACGCCACGAGCCGTAGGCGAGTATTTCGAGCGGAGTGCCGAAGCTATCCAAAGCTCTGTCATTTCGAGCGGAGTGCCGAAGGCACGCAGTCGAGAAATCGCTCAAAACTTACAACAACACAAAAAAACCTTCCGAGTAATCGGAAGGTTTTTTGTGTTGTAACTGATTTTCAAGGCTTCTCCTTTTAGGAGAAGCTGTGCGGTCGCAAAGCGTAGCGACCGACCGCACTGATGAGGTCAAGGTTTTATCCTATTTTCCTGCTTTGGTCTTGTAGTTCTGCAATCTCTGCTTAGCTTCCGCTTCGGCTTGCTCGAACAGCTTAGCCGCAACTTCGGGATTAGCCTTTTTAAGCGAAGCGTATCTCGTTTCGCCCGAGATAAAGTCAAGGTACGAACCCGTCGGGTCTTTCGAGTCGAGCGTGAACGGATTTTTGCCCTGCTCTGCAAGAGTCGGGTTGTAGCGGTAAAGCTGCCAGTAGCCCGCGTCGACCGCTTTCTTAACTTCGTTCATACCGTTGCTCATATCTATACCGTGGTTAATACAGGTCGAGTAAGCGATTATAAGCGACGGTCCGTCGTATGCTTCCGCTTCGGCAATAGCCTTGATAACCTGGTTCTTATCCGCGCCCATAGCTACCTGCGCAACGTAAACGTAGCCGTAGCTCATAGCCATCATACCGAGGTCTTTCTTCTTCGTGCGCTTTCCTGCCGCCGCGAACTTCGCAACCGAGCCGGTAGGCGTGGACTTGGACGACTGACCGCCCGTATTCGAGTAAACTTCGGTATCGAGAACGAGAACGTTGATATTTTCGCCGCTTGCGAGCACGTGGTCAAGACCGCCGTAACCTATATCGTAAGCCCAGCCGTCGCCGCCGAATATCCAAACGGACTTTTTAACGAGAACGTCTTCGCTGTCTTTAACCGCGTTCAGAGCGTCTTTGAGTTCGCCCTTTGCCGCCTTAACTGCCGCGGGGAGAGCCGCTTTTACGGCTTCCGCCGCCTTAATGCTGCCGTTCGTGTCGTCGCAGTTTGCTATCCAATCTGCAAGGGCGTCTTTAATCGCGCCGCTTGCGCCGAGTTCGATTGCTTTTTGCGCGTCCGCAACGAGCTTTGCTTTGCGCGCGTTGTAAGCGAGTTTCATACCGAGTCCGAATTCCGCATTGTCTTCGAACAAGCTGTTCGCCCAAGCGGGACCGTTGCCCTTTTCGTTCGTCGTGTAAGGGCAGGTAGGGGACGAGCCGCCGTAAATAGACGAGCAACCCGTAGCGTTTGCAACTATCATTCTGTCGCCGAAAAGCTGAGTTACGAGCTTAACGTAAGGAGTTTCGCCGCAACCTGCGCACGCGCCCGAGAATTCGAACAGCGGCTTTTTGAACTGACTGCCCTTTATGCTGTCGGGCTTGAACTTAGCCGAAACGTCGGGCGTAGGTATTTTCGTCGAATATTCCCAATTCTTTTCGTCGTTTTTAACAGCCGTTTCGAGCGGAACCATTTTAAGAGCCTTTTCCTTAGCGGGGCAGACGTTCGCGCAGGACGCGCAACCCGTACAGTCGAGCGGGCTTACCTGCATTCTGTACGAATATCCGTCAAGTCCCGTAGCGGGCTTCGTTACGTAGCCTTTCGGAGCTTTCGCCGTCTGCTTGTCGTCCGTTAAGATAGGACGGATACAAGCGTGCGGGCAAACGAGCGAGCATTGGTTGCACTGAATACAGTTTTCGGGTATCCATTCGGGTACGAAAGCCGCAATTCCGCGCTTTTCGTACTTAGTCGTTCCCGTGGGAACCGAACCGTCGGGCGTGAACGCCGAAACGGGGAGCGTGTTGCCTTGCTGTGCGAGAATGGGTTTGATAAGCGTGTTGAAATACTTGTCGTCCGTGGTGGTTACGGGTACCGCGCCGTTTGTAGCCGTAGCCCACGACGCAGGGTAGTCGATTTCCACAAGGTTTGCGATAGCGTTGTCTACGCAAGCGTAGTTCATATTAACGACCGCGTCGCCTTTCTTGCCGTAAGCCTTTTTAATCATCTGCTTCATATATCCCGCCGCTTCTTCGTAGGGGATAATGTCCGCGAGCTTGAAGAACGCCGCCTGACAAACGGTGTTAACGCCTTTCTTCGCGCCGATTTCGGTTACGACTTTCAAACCGTCAATCGTGTAGAACTTTATGTGCTTTTTGGCGATTTGGTTCTTCATAAACGCGGGAAGCTCGGTTTCGAGCTGTTCTTTGTTCCAAATCGTGTTAAGTAAGAATACGCCGCCTTCTTTAAGGTCGCTTACCATATCGTAACGCGTTACGTAAGACTGATTGTGGCAGGCAACGAAATCGGCTTGGTCGATAAGATACGACGACTGAATGGGGGACTTACCGAATCTCAGGTGCGAAATCGTTATACCGCCCGACTTTTTGGAGTCGTACTCGAAGTAGCCCTGCGCGTACATATCCGTGTGGTCGCCTATGATTTTTATGCTGTTCTTGTTCGCGCCGACCGTTCCGTCGCTGCCGAGTCCGTAGAACTTGCAACGCTTGGTGCCCTCGGGCGACGCGTTAATGAATTCCTTTGCAACGAGCGAAGTTCCCGTTACGTCGTCGTTAATTCCGACCGTAAAGTGGTTCTTCGGCTCTTTTTCGTTAAGGTTTTCGTAGATAGCGTTAACGAGCGTGGGAGTGAATTCTTTCGAACCCAAACCGTATCTTCCGCCTACAACCTTTATATCCGACCTGCCGTTTTCCAAAAGCGCGGAGCAAACGTCCAAATAGAGCGGTTCGCCCAAGCTGCCGGCTTCTTTCGTTCTGTCGAGAACGGCAATCTTCTTCGTCGTAGCGGGTATTGCCGCGATAAGGTCTTTCGCGCTGAAAGGGCGGTAAAGGCGAACCTTGATAAGTCCGACTTTCTTGCCGCGCGCGTTTAAGTAGTTAACCGTTTCTTCCGCCGCGTCGGCGCCCGAACCCATCATAACGATAACTTCTTCCGCGTCGGGTGCGCCTACGTATTGGAACAATTCGTACTTTCTTCCCGTCAGCTTGTAAACCTTTTCCATCATCGTTTTTACGATTTCGGGGGTCGCGTCGTAGAATTTGTTAGCCGCCTCGCGGTTCTGGAAGTAAATATCCGGGTTCTGAGCCGTACCCATCTGGTGCGGGTGCTCGGGGTTCAGCGCGCGGGCTTTGAACTCTTTAATGTCGTTCATATCGACGAGCGGCAAAATCTCGTCGTATTCGATAACGTCGATTTTACTTACTTCGTGGCTCGTTCTGAAACCGTCGAAGAAGTGAACGAACGGAACTTTCGCTTTAAGCGTTGCAAGGTGAGCTACAAGCGCCAAGTCCATAGCTTCCTGAACCGAGTTCGACGCAAGCATAGCGAATCCCGTCTGACGGCACGCCATAACGTCCGCGTGGTCGCCGAATATCGAAAGAGCGTGAGCCGCAAGAGCGCGCGCCGATACGTGGAATACGCAAGGCAGCATTTCGCCGGCAATCTTGTACATATTCGGAATCATAAGCAGAAGTCCCTGGCTCGCCGTGTACGTCGTGGTAAGCGCGCCCGCCGCCAAAGAGCCGTGAACCGCGCCCGCCGCGCCCGCTTCGGATTGCATTTCCGCAAGACGCAAGGGCTGTCCGAACATATTTACTCTGCCCTGAGCCGCCCATTCGTCGGCGTATTCCGCCATAGGGGACGACGGCGTTATCGGGTAGATAGCCGCAACTTCGCTGAACGCATACGCTATATGCGAAGCGGCGGTGTTGCCGTCGATGGTCATTTTCTTCATTGAATTTTTACCTCCGAGAAAAATATCTTTTATTTGTATAACTGTGTAAAAAACGGTTTAAGACAAACCTTATATATTATACTCTTAATGTTCGCAATAGTCAAACAAAATCACGGCGCAGTAAACGGAGAAATCTTTCCCTAAAACACCGCGAAAAGAGTTGACAAAAAGGAAATGGGGGGGGGTATACTTTTCACCCCGCCATTGTCATTTCAGCTAACACTCTTGTCATTTCGAGCGCAGCCGAGAAATCTTTTCATTTCTCATAGATTTCTCCGCTCTGTACGCTACGCTCACTTCGGTCGAAATGACATAGACGGTTTTTGTCATTTTAGCTAACACTCTTGTCATTTCGAGCGTAGCCGAGAAATCTTTTCATTTCTCAAAGATTTCTCCGCTCTGTTCGCTACGCTCACTTCGGTCGAAATGACACAGACGGTTTTTGTCATTTTAGCTAACACTCTTGTCATTTCGAGCGTAGTCGAGAAATCTATTCTTTCCGCTTCTGTCATTTCGAGCGTAGCCGAGAAATCTTTTCATTTCTCATAGATTTCTCCGCTCCGTTCGCTACGCTCACTTCGGTCGAAATGACATAGGCGGTTTTTGTCTTTTTAGCTAACACTCTTGTCATTTCGAGCGCAGTCGAGAAATCTTTACTTTCTGCTCTTGTCATTTCGAGCGTAGCCGAGAAATCTATTCCGCTTTTTCCTTAAACGCAAGCAATTTATCGCGGTAATATTCGTACTGTTTTTTGCGCGCAGTAAGCTCGTTTTGCAATTCGTTTGTAAGCTCCGCATTGTAAACCTTATATAACCTTTTATTATAACCTTTAATCGGTAATATTACCGTCTCGAAATAAAGGACTGTCAAAAAAATCTGGCAAATCCATCCCGAATCCTTGGGCAATTTCGTAAATTACAATTAATGCCGTAGTTTTATTCTTGCAATTTCGTATTTCTGAGATATGTGATGCAGGCACTCCGCTGTTCATAGATAATCTATATTGAGTTATATCCTGCTTTTCAATTAACTCATTGATTCGCAAAGCAACAGCTTTTGATAAAGTCATAATACAGCTCCAATTAGTTTTGACTAATTAGAGTATAAAATAATTGAAAAATTTTTTAATTAGCGATGACTAATTGCTTGTGGATTTCGAATTTTTAGATTATAATAAAGTGGTCAATTCATAAATGCAAAAAATTTTTGCTAATCGGTAATATTTTCATAGCTGAATAGAGGACTATCAAAAAATTCTTGTAATGTCATATCAAACCCTTGTGCTATATCATAGACTATGTATAAAGCAGTAGTTTTGTTTTTACAATGTCTGATTTCACTAATATATGGAGCCGGTACTCCACTATTCATAGATAATCTATATTGAGTTATTTTCTTCTTTTTAATTAACTCATTTATTCTTGTCGCAAGTGCTAAACTTAAAGTCATATTAACTCCTTATTAGTTTTGACTAATTGTAGTATATGACTTTTTAATATTTTTATAATTAGCTATAACTAATTATAAGTGATATTTAATTATTATGGCAACCTGCTGTTTTTCGGGACATAAGTATTCTTTTGAATACCAAAATAGCGAGTATCGAAAAAGATTGACCGATATTATTGAAAATCTTATCGTCAACGAGAATGTAGATACTTTTTATTGCGGCAAGCGCGGAGATTTCGACTTGCTGTGTTGGCGCATTACAAGCGAGCTTATAAAAAAGCACCCGCACGTAAAAATATATCACGTGCTTTCTTACTTCCCGACGGGTACGGACGAGCGCAGTACTGAGTCGAAATTGCGCGACGAAATACAAACAATATACTTGCTGGAAGAACGCGTTCCGCCGAGATACGCCATTATCCGCACCAATCAATGTATGGTAGATATATCGGATTTTGTTTTAACGGGCGTAGACCATACTTACGGCGGCGCGAATACGGCTTTGGAATATGCCGAAAAAAAGCATAAGAAAATTATCTATTTCAATAAAGAAAGAGAAGAAAAAAATAAACAAAAGAGAATTTGAAATGAATAAAGAATTATCAAAAAATAAAAAGCGTCGTCGTTGGAAAAATTATTCTTATGCGGTATTCGATAGAATGACGGAAGAAGAATATGCTGTGTACATAAGCAAAATGACAGAGCAAATGGAATTTATAGAGTCGTTGGAGCAAGCCGAAACAGAAGAATCGTACGAATCGCAATACAATACGGAAAAACTTTTTTGCAATGATGAAACCGATTGGTATTATCCCGACGACGACTGATATTTTTCGCCTGAAAAAACGATAAAAAAATACCCAACCGAACAATAAGGTGTTCTGTTGGGTACCGCTTGGCGGGGCATAAGGCATTTTTCATTTCTTCGAGTTTGCTCATTTGTTACTCCATTGCAAAACAGATTACGTATTCCTATATTATTTTATCACAAGTAACGTTTTCAATCAAGTCGTTTTAGCGGAGTAAAAACATTTCCGCGCTTGACTTAACCCCGACTTTTTAATATAATATAGCTATGGATAAAATACGCGTTGTGGAAATCAGAGAAGATATAACTTCGCGCAACAATATCGGCGCGGAAAAAATTCGCCGCGACTTGCTTGCGAAGAAGATTTTCTATCTTAACGTAATGTCGAGCCCGGGGAGCGGAAAGACTACGCTTTTGACCGAGCTGATTAACAGGTTGAAAAGCTCTTACCGTATCGGCGTTATCGAAGCCGACCTCGATTCCGCCGTGGACGCGCAGACTATCGCCGAAAAAACGGGCGTAAAGACGGTTCAGATAAATACGGCGGGCGCGTGTCATATAACGTGTCAGATGTCGGGCGAAGCGCTTGCGGCTTGCGGCGTGGACGGGCTCGACGTAGTTATACTCGAAAATATAGGCAATCTCGTATGCCCCGCGGAATTCGATACGGGCGCGCACGAAAATCTCGTGTTGCTGTCCGTTCCCGAGGGCGACGACAAACCGCTCAAATATCCGTTGATGTTCGAAGTGGCTACGAGCGTTGCCGTTACTAAAACCGACGTTCTGCCCGCGTTCGATTTTTCGTTTGAAAACGCGGAAAAGAACGTTACTAAGCGCAATAAAAACGCGCCCGTGTTCTTTACTTCGGCGCTGAAAGGCGACGGGCTCGACGCGCTCGAAAATTACCTGCGCGAAAGAATAGAGAGTATCAAGTAAATGAGCAACACTAAAAAAACTGTATTTGCGGCGATGATGCTTGCCGTCGGTATACTTCTTCCGATGGCTTTTCACGCTATTCCGAACGCGGGCGCAACTTTTGCGCCTATGCACTTGCCCGTATTTATCGCGGGCATAATTTGCGGACCGTTTTACGGCGCGCTCGTCGCTACGGTCTGCCCGCTGCTGTCGTTCGTATTCACGGGAATGCCTACCGCGGCGTATCTGCCGAATATGACGGTCGAATTGCTCTGTTACAGCGTTTTTTCGGGACTTTCGTTCCGACTTATAAAAACGAAAAGATTTTTGCCCGACGTTTATATTGCGCTTGTAATCGGTATGCTTTCGGGGCGCGCGTTCGGCGGCTTAACGGCGTATCTTATGTACTTGGGCGGAAACAGGAGCGCGTATTCCTGGACGGCTTTTTACACGGCGTACTTCGTTACGTGCCTGCCGGGAGCGGCGATTCAGCTCGTCGTCGTTCCCGCCGTTACGGAAGTTGCGCGGCGCACGGGTTTTCTGCGCGAATCGGACAGATTCATTTCGGATAAACACTACCGCGACAACGCCGACAGGCAAAAGAAGTTTTTCGACGGTTTAGCGCCCGAGTGGCGGAGCGCGTGCGCCTTGACCGACGGAAAAATCGACGAGCTTTTGGGCGGAATAAATCTTACAAGGGACTCGCGTGTTCTCGACGTTGCGTGCGGAAAGGGCGTTCTCGATTCGTATCTGCTCTCGCGCGGGTGCAGGGTCGACGCGATAGACGTTTCCGAAACTATGATAGAGCTTGCGCGCAAAGACACGAAAAACGCGGGCGTGAATTTCTCCGTAGCCGATTTCTACCGCTTCGACGCAGACGTAAAATACGATACGGTAATAGTTTTCGACGCTTATCCGCACTTTCTGAACAGGCGGCTTTTTGCCGACAAGGCATTTGATTTACTGCGCGACGGCGGCGAGCTGTGGATAATCTTCGACGAGAACCGCGAGAAAATCAACGGACATCACGGCGCGGCGAGCGCGGGCGTTACCGCGGGACTCAAACCCGCCGCGGAAGAAATCAAGGTCTACAAAAACAGATTCGATATTTTAGATGCAACCGACGACGAAATCGGCTATACGATAGGTCTGAAAAAGAAAACCCGCGCAAAAAATAGGAAAAAAAATTCTTTTTAACTATTTACAACTAAATTCAAAAGTGTTATAATATAATGTAAGAATTACAATTAAATATTAAAGGAGGGACATTATGGAAAACAAGGAACAACGTATTTGCATCATAGGCGGCGGACCTGCGGGGACGAGCGCGGCTATGTATCTCGAAAAGAACGGATACGAGAACTACGTAATCTATGAGAAAACCGACCGCGTAGGCGGTAAGGCTTTTTCGCCTATGATGAAATGCAAAAAAGCGGACGGCACGTGGGAAGACAAGACTATCGAAATGGGCGCGGTAATGGGCTGCGACACGTATTTCGCGGTTGCCGAGTGCGAAGAATTCGGCGGCACGACGCACAAAGACGGACCGCCTATGGGCAGACGCTTTATGAACACGGACGGAACTCCGCAGAAGTCGTCCAAAATCGCCCTTTTGAAAAAGTTTATGAAAATGAAAAAGCTGTCGAAACTTCTTAACAAGAAGTACTACGGCTACGACGTTACGGGACACCGCGGCGTTGCGCAGGGGCGTTACGAAGGTCAATGCCCGTCGCCCGAAATGAAGTTAAAGCACATCGAAGGCGAAAATCCGAATCTTAAAGATTTGTCTATGCCGTTTTCGGAATTTCTTAAAAAGAACAAGTGCGAAGACGCTACGCTCGTTTGGAAAGGACCTTTTACTTCGTTCGGCTACGGCTATTTCGACGAAATTCCCGCGGCTTACGTGCTTAAATATCTCGACGCGTTCACCGTAAGGCAGTTTCTTTCGACGGGTAAGCTGTGGACGTGGAAAGACGGCACGCAATCTATCTGGGAAGGCGTAAACCGCAACTTGAAGCATCCCGCGCAGCTCAATTCCGAAGTTACCGCAATCCGCCGCACGGACGATAAGGTTTACATTACGGTAAACGGCAAGGAAGAAGAATTCGACAAGCTGATAATCTGCACGCCGCTCGAACTGTTCTTGAATTACGGCGACCCGACTGAGCAGGAAAAAGAGCTGTTCTCGAAAATTCAACACAAGGAATATTTTACTATGGCTGTGCGCACGGCGGAAGGCAACACGCCCGACATTTCGTACTATTTCTTCGAGAATATGACGAACGAAACGCGCGGACACCTTATGGTGTTCTATCACCGTTGGCCGCAGGAAGAAGTTACCGAACAGCCGCTCGTTACGTTCACTCTGCGCAATCACGAGGGAATGGAAGACGTTCCGTTCGAAGTAGCGCGCGATACGACGCTTGCCGATATGACTAAGTGCGGCTTGCCCGTCGAAACCACGGAGCGCATAGACGACTGGTACTACTTCCCGCACGTATCGTCAAAGGACTACGCCGACGGCTGGTACGATAAAGTCGAAGCTATGCAGGGGCAGAAGAACACTTTCTACGCGGGCGAAGTTATGTCGTTCGGCGATATGGAAGAAACCGCGGAATACAGCCGCGACCTTGTAGGCAGGTTCTTTAAGCGCTGATATGCAACGGGTAAAGATAATCAACCTGAATAAAGGCGTGTTCGACGACAATGACCGCCAAGCCGACTTGCTTCGCGCAAAGCTCGGAGCCGACGGAACTTTTCTTATAAACGTTATGTCAAGCCCCGGAGCCGGCAAAACGACGACTCTTATCGCGCTGATAAACGCGCTTAAAGACAAGTTCCGCATCGGCGTTATGGAAGCCGACATAGATTCCGACGTGGACGCGGTAAAAGTAGCCGAAAAAACGGGCGTAAAGTCGGTTCAGCTTCATACGGGCGGAATGTGTCATCTCGACGCGGAAATGACGGAGCAGGGGCTTAAAGGCATAGGCTCGGAAAAACTCGACCTTATTTTCTTGGAGAACGTCGGCAATCTCGTCTGCCCCGCGGAATTCGATACGGGCGCGCATCTCGATATGACGATACTGTCCGTTCCCGAAGGCGACGACAAGCCGCTCAAATATCCGCTTGTATACGAAAAGTGCGGGCTTGTGCTTATTAACAAGACGGACGCAAAGCAATATTTCGGGTTCGATTTCGACAAGTGCCTTAATAACATAAGATTAAGAAACAAAACTTCCGCCGTTATACCGATTTCGGCTAAAACGGGCGACGGAATATCCGCCGTAGCGGAATTTATAGAGAAAAAAATATCATTTTGGAAGGAGAATTAAACAATGCCCGAACAGAACGACAAGATTATCAGCAAGTATCAGGGCGAGAAACCCGCCGAGAAAAAATACATAAAACTCGGCAGAAAAATCACCGACGTGGTTCCGCACAAGATAAAGGGTTTCGGTTCGGAAGCTCCCGAGTATTGGGGACTCAGAGAAGTTTTAACGCCCGAAATGGTCGATGTGGCGAACAAAATGAAGCTCAGAAAGTTCTACACGTTCGAGCAGCTCTTAAAGAAGAACAAGGGGTACGAGCCGGTGGCTTTTCAAAAGCTGTTGGACGAAATGTCGTACATAGGAATACTCGAATACGACTACGGCGACAACTACGACCACTACGGCGAACTCAAAGACAAGCCGAAAATCAAACGCTACCGCGTGCCGTTTTACGTGCCGGGGTCGGCGGAGCTTTTCAACTCGTCAATCGACCGTATCGAAAAGAATCCCGCCGTTACTTCGTTCTTCGAAAGAATGACTTTTATTCCGCTCGCGGGCATAACTCAGATGATACCGCCCGGCGGCGACGGCATAGGAATGCACGTTATCCCCGTAGAACAGGCGATAGACGCGGAAAACAAGTCGATTGATTTGGAGCACATTTCGTATTGGCTCAAAAAGTACGACGGGCACTTGTCCGCGGGCATCTGCTCGTGCAGAGCGTCCCGCGCGGTACTCGGCGACGGTTGCGCCGACGACGTTGACGACTGGTGCATACAGGTCGGCGATATGGCGGACTACGCCGTCGAAACGGGCAGAGCGCACTACATAACGAAAGAGCGCGCGCTCGAAATTCTGGAACTTGCCGAAAAGAACGGCTACGTGCATCAGATAACGAACATAGACGGCGAAAACAAGATTTTCGACATCTGTAACTGTAACGTAAAGATTTGTAACGCGCTACGGACTTCGCTTTTGTTCAACACGCCGAACCTTTCGCGCAGTGCGTACACCGCAAAAGTAAATAAGGATAAGTGCGTAGCTTGCGGCAAGTGCGTCGAAGTCTGCCCCGCGGGCGCAGTCAAGCTCGGGCAGAAGCTCTGCCACAAGGACGGCTCGGAAGTAAAATACAAGCACGCCGTACTGCCCGACAAAATCAAGTGGGGCAAATACGCCTGGGACGAAGACTACCGCGACACCGCGAGAATGTCGAACACGTACCCGAGCGGAAGCGCGCCCTGTAAAGCGGCTTGTCCCGCTCACGTTCCCGTTCAGGCGTACATAGCTCTCGCAAAGCAAGGCAAGTACCGCGAAGCTTTGGAAATGATAAAGACGGAGAACCCGTTCCCCGCCGTTTGCGGACGCATTTGCAACCGCAGATGCGAAGACGCCTGCACGCGTGGCGAAATAGACGCGCCCGTGTCGATAGACGCAATCAAAAAGTTCGTTGCTGATTTGGAAATAAAGTCCGAGAACCGCTTTATCCCCGAAAAACTCATTTCGTCCGTTCACGGCGAGTACGACGACAAGATAGCTATAATCGGCGGCGGTCCCGCGGGACTTACGGCGGCTTACTACTTGGCGCAAATGGGTTACAGTCCCACCGTGTTTGAAAAGAACGTAAGAGCGGGCGGTATGCTTACCTACGGCATACCGAGCTACAAACTCGAAAAAGACGTAATCGACGCCGAAATAGATATCTTGCGCGAAATGGGCGTAGAGATTAAGTGCGGCGTAGAAGTCGGCAAGGACGTAACTATTCAGAACCTTAAAGACATCGGCTACAAGGCGTTTTATATAGCGATAGGGTGCCAAGGCGGTCGCCGTCCCGGAGTGGAAAACGACGCGGCGGACGGCACGGAAATAGCCGTCGAATATCTGAAAAACAGTTTCGAGAAGAAAGAAAAGTTTACGGGCGACGTAGTCGTAATCGGCGGCGGAAACGTTGCGATAGACTGCGCGCGCAACGCTCACAGGCTCGGCGCAAAGTCGGTTAGTATGTTCTGTTTGGAAGCGCGCGGCGAAATGCCCGCAAGCAAAGAAGAAATCAAGGAAGCGGAAGAAGAAAACGTGCAAATCGGCACGTCCTGGGGCGTTAAGAAAGTTCTCGTCGGCGCGGACGGAAAGGTTACGGGCATAGAGCTTATGCGTTGCGTAAGCACTCTCGACGAAAACGGCAAGTTCAACCCCAAATATTCCGAAGACGAAGTAAAAGAAGTAAAAGCCGACAAGATAGTGTTCGCTATCGGTCAGGCGATAGATTGGGGCGAACTGCTTGACGGCACGGGCGTTAAGTTCTGGCACGGAAATTATCCCGTTGCGGATAAATTCACGTATCAGACCGACGACCCCGATATTTTCGTCGGCGGCGACGTATATACGGGACCGCGTTTCGTAATCGACGCGATTGCGGCGGGACACGAAGCGGCGGAGAGTTTGCACCGCCACATCCGCCCGAAAGCCCATATGACGATAGGGCGCGACAGGCGCAGTTATACGCCGCTCGATAAGCAGGACCTTACGTATCCGTCTTACGATACCGCAGGACGGCAGGAAGCGGGTATGGACGAAAGCGTGGACTTCAAGAATTCGTTCGCCGACGCGCACTTAACGCTTACGGAAGAACAGGTCGCCGCGGAAGCAAAGCGCTGTCTGTCGTGCGGCGTAAGCTACGTAGACCCGAACAAGTGTATAGGTTGCGGCTTGTGTACCACTCGCTGTAAGTTCGGAGCAATCGAGCTTGTGCGCGACCATCCCAAGTGCTCGACTATGCGCGTAGCCGAAAAGAAAGTCGGCGGACTCGCAAAGTACGCTATAAAGCGCGCCGTTAAAATAGTTCTTCACAGCGGCTCGAAAGAAGCCCGCGAAATGGCTAAAAAGAGAAAGGCTTACAAGAAAAGCGAAAAGATTGCCGCAAAGGAAGCAAAAAAATAAGAAATGCACGAGCTGGGAATAGTCATCCACGTTATTGACCAAGTAGAAAAAATTGCCGCGGAAAACAACGCCGAAAAAGTCGTTTCGGTAACGCTCGAAGTCGGCGAAGTGTCGTCGGTAGTTCCCGATTACTTCCGCGACTGTTTCGAGTGGTCGAAAAAGAAAACGAAGTATATGCGGGACGCGGAACTTAACCTTATCGTTTTGCAGGCGCTCTCGTATTGCACAAAGTGCGAAAAAACGTACCTTACCACAAAGCACGCGAAAATATGCCCGCATTGCGGGAGTAATGAAACGTATTTGGTTAGCGGGAATGAGTTGAACATAAAAGACATAGCCGTCTTATGACGGCGGCGTATAACGGCACGTCATTCCGCTACGTTTGCCGCGCGCGCTCGGTCGAGTATGTCAAAATACACTCCGCTCGCTTGCGCGGCAACTGCTAACGAAAATCCGCACCGTTCTCCGCCGCCTTGGCTTTGTGGGTGGCACCCGTCTCCGCCCTTTTCCTTGTCATTTCGACTAAGCGACGAAGTCGCGCACTTGTTCCGCTCACTGCCGCCGCTTGTCATTTCGACCGAAGCGAGCGTTAGCGAGCGAAGCGGAGAAATCTTTCTTTTCCTATTATATAAAAAAGATTTCTCGACTGCGTGCCTTGCGGCACTGCGCTCGAAATGACAAAATACGGCAGTGCGCCGCGCTCGAAATGACAAAATACGGCAGTGCGCCGCGCTCGAAATGACATAAATACGGCAGTGCGCCGCACTCGAAATGACATAAATACGGCACTGCGCTCGAAATGACATAAAAAGGGCAGGGCACTGCGCTCGAAATGACATAAAAAGGGCAGGGCGCTACGCTCGAAATGACATAAAACGGTTAACGGCTCGCAGGGTATGCGTGCCGTTTATGCTTTTCTATAAAATATAAGTATTTGACATATCTTGCGATACAAAGTAAAATGTAAACAAAAAAACAAACTTAAAAGGAGCAACGGAAATGAACGGAAATTTTACTTATTGCAATCCTACGAAACTTTATTTCGGAAAGGACGCGTTAGACGGACTTAAAGAAGAACTGCCCAAATACGGCAAGAACGTGCTGCTCGTTTACGGCGGCGGTTCGATTAAGAAAAACGGTATATACGATAAAGTTATTGCAATTCTCAAAGAGTGCGGCAAAAATATATACGAAGACGCGGGCGTTATGCCTAACCCCACGACGGACAAATTGAACGAAGGCGTTATGCGCGCGAATAAAGCGAAAGCCGATTTGATTTTGGCGGTCGGCGGCGGTTCGGTATGCGACTACGCGAAAGCCGTATCGGTATCGGTCAACTGTAACGACGACCCGTGGGAGAAATATTTTATCCGTTTTGAAGAACCGACCTGCGAAATAATACCCGTGGGTTGCGTGCTTACTATGGTCGGAACGGGCAGCGAAATGAACGGCGGCTCGGTTATAACGAATCACGCGCAAAAACTCAAAATCGGACACGTTTTCGGCGATAACGTATTTCCGAAGTTCTCTGTTATGAACCCCGAATTTACCTTTACGCTTCCCAAATATCAAATGATATCGGGCATTTACGACATAATGTCGCATATTTTGGAACAGTATTTTTCGGGCACGGACGACAACACGAGCGACTATATTTCCGAAGGGCTTTTGCGCTCGCTTATTCACAGCGCGGATATTGCGGTCGAAAATCCGACGGACTACGAAGCGCGCAGTAACATAATGTGGACGGCGACTTGGGCGCTCAACACGCTTGTCGCAAAGGGCAAAACGACCGACTGGATGGTTCATATGCTCGGGCAGGCTGTCGCGGCGCACACCGACGCAACGCACGGAATGACGCTTTCTGCCGTAACAATGCCGTACTACAAATATATTCTGCCCTACGGAACGGCAAAGTTCGCGCGCTACGCCGTCAACGTGTGGGGAGTGGACGCGCGCGGCAAAACGCAGGAGCAGACGGCGCTCGACGGGCTGGCGGCTATGGAAAAATGGATGCGCAAAATCGGGCTTGTTATGAATATAACAGACCTTGGCGCAACGAAAGAAATGCTTGACGGAATGGTAAAAAGTACGCTTATAATGGACGGCGGCTACAAGGTGTTCACCGAAAGCGACGTCCGCGCCGTACTTAAAGCAAGCTACTGATTATTTTCCGAAAAAGAACACTGCGACCGTTCCGGGACCGCAATGCACGCCCATAACTACGTCGATATAGTTGATAACCGCGTTTGAAACGTTTATCTTTTCCTTGATTTTCGAAATCAGGAATTCGGCGTCGTCGGGGCAGTCGGCGTGCGCTACGTACAGCGTAGCGTTCTCGGCGTCCGCAATATTGTCGGCAACGCGCTGAGCCAGATTCGACAGCGATATTTTACGCCCGAAAACCTTGCCCACGGGGACGAGCTTACCGTTTTCGTCGGCGCGGATAATCGGCTTGATGTTAAGCGTGCTTGCTATTAAAAACGTAGTTTTTTTCAATCGACCGCCGCGGTAAAGATACGAGAGATTTTCCACGGTGAACAGACTTACGAGCTTCTGTTTGCCGTTTTCCGTCTTTTCCGCGACGGATTCTATATTTTCGCCGTTTTCGCGCAGATTTGCGGCGAATATAACGAGCGCGCCTTCGCCGAGCGACCCGGTATGAGTGTCCACGGCGATTATTTTACGTTCGGGATATTTTTCCTTAAATTCGGCGAGTATGCCCGAAATCATATCGAAGTTTACGCTCAGAGCCGACGAAAAGCCGACGTACAGCAAATCTTTTCCCGCGGAAAGAACTTCTTCGAAAATCTTTTCGCATTCTTCGCGCGGCGCGCACGAAGTCGTCATCGGCGTTTTGTCGCGCATCGAATCGTAAAACTTTTTAAGGTCGGGCGTTTCGCCTTTGACGTAGCCGAGCTTTTCTTCGCCGTTCACTCTGTAAACGAGCGGAATCGTATAAAGCCCGTACTTCTCGGTTATTTCTTCGCTTAAACTCGAACAACTGTCCGTAACTATTTCAAATTCGTAATCGGTCATTGTTTTATCTCCGTTAAAAAAATTTGTTTATACCGCGCGGTTATTTTTTCTTTCCCAAAAAGAACAGCGCAACCGTACCGGGTCCGGAGTGAGTACCCACAACAAGGTCGACGTAGTTTACTACTACGTCCTTTACCGGAACTCTCTTTTTTATTTCGGCAATCAAATATTCCGCGTCGTCTATGCAATCGCCGTGCGAAATATATATCGTCTGATTTTCGGGTTCGACAATAAGCTCGGCGGCGCGCTTTGCGATGTCGGTCAGCGAAGTCTTGCGCCCGAAAACCTTGCCTATCGGAATAAGCCGCCCTTCGTCGTCGACGTGCATAACGGGTTTGATGTTCAGCGTAGTCGCAAGCAGGTACGCCGATTTTTTCACGCGTCCGCCGCGGTAAAGGTACGAAAGACTGTCTACGGTGAACAGGTGCACGAGCTTGTTGCGGTTGTCCTGCACCCACGTGCGGACTTCTTCCGCGCTCTCTCCGTTTTCGCGCCTTTCGCAGGCATAAGTAACGAGCCGTCCCTGACCCATAGACGCGCCGAGCGAATCCACGTAATATATTTTGCGGTCGGGGTAGGAGATTTTAAGCTCGTCGAGCGTGGCTCTCGCGTTGTCGAACGTTGCGCTCAGAGCCGACGAAAAGCCTATATACAACAGGTCTTTTCCCGCGTCGAGAATTTCACGGAATACGCGCTCGCAGTTTTCGCGCGACGCGCACGAAGTAGTCATAGGCACCTTTTCGCGCATCATACCGTAGTATTTTTTAAGGTCGGTTTTTTCACCCTTAACGTAGCTTAATTTTTCTTCGCCGTTCACGATATACACGAGCGGAATTATATGAATCCCGTACTTGTCTATAAGTTCGTCGGTAAGATTCGCACTCGAATCCGTAACTATTTCGAAAGCATATTCCGTCATAGTCGTTCCTGCTCCTTTTTCTGTGGAATTTAATATTTTAACGCTACTTTTATATTATTACCGTTTGATAGATTTTACAATAAACCGACGCCCGATTTTGCTCTATCTTTGTGTTTTTGCCGTAAACTGTCGAAAAATTCGCGGTAGAGCGACGAAAAACGACTCCACCGTGAGTAGAGTCGCTTTAATGCGCTTGATTTATGCGCCGAAATAGTGTATAATATGGTAAGATTATGGATGAAACGACGTTAAAAGATATAATTGCAAGAAATATAACCGCTTGCCGCAAAGCAAAGGGGCTTACTCAGCTTGACGTTGCCGAAAAGCTGAATTATACCGATAAAGCCGTTTCGAAATGGGAGCGCGCGGAGTCGATTCCCGATATTACCACAATGTATCAGCTCGCGGAACTGTACGGCGTAACTTTGAACGACCTTTGCACGGAAAGCGGCGGCGCGAGAATAGGAAAGATAGGCAAAGTATTGAAAAGTCATAAGCTCATAATTCCGTTTCTTTCGGCAGGGCTTGTGTGGCTTGTCGCAACTATCGCGTTCGTATTTTTAACTATGTTTCTCGGGAGCTACAAAACGTGGCTTGCGTTCGTCTACGCCGTGCCCGTGTCGATAATCGTTCTGCTCGTTTTCAGCGCGATATGGGGCAACAAAATTCTGTCGAGCGTTCTCATATCGCTTCTGATATGGTCTATTCCGACTTGCGTCGTTCTTACGGTTTCGTTCTCGATGATTTGGCTTTTGTTCATTATTCCCGTGCCGCTTCAAATTCTCGTTATCCTGTGGTACGTTATGAGAATAAAAGCGTCGAAAGAAAAGTAATTATTCCGCTTTTTTACCGCGGCAAAAAAAGCGGAGCAAAAAAGCCGCCGGGGGCTTGCAACTGTCCCCGAGTCTGTCGCAAGCATAGCTTGCGCCGCACTTTGGCTAAAATAGCAACACAGTTGCTATTTTGCGGCAAGCCGTCGCGTCGTGCCACCCAATGCCCTACTTTTAGAAAAAGTAGGCAAAACCTTTTTAAGGTCAAAAACAAATATACAAACCTATATTCTTTCTCGCTTTTGTTAAAAACTTAAAACAAGGTTTTGTTTACTTTTTTCAAAAGTAAATCGTTGCGGGGTTCGGGACACAGTCGAAAGTGTCCCGACGCGCTTTTGGTTCTTTTGGCGCGCCGTCAAAAGAACACAATCACTTTCCGCTTCGCATTGCGTTGAGTATCGCAATCACCGCAACGCCCACGTCGCCGAACACGGCAAGCCACATATTCGCAATGCCGACCGCGGACAGAATAAGTATGGCTATTTTCACGACTATGGAGAAAATTACGTTTTGGCGTACTATTCCCATAGTCTTTTTCGCTATGCGCTTGGCGAGCGGAATTCCGCGCAGGTCGTCTTTCATAAGAACCACGTCCGACGCTTCTATCGCCGCGTCGCTACCGACTCCGCCCATAGCAATGCCTACGTCCGAGCGCATCAGCACGGGCGCGTCGTTGATTCCGTCGCCGACAAAGCAGAGCGCGTCGCCCGCGTTTTTCGCGCCGAGCAGTTTTTCCACTTCTTCGACCTTGTTCTGCGGCAGTAACGACGCGCGGTAGTCGCTCACGCCTATGTCCTTTGCAACGCTTGCCGCCGCAAGCTCGTTATCGCCCGTCAACATACAGGTCTTGCAGCCCGCCGCGTTCAGAGCGGAAATAACTTCTTTCGTTTCGGGCTTTATTTCGTCGCACACGGTAAGCGAGCCTATAAGCCTGCCGTTTTTCGCAACGTATACGTGCGTGCCCGCGCCGCTCACGGCGGTAAATTCCACGCCGTAATCGCGCATAAGTTTTTCGTTGCCCGCAAGAATTACTTCGCCGTCTTTCTCCGCCACCGTCCCGAAACCCGCCTTGTTTGTAAGCGCGTAGCCGCTTTCGGGTTCTTTTCCGTAGCGCGACAGTATGGATTTGGCGATAGGGTGTCCCGAACCCTTTTCGGCAATCGCCGCAAGGCGCAGGATTTCGCTTTCGTTGTTTGCGGGGGATATTTCGGTTACCGCGAAATTGCCCTTTGTAAGCGTTCCCGTCTTGTCGAACACGAAAATATTCGCTTTATCGAATTTTTCCAAGTAAGCCGACCCCTTTATAAGAACGCCCTTTTTCGACGCCGCGCCCAAACCGCAGAAGAACGACATAGGCACGGAAATAACGAGTGCGCAAGGGCAGGACACAACGAGAAACGACAGCGCGCGGTATATCCAGGTCGAGAAGTCGCGCGTTATGACGCTCGGAATTACTGCGAGCAGAAGCGCAATGCCGACGACGGCGGGGGTGTAGTACTTCGAAAACTTAGTAATAAAGTTTTCGGATTTCGATTTCTGTTCGGCGGCGTTTTCCACGAGTTCGAGAATTTTGGAAACGGTCGAGTCGTAAAATTCTTTTTTCACGCGGATTTCTATGCGCGAACTTACGTTTACGCAGCCGCTTATAACTTCGTCGTTTTCTCCGACTTCGCGGGGGAGCGATTCGCCCGTAAGAGCCTTGGCGTCGAGCGTCGTCGAGCCGCTTGTTATAACGCCGTCGAGCGGTATTTTTTCGCCCGCGTTGACTATTACCGTTTCGCCGACTTTAACTTCCGACGGGTCGACCGTTATTTCCTTTCCGCCGCGCAGAACGCACGCGCTGTCGGGGCGTATGTCCATAAGCGACGCAATCGATTTGCGCGATTTTCCCGCCGCATAGCTTTGAAAAAATTCACCGACCTGATAGAACAGAAGCACCGCGCACGCTTCGTCGAAGCCTTCGATTTCGCCGCCCGTAATTCCGCCGTATATCGCAAGCGAGAACGCGCCGAGCGTGGCTACGCACATTAAGAAATTCTCGTCGAAAATCTGTCCGTGAACTATGTTCCGCGCCGCCTTGAAAAGCACGTCGTAACCTATGTAAATATAGACGGCAAGATAAAGAAACAGCGGCAGCAGAAAACCGAGCTTTCCGCCGATTACCGTATGAAGCTCCACGGCTTTATCCGCCGCAAGCACGGCAATAAACGCGCACAGCGCAACGCCTATTCTTATAAGCGACCTTTTTTCCTTTTTAGTCATAAGAAACTCCTTACAAAATTATCTTGCAGTCCGGCTCTACCTTTTTGCAAATCTTAACGGCTTTTTCCATAATCGAATCCATTTCGCTTTCCTCGGCTTCTATCGACAGCCGTTGCGTCATAAACGCAACCGAAACGGCTTTAACTCCGTCGATTTTCGCAATCGCACGCTCCATTTTAGCAGCGCAGTTGGCGCAATCCAAATCCTGCAACCTGTAAACTTTTTTAACTGTCATTTTTATATCTCCTTGTGAGTTTGTATTTATTTTGAATATTTAGATTATTGAGCAATTATTCAACTGTTTTCCCGTAAAAAACAAGGAATTGCTCCTTGTATTTTTTTAGAAAGTGCAGTTGCCCGTATCCCGCGATGACTGCGCTTTCTTTATTACTTTTCTTCCGCCAAGTGGGTTAGCCCGTACTCTATAATTTTAGTAACGTGGTCGTCGTCGAGCGAGTAGCGCACTTCTTTGCCTTCTTTCGTACCTTTAACGAGTTTCGACCCACGAAGAACGCGCAACTGATGCGACACAGCCGAAACGCTCATATTCAGCACGTCCGCGATTTCGCCTACGTTAAGGTCGCGTATTTGCAGGCAACCCAAAATTTTTGCGCGCGTTGAATCGCCGAACATCTTGAACAGTTCCGCCAAATCGTACAGAGTTTCGTCGGGCGGCAGTTTTTCGCGTATCGCCGCAATATAATCGTTTGAATTCGGATTTTTCTTTTCCATAAGCTCCTCAGCTCCGCATACATTTGAACGGTTCTTCAAATGTTCAATAATATTATATACCGTCTTTCCGCGTTTGTCAACGGATTTTCCGAAAATTTTCAAGTTTTTTTTCAGCCGACCCGCGTTTTGCTTGCTTAAAAACGTTTTAGGTGGTATAATTTTTTAGTCTTATTTTATTATGGGACAATCCTTACTCCGCTTTTCGGGGCGGGGTCATAGACCGAAAGGAGGTAAAAAATGAACAAGTACGAAGTTTTGTACATTCTCGACGCAAAGTTGGACGACGCGGCAAAAGACGCCGCGTGCGAAAAGTACGGCGCGCTTGTTAAGGAGCTTGGCGGTGAAGTAGAGTCCGTCGATAAGTGGGGCGTTAAAAAGTTCGCTTATCCGATTGACGCTAAAACCGAAGGCTTCTACGCGCTTATGAACTTTTCGTCCGCTCCCGAGTTCCCTGCCGAGCTCGAACGTAGGATGAGAATAGACGAGAATGTTGTTCGTTATATGGTCGTTAGAAAATAAGATATATTCATCACCGTATACGCGCTACGTGCGCCGCGTCGGCTCAATCGAGTACGTTTAAGTACACTCATTCGCCGCCGCGCCGCCTGTTGCACGTCTACGGCGCGACTATATCTTATTTATATCTTTTTTATGACATATAACAACGATTAAGGAGATAAGACAGAAATGAACAAGTGTATTTTAATAGGTAATCTTACGCGCGACCCCGAGCTTACGACTACGGGAAGCGGAATTTCCGTTTGCAAGTTCTCTATTGCGGTAAACAGAACGTTCAAGAATCAGAACGGCGAGTACGAAACGGACTTTCTGAATATCGTAACCTGGCGCGGCTTGGCGGACAACTGCTCGAAATATCTTACAAAGGGCAGTAAGGTTGCCGTATGCGGTCAGATTCAGACGCGCACTTACGAAGTAGACGGTCAGAAGCGTTACGCTACCGACATTGTAGCCGACGACGTGGAATTTCTGAACCGCGCGGGAGACAATCAATCGGCTGGCGGCGAACGTCAGTCCGCGCCCGCACCCAAAAAGACATCGGAACTCAAACCCGTAGACGACGAAGGTTTGCCGTTCTGATACAATTCAACAGGAGGTTAATATAATTATGGATAACAAAAAAGCCAATATAAACGCCGAATCCGACGATAAGGGCAAGCGCCCTATGCGCCGCGCGCCGAAACGCAAGGTTTGCGCTTTCTGCGTTGAAAAGATAGAAGCTATCGACTACAAGGACTTGACGAAAATGAGACGCTACGTTACCGAAAAGGGTAAGATTGTACCGCGTCGCACGTCCGGCGTTTGCGCTCACCACCAACGCGAACTCGCAACCGCTATAAAGCGCGCGAGAATTATGGGGTTGTTGCCGTTCAAAGGCGAATAATGTAGAGCAGTTAAAGGCGCGGGAAAAACAATCACCGCGCCTTTATGTTTGTTTAGCTGTTTTTTGACCTATAAAAAGTTTTGCCTACTTTTTCTAAAAGTAGGGCATTGGGGGTCCGGGGACAGTTGCAAGCCCCCGGCGGCTTTTTTGCTCCGCTTTTTTTGCCGCGGTAAAAAAGCGGAATGGGAACTTTGGCATCTCGCCAAAAGAAATTATAGGAAGTTAAACTTATAATTTTATCGAAGTAATACTTTATAATAACCTTATAAAAAGCGATTACCGTCTTTTAACGACAAAAAAGCGAGAAATATATGATTCAAGTCAACGATATAAGTTTGCAATTCGGGTCGAGAGTTCTGTTCGACCACGTAAGCCTTAAATTCACCAAGGGCAACTGCTACGGAGTTATCGGCGCGAACGGCGCGGGAAAGTCCACTTTTCTGAAAGTGCTTTCGGGCGAGCTCGAACCGAATAAGGGCGACGTATTTATAGACAAAAACGAGCGTATGAGCGTTCTTATGCAAAATCAGAACGCTTACGACGACTATACCGTTCTCGACACCGTTATGTGGGGACACAAACGGCTTATGGAAGTCAAGAACGAGCGCGACGCGTTGTATTCGAAAGCCGACTTTTCCGACGAAGACGGTATCCGCGCGGGCGAACTCGAAGCCGAATTTGCGGATATGGACGGCTACGAAGCCGAAGCGAACGCCGAAACGCTCTTGAACAACCTTAAAATCGACGGCGGCATATTCTACACGCAGATGAAAGACGTCGACGCGAAAGTCAAAGTAAAGGTTTTGCTTGCTCAGAGCCTGTTCGGCAAGCCCGATATTTTGGTTCTCGACGAGCCGACGAACAATCTCGACGCAAAGACCGTCAAGTGGCTCGAAGATTACCTTATGCAGCTCGACGATACGATTATAATAATCGTATCGCACAACCGCCACTTCTTAAACCGCGTTTGCACGCATATATGCGACGTCGATTTCAAGCAAATAAACATTTTCGTGGGCAACTACGATTTTTGGTACGAAACGAGCCAGCTTCTGGCGCGTCAGGCAAAAGAGCAGAACAAGAAAAAGGAACAGCGCGCAAAGGAACTTCAAGACTTTATCCAACGCTTTTCGGCTAACGCGTCGAAGTCGAAGCAGGCTACTTCCCGCAAGCGCGAACTCGAAAAGATTCAGCTCGACGATATAAAGCCGTCGTCGCGCCGCTATCCGTTTATCGACTTCAAGTTCGAGCGCGAGATAGGCAACGAGATACTCGAAGTCGAGAATTTAACGAAAAAGGGCTTTTTCGAGAACGTTTCGTTCAAGTTGAAGCGCGACGATAAAATAGGTTTTCTGTGCTCGAAAAGTCAAACTATGTCTATGCTGTTCGATTGCATAATGGGACTCGAAAAACCCGACGGCGGCTACGTAAAGTGGGGGCAGACGATAATTCCCGCTTATATGCCGCAGAATTACGATAACTATTTCGACGGGGTCGACCTGAATCTCGTAGAGTGGCTCAGTCAGTACTCGAAAGACCACTACGAAG
Source organism: Clostridia bacterium (assembly GCA_013316045.1). Classification (GTDB taxonomy): domain Bacteria; phylum Bacillota; class Clostridia; order Christensenellales; family Pumilibacteraceae; genus RACS-047. The sequence goes on from WSNJ01000001.1 coordinate 60,068, forward strand.
AATATCTGCGCGGCTGGCTCGGGCGTATGCTGTTTTCGGGGCAGGAAGCTCTGAAAAAGGCGAGCGTTCTCTCGGGCGGCGAAAAGGTACGCTGTATGCTGTCGAAAATGATGCTCGCGGGCGCTAATTTCCTTATATTCGACGAGCCGACGAACCATCTCGATTTGGAGAGCATAACCGCACTGAATAAGGGGATGACGAATTTCCGCGGCGGAATGCTGTTCATTACGCACGACGAAGAAATTATTTCGACCGTCGCAAACAGAATTATAGAGATAGACAACACGAAAATATTCGACCGCGATATGACCTACGACGAATATCTCGAACAGCCTTAGTCTGCTTGTCATTTCGACCGAGCGAATTACTAATTGTTTGTCATTTCGACCGAGCGAACTACTAACTGCTTGTCATTTCGACCGAGCGAATTACTAATTGTTTGTCATTTCGACCGAGCGAACTACTAACTGCTTGTCATTTCGACCGAGCGTAGCGAGCGGAGAAATCTATTATAAAAAGATTTCTCAACTGCGCGCCTGCGGCGCTCCGCTCGAAAAGACAGAGTAGTGCCCAGATTTCTCGACTGCGCGCCTGCGGCGCTCCGCTCGAAAAGACAGAGTAGTGCCCCGATTTCTCGACTGCGCGCCTGCGGCGCTCCGCTCGAAATGACAATAAGGGGGGGCCTGCGGCGCTCCGCTCGAAATTATCATATTCTTCTTTTAAGCGTAATATCTATAAGATATGAGCGTTTTGGAAGCATTTATATTGGGGCTTGTGCAGGGACTTACGGAGTTTTTGCCCGTATCGTCGTCGGGACACACTATAATCGCAGGAAAGCTGTTGGGGCTGAATTCCGTCCCGATGGCTTTTGAACTTATTATCCACCTGTCAACGCTTCTTGCCGTCGTAATCGTAATGCGCAAGCAGGTTTTCGCGGTCGTCCGCCGTCCGCTCGGAAAAGATATGCGGCTTATAATAACGGCAACCGTTCCGAGCGTTTTGGTAGTGTTTGCTTTCCAAAAGTTTTTCCGCTCGGCGTTCTCGGGCGAATACCTTATATATTGCTTTTTGGTTACGGCAATACTTCTCGTCGTGTCGGGGTTCGAGCGCAAAAAGCTCGTAAAGCCCGAAATATCGTATTTCGACGCGGCGATAATCGGCTTTGCGCAGGGCGTGGCGGCGCTACCCGGCATTTCGCGCAGCGGCTCGACTATCGCGACGGCAAAAATACTCGGCAACGAGCGCGAAAATTCGACGCGCTTTTCGTTTTTGATTTCATTGCCGATAATAATCGGCTCGGCGGCGTTTGAACTCATAACGAATAAGTCGGCGGTAGGTATAGGCGTGTTGCCGCTTCTCGTCGGGTTTTTCTCGGCGTTCCTGTCGGGGCTTATCGGCGTAAAACTTATGATAAAGGTGTTTTCGCGCCGCTCGCTCGACGGCTTTGCGATATACCTGTGCCTGCTCAGCGTTTTTCTCTTGTGCAACGAAACTTTCCTGCATATCTTTTAGAAAAAGCTCGGTGTAACGTATTTTTTTTCCGCCGCGTATAATGGTAGTACGGCGTATAAAACGCCCGAAAATTATACGGAGGATAAAATATTTATGTGCGATTGTCAGGATTATGTTTATAACCAAGGCTACGAAAGCGGCGGATGCAACAGGAGTTGCTCGTGCGGGAGATGTTCCTGCCGTCAAAGCTGTTGTTGCCGTCAAAGCTGCTGTAACAACCAAAGTTGCGGTCAGGGCTGTAATCAAGGTTGCGAGAGCGGTTGCAACAACCAAGGTTGCAGCCAAGGCTGCGGATGCAGACGCTGTCAGAGCTGCGGCAACCAAAACTGCGGCTGTTCGTGCCGTTGCAGACATAGCTGCTGCGGACTTTTCCGCTCGTTCTGAACAAAACAAAAAAGGTGCGGAGTTACCGCACCTTGATACATACTTTATAAAATTTCAATCGCAAAACCGCAATGCGTTCAAAAGGGTGCAAACCCTTTATTTTTCCGTCGTATAATCGGACAAGCTGTAAACTATATTCGTAGCTTCTTCGCGCGCGCTTAAATCGTAGTTAACGCGAACCATACGCACTATAACCTTGCTTGTCGTGGAAGCAATGCCGCCGCCTTCTTCCTTGCGCTCGAATTTCACGCTCGGTTCGGTCATATACAGGGTAAACGCGGGTCCCGAATACGTGTCGTTCCGCATAAGCGTCGTGCGCATACAATTAACGTCGTAGCTTCCGTTTTCGGCAGGGGACAGGTAAGTTGCGGCAAACGCTTCGTTCAGCGTAAATACCGACAGTTCTTCCGCCGTCTGAACGGTTACGTTCGTGTTCTTATACTTGCCTTTCTTGTCCATTCTGTCGGGAATCTCGTACAGGTTTGAAAGGCTGAGTATCTGACTGTTTTTCGGAGCGGTGTTTTTGAGCGCGCGAGCCACGTAATAGAGTTGTTCGTTGTCGAAGCTCTGAGTCCCGCTTATCAGGTCGAATTCCTTAACGGACTCGTATTCGTCCGAAACCGTTCCGTCTTCGGCAACGCTCTTGTTCTTTTTAAGGCACGCCTTGTAAGCGTTGTAGTCCGCCGTAGCTTCGTAATCGTACACGATGTTCCGAAAATTACCGTCCGTCTTGCGCGGCGCGTAAACTTCCTTTTTATACGACGAAATAACGCCGCAGCCCTCGGTCGTAAATACTACTTCGCTCTCCACCGTATCGGTAAGCCCCCGGTCCGCGCCCGCTTTGTCCGTATCGCGGAACGTAACCGTGTGCGTAAGTTTTAAGTTAACGTACAGTTCGCCGCTCTCTCTGTCGCGGTACTGAGTAAGTTCGTAAACGGCTTGACCGTCCGCGAGAATATCGCCGTCGGTCGTTTCCTTGCCCGAACGCACGCGCTCGACTATTTTAATATCGTAAACGCACTTTTCGTATGCTTCGTTTTTGCCCCAGGGCTTGTCCGCGTCGAACTCGTAAACTATGGGCGCGGCTGTGCAGGCGGTAAATAATACGCCGAAAAACACTGCAAATAAAACGCTTAATATTTTCTTCATTCCAAGAGTATATCATAAGCGCGCCGCTTTTGTCAAACCTAATGTGAAAGGATTGATTTATTCGCTTTTGCTTTCCTGCGGTTTGGAAGTTCCGCTTTCTTCCGTTTTTGCGCACGTTATCTTTTTCGCGGCTCTTTTCGCCTTGATTTTGTCATATGCGAACGTGAACGCGACTTCGACCATAGAGCCGAAGATAAGTATAAACCACCATCTTAGCGGCGTGCCCGGAACTGCGGGTTGGTCTATTATCATAGTTTCGGGTATGTTCATTACGTCCAAAAGGAACAGCCCGAAAAGCGTATAGGCGGCAATGCCCAAAGGGAACGCGTACCAATTCTTAAAAGACGGCTCGAACCACTTTCCTACAACCATAACTATGCAGAGTATCGAGCCGCAAGCGTGATGGTTCATACCCGTTATTGTAGGGAAAAAGAAGAACGACGGGTGCTGATTGAGAAACGTCGGATAAAACACGCACGCCGTGCCGCCTATTAGTTCCAAGTAAAACAGAAAGTGAAATATTTTAAGATTCGGCTTTCCTGCCATAACGAAAATTCCGAGCAGCAGGCTCGACATTCCGCAATAGGTGTTCGGAATCATTTCGCGTATGCCTATGCCGTTATCGTTCCACACGGTAAGCGAAATGCGGTTGATAATAAGGCTTACGGCAAGAAGTCCGCCCAAGCACCTGATATAAATATCCCTTGCCTTGTCGGTTTTAAGCGCGAACTTCAAAACGATAATCGCGGCGGCAAGACAAACTAAAAACAGAATTACATAAATAAGATGATAACTTGTATATAACCTCATAAGTAATTAACCCCGAACGCGGTAAAATAGTTACGCCCGCCGTTCGTTATACTTATATTATATCAAACGCGTATATATTTTACAACTAATATTACGCAGTATTGCTATAAAAGTTGTCATTTCGTAATGTTTTTAGTATAATATACGCGTATACACGCAAAAAACATTCAGCAAGGAGAAATCCGCTATGCCAAACAGCAAAGTAAAGCAAAAACCCGTAATAATTATTTTAAGAGTTCTGGCGATAATCGCGGCGGTTATACTTGTTCTGCTCGTCGCGGTGCGCGCAGGCGAGCGGCTCGCGTTCGCAAAATTCTACTCGAACGCAAAGCGCGAACTGCCGATTCCCGCGGTCAACGGCGGATTCGTCGGGCAGGGACTCGATTATATCGAAGAAGACGGCGTTTTCGTAAGTTGCGGCTATTCGTCGAAAAAGGGCGAAGCGTCGTCGGTTTACGTTATGAAGTCCGACGGAACTTCGCATAGAACCGCGCTGAAAAACCAAGACGGAAGCAACTATACGGGGCATACGGGCGGCGTCGCGCACTATAACGGCTTTTGCTTCATAACGGGCGCGGACGGGCTCGACGTATTCTCGCTTGCCGACGTTTTGGCGGGCGGCGAAGCAAAGAAAATAGGCGAAGTCAAATCGCCCGACGGACACGACCCCGCCTACGTTACCGTTTGCGGAGATAAGCTATACGAAGGCTCTTTCTACCGCGCGGGGAACTACGAAACTCCCGAAAACGAGCGCATAACGACTCCGCACGGCGACGGGAACAAGGCGCTTATATACGTTTACGATTTGAGCGAAACCGCGCCTTTCGGCGTGAACGAAACGCCCGTAGCCGCTTACTCGACGGTCGGACTCGTGCAGGGTATGACGTTTACCGACGAGCAAATCGTGCTTTCCACGTCCTACGGCTTGGCGGCGTCGCACCTGCTGTTTTACGATATAGCCGATATCGCCGCGCCCGAAAAAACGACTGTGGGCGAAAACAGCGTAGACCTTTACTATCTCGACGGCTCTTGCCTTGCCAAAAGCGTAAAAGCTCCGCCTATGACCGAAGAAATCGTTTACAAAGACGGCCGAGTCTTTATTATGTGCGAGTCAGCCAGCGACAAATATATCTTCGGCAAATTTATGAGCGGAAGATATATGTACAGCTACAAGGCGTAAAGCGAAACGCTTGACTTTATTCGGCGCAACGACTATAATTCAAGATATATTTTTACAGGATACAGAGCATAGGAGAAAAAAGCAATATGAGAATGATGACGGTAAGTTCGCTCGACAAGATATTTCCCGACGGCGGAGTAAATATTCCCGAATGCGGCGGCGTAATGCTGAAAAACGAACGGTACAACTTTCAGGTTGCCGTTAAAAACGAAAATGCGTGGCGAATTTACGGAACAAGACTTAGCGTAACGGGCGGACTGTCCGAGTTTGTGAGCGTGCGCGCGGTCGATTCGGTTCCCGCAACGGTTACAACGTATCCCGCCGCCGACGGTTACGTAATCTTTCCGCTCGGAAAAGACAGCAGGCTTTATCCCGACGTTCTGCGCCCCGAAAACACGACGAATATAGCGCCTTGCAAGTGGGCGGCGTTCTGGCTTACCGTGCAAAATAAAGACGGCTTGCCCGTCGGCAAACACAACCTTAAAATAGATTTGTTCGGCGAAAACGGCGAAACGCTCGGGACTACGGAATACAATCTCGAAGTTTTGGACGCGGAAATTCCCGATTCGGATTTTCCCGTAACGCATTGGGTTCACTACGATGCAATAGCAAACTACTACAATATAAAGCCGTGGAGCAAGGAATATTACGAAAAGCTCGGCAGTTTCTTAAAAAGCTACGTAAGCCACGGAAGCAATATGCTTTACGTTCCGCTGTTTACGCCGCCGCTCGATACGAAGATAGGCGGGGAGCGGCTCGACGTTCAGCTTATCGAGATAGAGCGCAAGAACGGCAAGTACAAGTTCGACTTGAAAAAGCTCGAAAAGTTCATAGACTTCGCGCTTTCATACGGCGTAAAATATTTCGAGATGTGCCACCTTGCGACTCAGTGGGGCGCGGCGCATTGCCCCAAGATTATGGCGACTACCGAGAACGGTTACGAGCGCATATTCGGTTGGGATACATCGAGTACGGGCGACGAATATCTGAGTTTTTTACGCGAGTGTTTAGCGCAAGTAGACGGATTGTTGAGAAAGAAAAACCTTACTCAAAAAACATATTTCCATATATCCGACGAGCCGAACAAGGACAACATAGCGCGGTACAAGGAAGTATACGACGCAATCCGCCCGATAATAAAGGACTATAAACTTATGGACGCGGTATCGGACTCGGGGCGCGACATAATAGATATACCCGTAGTTTCGACTACGCATTTGAGCGGCAAGTGCGAGAAAAACGAATTTGCGTATTACTGCTGTTCGAGCCATATGAACTGTTTAGCCAACCGCTTTCTGAATATGCCGTCTCAGCGCAACCGCGTTTTCGGCTATCAGCTGTGGCTGAACGAAGCGAACGGCTTTCTGCACTGGGGCTTTAACTTCTACAACGACGGCTTGTCGCACAAAAGCATCGACCCGTTCCGCAATACCGACGCGGGCGAGCATTTCCCCGCGGGCGATTCGTTTATCGTTTACCCCGGCGAAGACGGCGCGTGGGACTCTCTGCGCTCGGAAGTTTTCTTCGACGCGTTGCAGGACAGGGAAGTGCTTTGCGCGTTGGAGAAAAAACTCGGGCGCGAAAAGCTCGAAAAATATCTTGCGGACAACGGCGTGAGCGGGTGGAATAATTACCCGCACTCGGCGCAGTGGCAGACCGAAACGGGCGCAAAAATCAGAAGAATGCTTGCGGAATAATCCGCTCGCGAAAACTTCCTATCCGCCGAGCGTAATGTCTTGGCGGGAATACCATTCGATAGCGTCGTCCAAGTGGCTCTCTCTGAACTCGGGCCACAAGTCGTCGATAACGTAAAAGTCGGAATAGACCGTTTGCAGCGGCAGAAAACCCGACAGCCGCCGCATTCCGCCCCAACGGATAACCATATCTATACGCGGAATGTCGCGCGAAAGCCAACCGTTTTTAATATCCCATTCGAAACCGTAATTAACAAGAAGATTGACCCGCATTTTATCGCTCGGCGGGTCTTTTTTTTCGGCGTAGGGCAGTAACTGCGCGGGAAAACTTTTCGATTCCGTATTTCCGCAAACGTATACCGAAACGTTCTCTTTCTCTATAAGCTCCACGGCGTTACAGCAGGCGGCTTTGAACGCTTCGACCTGCTCCTTGGGTCGCTTGCAGTTGTCGACGGTAAAGCCGTAATACGTAAGCTCTTTTACGTTCCGTTTCTGTGCGGCGCGCAAAAGACTCAGCCCCGGCATAAGTCCGTGGTCGTAGCCGTTTTCTTTTTTCAAACCGTGCAGGGTAGCCCAACGCCTGTTCCCGTCGGGAATTATACCTATATGTTCGGGGTAGTGGTGCATATACCCGATTATCGGCAATATGCGCAAAAAATATACCGCGGAAACATCCGATTATACGTTCAAGCGTATTGTCATAGCAAAAATTTCGCTTCGTGAGCGTCGGAATTAAAATAACTATATCTTATTTTTCGTTTTTGATTTTATCCGACTCGCTTTCTTCGGTCAATATTTTTTCGATAACGTCTATCTTAGTGCGAATGTCGGCAATAGAACTTATTGCCGTTTGTTTGCGCATATTTCTTACTCTTTGACGGTAATTCCACTTTTTACAATTTTCGTTTTTATCCACAATTTTGTTTTGAGTAGAGCAAAAACCTATATCTTCTTGTTGCAGATTGCAAAACCCTTTCGTATAAAACCGCCTGAAAGCTCCGCAATTCCAACACTTTTTATTTTCTTCTTTCATAATTTAACTCCTATGACTATTAAGTTTTATAATAAAACATCTTTAATGGAATTATAAATGAAAAAAATATAAAAAACTTGACTTATACGTTTTACGTATGAAAAAAATTTTCAACAATTATAAAAAGACCTTAAACAATTACGTTTCGGGTCTTTTTGCTACTTTGCTTACAGGCGCGCGCCTTATCTGTATTTTATATATTCGATAAGGGACTTTACGGAGTTCGGGATAATGGAAATTCCCACGGAAACGAAGAAAAGGCACGCCAGCCCGTAAACGGTAGGGTGGCGCAAAAGAGAGCTTACGGTTACGGGCGATTTTGTTACGCCGCTTTCTATAATGACTAAAAACAACAGCCCCATAAAAATAAGCAACGCCGCCGCGGCGAACTTAATCAGAAAAGCGTTTACGAATTCGTATCTGTGGAAAGCAATAACGCCGAACATCAAGCCCAACGCTATCGGAAAACCGCCAACCACGGCGGGCATATCGCCCATAATATGAAAGTATCCCATCAGAACAATGAAAATTCCCACAACAATACAACATATTCCTGCGACAAGCGCACCCTTTTCTATTTGTACGGCGGGGCGTTCGCGCTTAGGCGCAGGGCATTTTGCGGAATCGTTGCCCGCGTTGTCGGTATGATTGTCGGCGTTCTTCTTGTCGCCGCCTTTGCGCCGCTTGCCTTTGGGAACTTTTATTTCTTCGAGTTTATCTCCCAGATATTTTTTAATCAGATAAGCGTCGGAAACGGGCGGCATAAAGCCCATAGGAATCCGCTCTTTGTCGCTTTGAATACAAAACACGAGAAAAACGCCCGCTCTCGATTTTATCATATGACAAACGGACAGCTCTTTCCTGTCGATAACGCGCTGTTGACCGCGGTTTTTTATAACGATAAAACCGTCGTAAATCATTAAAGCGTTTTCGCGGCTCTTATTCTCGTCGGCGGTATTAAGCTCGCTTTGCAGTTCTTCTATTCTTAGGCGCGACTCTATTTCGTGCGGACGGTAATATTTGCCGACCTTTCGCATAAATATGCCCCATAAGCCGAAAACGGTAAGCACCGTAATAAGAATTACGACGCCGAGTATTATAAACAGTATAACGTAGCTTTTTATTACCGCGGATTTACCGTAAAGGCGCAAATCGAAAATAAAATTCACAACGCACCAAGCGGTTAACAGCAACGCGCAAATTAAAATCCATATCGCCGTAAACGATTTGATATACCGCTTCCTTTCGCTTTTCGACATATCGAGCGGGTGCTTTGTGTCGCTGTATTCGTATAACAATTTACCGTAATTATTATCCATAAAACTACTCTCCGCAAATTTTATCGAGTTGTTTATATTGTTCTTGAAATCCGATATTCGGTTCACGTATTCAAATGCTCGCTAAAAAGATAAGACCTGTTCAGTTTTTAGTTGCCGAATAAAAGAATATACCCAATAATATAAAGTATTTTCCGTTCATATAATCTTCTTTCATTTCTTTGTGTTTTTGTGTTACGCCTTTCAAAAGGTCAAATGCTTCGTAATTATCGAAATACGAAGCATTATCGGTAGCCCATAGTTCGGAGTTAAAGTACAAGTCCCATAATTCTTCTCTGTATTTTCCGTCAAAATCGTTAGACGATACGGAAGAAGATAAAAGACGGATATTTTTGAAACCCGCGTTTTTCAAGCACAAAGGAATTTTTCTACCCATTTTTCTATCACCGGATTCCTTTGAGTGCTCCCAAATATAAAAACAATCGTCGAAAAATTTAGAGTGTGGATAGACAAGATTTACGCCGTCGTCCTCGTCTTGAATGAAAACGGTACCGCCTTCGTTTAATAGGATATGTAAGTTCTTTAATAATTCGTCAATTTTGCCTAAGTGTAGCAGTACCGCCGAAATATGAATTATATCGAAACCTATAATATTGTACCTTCGCATTTGAGTAAATACATTGCCGAGAAATTTATCCGACAGAACGTCGCATTGAATAAATGCGTGTTTGTCGTCGCCGTAAAGCGTATTTGCTTCTTGCACCGCTTCCGCATTGCAGTCCACTCCCAAAATAAAACCGTATTGCCTATCGGCGGTGCGCATAATTATATTGTCGCCGTTGTTGCAACCTATATCAAGAATCATAGGATTGTCGTATTTTGCGAATATCTCCGACAGATATGTTTCGCAGCACGCATTAAAATATCTGTTCTGGGCTTGAAGTCTAATCTTTTCAACTTCTTTTTCGGTCGAATAACTGCTTTGACTCGACTCGTCATTTTCCGGGGTTATATTTGCTTGTTCGAAAATCGCAAGTACAAGGCTCTCAAAATCTACGAATTTATCCGCATATAGCCAATTTAGACTGCCTAAAAACAACTCGATAATTTCCTGATTTTCATCGCTCAAATCATCTAATACTACCGGAATAATAGAATAATTGCTTATCTTCTTTTGTTTTGAAATCGCTCGTGCAATTTCATTTCGTACCATTAACGACGAACAACTCGAATTAGACAAAAATACAACAAAGTTTTTAGAATTGTTTATGCCTTTGTTTATTTCTTCAATAAAATGTTGTTTACTGTCCCTAAGTTGAAACCAACACGAAGCTCCGAAAAATTTTATAACGGAAACTATTTCTTCCACCTTATCTTTATCTGCATTTGAAAATGAAACAAAAATATCATTAGTGTCGCTCATTAGTAAACCTCTCTAAATAAAATACATTGCATTAACTATTATAATAATACTTATAAAAAACCCAATCAAACGGTAAAGGTTCGACCGGGCGGGTCTTGGTGGGGCAGTAGTAACCTAAAAAGAATTTTATATTTCAAAAGTTTCAAACTCGCCGTCAATGTAAATTGTTGTTTCATTTGCAACAAAATGAATAATGCAATATTCGGGGATAGCCTTTTTCCGATACCGACGCAACCGTACAAACTTGACATTTAGACAAGAGATTTTTGGCTTTTTTTACAAGATTGTTATTCATTACAAACTTCGTTTTTTATTTTCATTATACTATTTTTACACTGAAAAGGCAAACAAAAACGCAACATAAAAGACTGTGATACTACCGCAAATGTGCCGCCTACGGCTATTAGGTTTTCGCGTAACAAGTACGAAACGGCTATGCACAAAAGTGGCGTTCGCTGCGCTCGGCTGAGAAAGGTAAAACGCGCAACCCGACAGATTTATTTAATCGGTCGGGTTTTGGCTTGCCTTTGGCGCGATAGCCCAACAACCGAAAGGCATTACGGCGGCAATACGGCGGCTTTACACGGCACTATACGAAATGAAAAACCGCAAAAGAAAAAACCTAGCCAAATTACTGTTTATCGTACAATTATTATAGCAAAAACAAAATATTTAAACAAGCAAACAGTAAGGCGCTTTAAGATGTTTTGCGAAGTGCCTTTTGTTTTATTTGGTAAAATTACCTTGTTCATCACGTTTTTAAGTTTGCCACGCCGTAGGAATTGGCGGTTTAGATAATATGTCTTTAATCGGCAAACACACTCCAAAACTTTCATACAAAAGAAAAAGTACGAACTCACTTTGGCGTGTGTTCGTACAATTCGCTTTTGGCGGAAGCGGAGGGATTCGAACCCCCGTGGGCTTGCACCCAAACGGTTTTCAAGACCGCCTCGTTATGACCGCTTCGATACGCTTCCGTACAGGTTATTATTATAATCGTTTTAACGGTTTTTCGCAAATGTTTCGGGCGTAAAACAACGTAAACGACCGTATAATTATATAATATGCTTAAATCATTGTCAAGTAAAGCAAAATTACTTTTCAAAACGCTTGCCAAAACCGTTAAAAAATGATAAAATAGCAAGGCTTGGAGAGGTATCGAAGTGGTCATAACGGGGCTGACTCGAAATCAGTTTGTCTTAACGGACACGGGGGTTCGAATCCCTTCCTCTCCGCCAATCGCCGCCGCGTTTGAACTCGCGTTACGTTTTCGTAAACGGAGTTTCGGGCGCGGTTTTTTATTTATAAGTATTGCGGGATAATTTATGTAAGGACGGTTGTTTTTTTCGGAAAATTTCGATGTTTCTGCCGATTTTGCAATAATACGGCGTGTGTTATTTTCGAGTGTTTTCGTTTCGGTATTGGGTAGGGGTTCTGCCGACGACGGAGAAAAAAGTGTTCGAAAAGTGCGAGCTGTCGAAAAAACCGCAGTCCTGCGCTATTTGAGCTATGGAATCGTCGGTGTCGGTAAGTTTGGATATTGCTTTTTCTATTCGTACGTTTATAATATATTGCATAGGCGTTTGATTGAACAGTCTTTTGAAATAGCGCATATATGTCGATTCCGAAATAAACATATTTTTGGCGAGTTCTTTTACGGTTAGCGGTTGGGCATAGTTGCTTTCTATGAATTCGACGGATAATTGCATTTTATAGTAATCGTTGTCGAGCGCGTTGTTTTTGACAAACGTTTCGTTTCTTTTGTAAATGTAGTACGAAAGATCGCAAATAAGGCTTACGGCGTGAATATTGAAAAGCGCGGGCGGAACAGTCGCGTATTGTTGCGAAAGAGAAACCAGTTCTTTCATTTTTATATGCGTTTGATCAAATTGTTCTTTGGTAAGATGCAAAAACAGGGCGGGAAACTGCTTGTTCGTTCTTAGTTGCGGTTCCGTTTGAAACAGAGTTTTATATCCGGGGAACTTCCTTAAATCAAAATAATTTGAATTCAAAAGACTTCTTTCTATCAGTAAATGAAAAATACTCATATGCTCGGACGTCTGCCAATATCCGTGCCTTATTTGCGGCGGCAAAACGAAAACGTCGCCTTTTTTTATAGGGTAGCGATTATTTTCGATATAATGCGCGCCCGTGCCGTTTACAACGATATTCAGTTCGTAGAAGTCGTGGCGGTGCATATACATCGGGTAGTGATCGACGAAAAAGTAAGCCAAATGGTCGTGAAGATGCACGTCCGCATTGTTCATTCGGAAATAGGGTATGATGTTGTCGGGTAACGTTTCGGGAAAGTTTTTTTTCGCCATTTGACGCTATTCTCCTTTTTATTACGGATATTATATGATAATATTATCACAAAATAAAAATACGGACAAGCGTTTCTTTTGCATATATGACGGTATTTTCCTATTTTGTGAGAGAAATTTACTATAAAATTGTCTTATTATGTGGTTTACTATTATTGTAATAAACTAAAAACGGATTTTATGGCGGAGAAAATGGCTAAGGCTTATTCGATTTACGATTCGGGCAATATCAAGCGAATGACGGATTTTATAATTTCCGAGCAACTTACCGACGAAGAATTGTGGGAGTTGTTTGCAAATCAGTTCTCGGAACATACCGACGTTGCGGATCTCGGTTGGCGCGGCGAATATTGGGGAAAGACGATGCGCGGAGCTTGTTTGATATATAAAGCGACGAGAGACGCGAAGTTATACGGCGTTTTGGAAAAAAGCGTCGAACGGTTGTTGTGTGCACAAGACGCCGACGGCAGAATTTCGACATACGATAAGAAAAACGAGTTTAAGGGTTGGGACGTCTGGTGCCGCAAGTACGTTGCGATAGGGCTCGAATATTTTTTCGACATTTGCAAAGACGAAGCGTTAAAAAAACTTATAATAAACGCGTTGAAAAAACATTGCGATTATATGATCGAGCATATCGGCGCGGACGGCGAGAATAAAATTTCGATAACCGAAACGAGCGAAATATGGGGCGGAATGAATTCGAGTTCGTTGCTTAAACCGTACGTCGTTTTGTTTGGTATAACGAAAGACGAGAAGTATTTGGATTTCGCGCGGTACATATTGGAAGAAGGCGGCTCGAAAGGGTTCGACATATTCGAGGCGGCATATAATCGCGAACTTATGCCGTACGAATATCCGTATAAAAAGGCTTACGAAATGATCGCGTGTTTCGACGGGGCGTTGGAATATTATAAGGCGACGGGCGAAAAAAATATCTTACGTCGTGCGAACGTTTTGCCGAAGCCGTTTTCGCTACCGATTTTACCGCGGTAGGGGGACTGAGTTGTTATCACGAGGTATTCAATCACGCAACGCAAATGCAGACCGTGCCCATAAATATGATTATGCAGGAAACTTGCATTACGGTGGCGATGATGCTTTATTCCGCAAAGTTGTTTTGTATAACGAAAAACTCTCTTTTGCCGGATCGCATCGAAACTATGTTTTACAATTTGTACGGCGGCACGCTGAATTTCGATATGACTCGCGAAAACGGAAAGTTGCCGTTCGACAGTTATTCGCCGATCGCGGGCGGAAGCCGCGGACGCGCCGTCGGCGGAAAAAAGAACATCAGCGAAACGCGCTTTTACGGCTGTTGCGCTTCTATGGGCGCGGCGGGACTAGGCGTGTTTTTGGATAACGCCGTTTCTTGCGACGGCGGACTGTTTATAAATCACTATCTGTCGTCGGAGATACGATATACAACGGACTTACAGAAAATATCGATCGAACAGCGCACGAATTATCCCGAATCGGGTTTGGTAGAACTTTGTTTGCATATGGAAAAAAGCGAGAAATTCGCGCTTTGGCTCAGAATACCGAATTGGTGCGAGAAAGTTTCGGTTTCGTCGAACGCTTTTATAGAGTCGTACGAACGGCGAGAAGGATATATCGTGATAGATACGGTATGGAAAGACGGCGACGAGGTGCGGCTCGAACTCGATATGCCTTTCGAAATATCGACGGCTAAATCCCCGTCGTCGCAAAATATTTGTTTTTGCGTAAAAAAAGGACCCGTCGTATTCACGGCGGATAAAAGATATTGCGATTTATACGAGATTTACGACGGAGACCCGAAAACATACGTTTTTCGCGAAGCGGGTGCGAACGCCGACGGGGTGCGAACGGTCGAAATGTACGATTCAAGTAAGAAAAAAGCCGTGCTCATACCGTATGCGGACGCGGGAAAAACTTACGACGAAAGGTCCGCAGTCAACTGTTGGCTCGGAAGTAATATTAAACGGGAGGAAACGAGTTTCAGATGATACGCGAAAAAATGAAACTTAAAAGAAAAACGAAAGATTTGATATTTATTTGCGTAATGCTCGCCGTTCCCGTCGCGCATTGGTTTGTGTTTTGGCTCGGCGTAAATTTCAATTCGATTTTGATGGCGTTTCAGTTGCCGTCGGGCGGATGGTCGCTTTTGAATTTCAAGGATATATTCGCCGAATTCGGAGCCATAGACTCGGAAATACGCATAGCCGTGAAAAACACGCTGATTTATTTTACGAAAGACGTTATAATGTTGCCGTTTCACTTTATAATCGCGTATTTTCTGTTCAAAAAAATCCGCGGCTATCGCTTTTTTCAAATAGTATTTTATCTTCCCGCAATAATAAGCGGCGTTGCGATAGCGTCGATGTTTTCCAATTTTATAGGTGCGTCGGGGCCCGTAGGAGTTTTGTTGAAAGCAATAGGCGTAAAAGAGGTACCCGAGTTTTTGGCTAATTCGGACTATGCGACCAAAACGATACTTTTCTATACGATATGGCTCGGTTGGGGCGGACATATGCTGCTGTTCGGCGGCGCGCTCGCAAGAATTCCCGCAGACGTTTTGGAAGCGGGCAAGCTTGACGGCGTAAATCTTTTTCAAGAGATGTTTTTGATAGTTTTGCCTCTCGTTTGGTCTACTATGTCTACGCTACTTATCTTGATTATGACGGGGCTTTTCGGCGCGAGCGGACCTATTTTGCTGTTTACGCGCGGCGAATTCAAAACCACGACTATATCGTATTGGATATTCGATAAAGTCGCGTATCAAGGCGTCGGCGCATACAATTCGGTTGCCGCGTTCGGTATAATTTTTACGGTAGTAGGCGTGCCGATAATTATGTTTTTCAAGTATTTGATCGAAAAAATCCCGACGGTGGAATATTAGGAGTACGCGGATATGAAAACAGGCGTTTTAACTTATCCGAAACTTTCGGAGAAAAAAAAGAAACGTGGACGCAGCGGACTCGAACGCGTCGTATTTACGATAGTGTTCGTTGTGTTTGCGATTCAGTCGATAACTTTGATATTCCCGCTTTTGTGGATGATTATGTCATCGTTCAAGGGCTTGCTGGAATATTCGGCGGGCAACGCGATGGCTTTTCCTAAAAAATGGCTTTTCGGCAACTACGCGCAGGCGTTTACGACGTTGAACGTCGGAAACACTACGTTCTTCGGTATGATTTTCAATTCACTGTGGTACACGGGAATAACGACCGTTCTCGGAGCGTTCGTGCCGGCGGTTACGGGATACGTTATGAGCAAATATAATTTCAAGGCGAAGAAATTTATGTTTACGGTAGCCATTACCTGTATGACTATCCCGATAGTAGGAAGCACGGCGTCGCATATGAAGATAGTTTCCGCGCTCGGACTGTATAAAAATCCGCTCTATGCGGTTGTAACGTCGCTCGGCGGATTCGGCGGGAATTTCCTTGTTTACTACGGCTTTTTCAAGTCCGTCAGCTGGGCGTACGCCGAAGCGGCGCAGATAGACGGCGCGGGTCCGTTCACGGTGTTTTTCAGAATAATGTTGCCGCACGCCGTACCGATACTCACAACGTATATGATAACTGGCGCGATAGGACACTGGAACGAATATCAGTCGATAATTCTGTATCTGCCGAATTATCCGACGCTCGCAATGGGGCTGTTCGAGTATCAGTCAAACGCGATACGACTTGCAAACTATCCCGTTTATTTTGCGGGACTCATAATTTCTATGATACCGACGCTGTTGCTGTTCGGTTTGTTCAGTAACAAAATAATGACGAGCCTGTCTTTGGGTGGTCTTAAAGGTTAAAAATTCAAATAGGAGGATTTATATATGAAAGGACTCGGAAAAAAGATTTTGACGTTGGCGCTCGCCGCGACGCTGTGCTTGGGCACGGGCGTTTTGAGCGGATGCAAAGGCAAGATCGCGAACGACGAAAACACGCTCGAAATTTACATAGGCAATTTCGGGTACGGCTATAAATGGCTCGACGAAGCGATAGAGCTGTTTAAGGAACAAGACTGGGTAAAGGAAAGATACCCGAATTTGAACATTCCGACGCCGCAACACAATTCGGACCGTCAGTTCCCCGCGAACAGAATTATATCGGGCGCAAGCGCCAATACGATAGATTTGTTTTTCGCGGTCGACCCCGTGGCGGCTTACTACGACAGAACCGACCCGTCTACGGGAGAGTCGTATTTCGCGGATTTGACCGACGTGTACGAAAGCACTGTTCCGAACGAGTCGGTAACTGTCGCCGAAAAAATGGACGACGCGCGTCTCGAATCGCAGGAAATAGAAAAGAAAGACGGCGGCAAGGCGTATTACGGAATGCCGTGGGCGGACGTTTTCTCGGGAATACTGTACAATAAATCGTTCTTCGACAAATATTTCGACGGCAGAGAACTGCCGAGAACGACGGACGAATTCATCGCTTTGGCGGCAGACGTAAAAAACACGAAAGACGATTCGGGCAACTCTCTTACGCCGTTTATATTTTCGGCGCGGTACAACTATTGGATGAGTAGCGTAGTAACGTGGTGGGCGCAGTACGAAGGGCGCGCCAATTACAGAAATTTCTGGCTCGGTGTGAACGAAATGGGCGAATACGACGGTTCGACGTTCTCGCAAAAGGGGCGTCTGCGCGCTCTCGAAGCTCTCGAAGATCTTATAAGCAGGAGCACGGGCAACAGCCACAAAGAAGCGACGACTATGGAATTCACGACGGCTCAGGCTAAGTACCTTTTGGGCGAAGCTATGTTTATGCCGAACGGCGACTGGTTCGAAAACGAAATGCGCGCTACGCAAGCCGAAAATCCTTATAACTACGACATAACTTATATGAGAATGCCCGTTATAAGCGCGATAGTCGAAAAGCTGTCGTACCGTAACGGAAGCGACTATATGTCGGACGAAATGCTGAGCGACGTGATTAAGGCGATAGACGGCGGAGAAACGAGCTTTTCGGGCGTAAGCGAGAATGATTTCAAGAAAATAAAGGACGCGCGCAGTATGCTGCAAAAGAGCACGGGACACGAAGCGTTTATTCCCGCGTATGCGAGCGCGAAAGATTTGGCGAAAGATTTTCTTAGATTTTTGGCTACCGACGCGGCTTGCCGTAAGTTTTCCGAAACGACGGGCGGCTGTTCGACTCCGTTCGAGTACGATTTGCAAACGTCCGCGCCCGAGCTTTACGCGTCTTTCTCCGACTTGCACAAAGACAAGTTCGATATATTGAAAAACGCGATAAGACTTCCCGCGGCGGGAGAGTTTAAGCTGAATTATTACGGCGGTATGGGATATTTCACGCGCACGTCGAGCGTAGAAACCGTGTTCGTGGCTCAGAACTCGGCGGACAGAAAAACGGCGCAAGAAGTTTGGCAAGCGGATATAGACCATTTCACGTCCAACGGCTATGCGAATTGGAACGCATTGCTTACGAGAACGGGACTGTAAGGCGGTGAAAATATGAGTAAAAACGTTTTTAAGAAAATTATTCTCGCCGCGTTGAGCGCGGTGCTGGCGTTTTCGTTTTGCGCGTGCAAGTCCGAAAATTCCGCGGGGGGGGGTAACGTTAATATATGGACGGCGTCGGGCGCGGAAAAGCTGTTGCAGGAAGCCGACTACAAATCGCGTTACGGAAATACGAGCGTTAAAATAGGCGTTTTCCGCAACGAAACGGAAGCGGCGCAAATTATGATAACTCCCGAATACGACGTTAAGAGCTATTCGGTCGAAACGGCGGATCTCGTTTCCGCGGACGGAAAAGTATTGCCTAAAACGGCGATTTCGGTTTACCACGAAAAATATATCTATGTGGATCAGCTGAAAGACAAGTATTCGCCGACGGGCATAGGTTGGTATCCCGACGCGCTGCTACCTATCGAAAAAGCCGCGGAGTACGGCGAAAACAAAATAGCCGCGAATAAAAATCAAGGCGTTTGGATATCCGTTCGTCCCGACGAAAATCAGACGGCGGGAACGTTCAAGGGGAATTTCGCCGTTATAACGGACGGAAAACGGAGCGAAGTCCCCGTCGAGATAACGGTATACGATTACACGCTGTCCGACAAAGTGCACTCGAAAACGAGTTTCGGTATGACTATGTCCGAAATCGCGGGCGCGGAACTCGACAGTTCGGTCGAAATGAACGAAAAATATTACGAATTTTTGCTCGACCGACGTGTTAGCGCGCAGTCGTTGCCTATGGGCATAATAAACACGGACGAAAGACTTTTGAAAGAGTATTTGCCTAAGTGGCTTAACGTCGCCGAAAAATATACTCGCGACGACAGGTGCTCTAATATAAATCTGCCGTTTGCGACTACGCAGGTTTCCGTTTCGGGCAAGACGATAACGAGCGTCGATTTCGATTTGTTTGAAAAAACGCTTAGGGCGATAGTCGAATACAGCGTCGAGAAAAACATAAATCTTCTCGAAAAAGCCGGAACGTATTTCATATTTTTCGACGAATACGACGTAAACAATACTGCCGTTATGGCTTCTTACAATATAAACAAGGCGAACGAGCTTTGCGAAAAACTTGCGACGGAATACGGCGCGGCGACGATCGCGGAGCCGCTTAAAAGCGCGATAGTCAAGTCGCTCGCGGGATTCAAGCACAAAGTCGTAGGCGAACTTATGGACGCTTTGAAGGTCGAAAGGGCGGCGATGGTGCCCAAAATAAACAAATATCACACGCAGGAACAGCGCGATATCTATATCGATTGGGATAAACAAGGCTACGTCGACAACGGTTACGGCAGCGAAATGTGGACGTATACTTGTTGGGATCCGATGTCGCCGTCTCCGACTTACCATATAGAAGATATTTTACTGTCGTCCAGACTTTTGTCGTGGATGATGTACGATTACGATATAGTCGGAAATCTGTATTGGTCGACTACAAAATATCAGATACGCACGTCGAATTCGAGCAACGAATATCCGATTCAGGACTATTATTCGAATCCGCTCCGCTTTCCGAGAGCCAACGGCGACGGCTTTTTACTGTATCCGGGGCGACCTTACGGAATAGACGGACCCGTGTCGTCCATACGTCTCGAATCCGTTTGCGACGGCTTGGAAGAATACGATTTACTGTACGCGCTCGAAGAACTGTATTCGGACGGCGGAGTTACGAAAGAGCAATTCGACGCGTTTACTCAGGTTTTGTATAAAGATTTATTCTCGGGCACGCTCGTGCGCGTGGGCGACGGACTTGTAAACGATTTCGCGAATGCGAGAGCAATGCTTGCAGACCTTTTGGTAACGGCGGATCGTACGGGACTCGTTATAAAAGAGTACGAAAACAAGGACGGCGCGGCGTCGGTCGTAATTTCCGCGCCGAATTCTACGGAAATAAATTTCGCGGACGGCGTGCAAGCCGAAAAAACCGTCGGCGACAACAGAACGGAATACGCGCTTTCTATTTCGCTCGACAAGGACGAAAACCGCTTGGCGCTTACCGCGACGGCGGACGGGAAAAATTATTCGCTCGAAATCAACTTGGGCGGAAAGAACGAAACCGTTACGGGCGAGAAATTCGCTTCGCTTATAACGCTAATTCCCGACGGCGGTTCGGTCGAAGCTGGCGACAATGACGGCGAACCCGTTACGAAAATAACGCTTTCGGAGGCAAACGTTTCGGCGGCTGATATAGACGTATCGGGATTCGGCATAGGCGGAAAAGCTTCGCAGATAACTCTCGAAGTATATCTGTACGGCGACGAAGAAACGGAAGTAACAATTCTTACAAAATGCGCAAAATCCGACGGCTTTACGGTACCTACGGGTATGAACGGCTTGAAACTGAATAAAGGTTTGAATAAGGTTACCGTTTCCGCGACCGATTTGAATTTCGATCGCAACGGAAATCTGAGCGTGATACGGTTCAGATTCAACTTCCAAGAGCCGCAAGCGGTTTCGTTCGCGGTCGGAAAATTGACGACGGTGAGGTGATATTATGAAAAAAACGCTTATATTCTTTATTACGCTTATAACTGTTTTCTGCGCGTGCGCGTGCGGAAAAAACGAAACGGAAGTTAGGACGGACGAGAGAATGATTTCCGTAAACGCGCTTTCCGCTCCGTCGGATCTCGACAGCGTGCGTATGATAGGACCCGTCGGAAAAGTTACGACGTCTGATAAGGGCGCGTGCGTTACGGTTACGTCCGACCCTTATAAAGCGGGGTTTAAGCTCGACACGACCGCGCTGTACTTGCCTTTTTCCGACGAGCGAGCGGAAAAAGATTACACGGATTTTACGAATACGGAATTTGTGGCGTTCGACGTATTTTCCGAGAGCGACGAAACCGTTTCTTTGGACGTTCGGCTCGTGTTTTCGGACGTGGATTTGGGGCAGGCGGTAAACAGGAGCAAATGCGGACTGCCGCAAACGTTCGAAATCAAACCGAATAGCTGGAACAGAGTCGCGTATTCGGTTAAAAGAGAACTTATTCCGAAAACCGAAGGCGTTCCCGCTTTGACGGTAAAGGGCGCGTATATCGAGTTCCCCGCAGTCGAAAACGATACGGATTTTCATTTGAAAGATTTGCGGCTTTACACGACGGATAAACCCGTTCCCGCGCTTTCTTCGGCGGTAAAAAGCGGCGAAATATGTTCGTTCGATTCGTATTGGCAAACGGAACTCACGCGTGTAGATTACTATTGGGACACACGGCTTATTCCGCAAATTCGGCGCGAAACGGGCATAACTTCCGACGGCATAGGTGCGTCGCTGAAAGTAACGGCAAAAGCGGGCACGGCGGCAGGTTCGGTATCGGGCAGATACCCGGGGATTTTGATAGGAGAAGAACTTCTGGCGTCGGTCGATTTTTCCGATTACCCCGACGACGCGAAACTTTGTTTCGACCTTTTCGCGCCGAAAAACGGCGGTATAGACAGGTTGTTTTTATCGCTTTACGTCGGCAGTACGAGATTTTTTAACGGAAAGGCTTTTTATGCCGTTCCGGGGCAATGGACCACCGTTTCTTATACCGTGGCGGAATTGAACGCGGCGGCGACGGACGATGCGAATTTCGAAAAGACAAACAGAATTTTCGTAAGGTGGTCGGAGTTTACGGGCACGGATAAAGTGTTCTATTTGGATAATTTCAGGGTCGTCGCGCCTTGAAAGTAAAGGGGAGAAATAATATGACGAAAACAAAGAAAATTTGCTTTGCGGCGCTTATTTCGCTGCTTATGCTGTGTTTGTCCGTATCCCTTGCGGCGTGCGGAAACAAAACGACGGAGACGGTTTCGGATTTCGAGATTAAAGAAAGCGTAACCGTTTTTCAAGGCGCGGTCGTGCATACGGAAACGCCGTTTATTGTCAATAATTTCGGGCAAAAACTCGGTTTCGACGTGAGAGTCGAAGATAAAGACGGAGTTTCGGTCGAGCTCGTAAACGGCACTTTCGTTGCGGAAAAAGAAAGCTATACTATATATTACGACGCTATTTTGTCGGTCGGCGGCAAAGTAACCAAAACCACGGCCGTAACGGTTATTTTGCCCGATACTCGGCTTGAAAGTTACGATAAAGTAACCGACGCAAATCTGTATCTTGCGGACAGAAAAGCGGAGTACGATTTTTCCGAACATTTCACGACCGACGTTTCGGAGATCAAAGACGACTACGATTTTATTTACGAGCTTGACGGCGAAGAAATGAACGGGAGCGTCTTGCCCGCCGACGCGGCGATCGGAATCGGCAAAGTTACCGTTTACGCGCGCAATAAATCGACGGGAACGGGCAAACTTTTGTATGAAGGCAGAGCCGACGTTTACGATTCGACCGAGCCGTCTATGACCGTGGCGAAACCCGAAATAACGCAAATGCGCGCTTATGCCGCAAACACTTGGAACGGTCATCCGACGAGTAATTTTGCGGAAGATAGCGAAAAAGGCGCGGTGCTGTCCGTTGCGGGGAGTGCGGTGGATCAAGTCGGCGTTGCGATAAACGCAATTCACGGCGCGGAATATTACGAAATGTTAGCCGAGAGCAATGATAAATTGTACGCCGTCTATTCGTTCAAATTTCTTTCCGAGGGGTCGGATATTACTTACTCTTACCGTCATTATAACCTTATGACGGGCACGGATACGATGAGCGAGAATACGCGCGCGTCGCTCGACGAGTGGATAAGCGTTTCCGTTCCGCTCGCCGAATTCGCAGGCTATACGGAGACTTTGAGAACCGTTTACACGCAAAATTTTTCGAGCAGCAAAGGGTATACGTCGAAAGGATTTTTGATGAAATACAATACGGTTTTGGGCAGTCAGACGAGAAAGACGGCATTTTATATGACGGACGTCAAACTTTACGAAATCGCGTCTCTCGATCTGGATAGCGTAACGGACACGACAGTGCATTTGGTCGAAAAGTCCGACTCTTACGATTTGTCGGCGCTTTATACGGAAGATACGGAGTCGTATAAAACCGATTTCGACTTCGTTTGGAGCATAGACGGCAAAGAAATAACGGGCAGTATCGTTCCGCAGACGATCGAACACGGATTGCACGGCGTTGTAATGCGCGCTAAGAACAAAGCAAGCGGCGCGGAAACCGAACTTTATACGGGAACGATAGACTTTTACGACGAAGAAAACCCCGACTTTACCGTAGCGACCGCAACCGAAAAATATATGTACGGAGTTACGTCGAGCGGGTCGCTTACCAACGAATCAACGCAAACGACTTACGAGAACGATTACGACGGGCGCGGAAACGTAATAAAAGTTACTATGTCGGCGGCGGCTAATTACAGCGGTATAGTTTTGAATTCGCTGCACGGCAGTGCGTATTACGAAAAACTTGCGATAAACAGCTCTTACTACTTGGAGTTCGAATTTAAGGTAGAAAGTCAAGAAGCAAATCCCGCTTATCAAGTAATTTCGAATGTTTCCGGAAATATGGGAGACAGAAAAAGTTATACGAAAGGAACTTGGCAAAGCGTTCGGATGAGCTTGGGCGAATTCGCGGAATATACGGAAGTTTTGCGTAAAAAATATAACGATAATCTAAGTATAAAAGGCACGAGCAACAAAACGGAAGGCGGAGCGACAAGCGACTTTTTGAGAATAACCGCGACGGAAAACGGCATAAACGGAAGCGGGAACGGAAAAGCGGCGACTGTATATATGACCGAAATAAAAATCGTCGAACTCGTCGCAACCGCGAGCGCGGACTGTATGTACGGGCTTACTTCGAGCGCAAGCGGTAAAAATCTTTCCACTCAGACTTCTTATATCGGAGCTTACGATTGCCGCGCCGATGTTATGCAAGTCAATATGAACGAAGCCGCGAATTACAGCGGAGCAGTTATAAAACCGTTGCAAAACAAGACGTATTATCAAAGTTTGGCAAACGGAGCGGAGAACTATTTCGTTACGTTTGAGTTTAAGGTCGAAAGCGCGGAAGCCGTGCCCGAATATCAAATTATGTCCGCCGTTGACGGTACTATGAGCGCGAGAACGAGTTGCGTGAAAGGCGAGTGGAAAACGGTTGAAATACCACTCGGTCAATTTGTCGAGTTTTACGATACTTGGGTAAAAAAATACGACGATAATATAAACGTAAAAGGCAAAGACGTCGTAACCGCAGGCGGCGCAAAAAGCGACTTTTTGAGAATTACCGCAACCGAACAGGCTAATGGCGGCGGAAATGGAAAAGCCGCGACCTTTTATATAACGAGCGTAAAACTTATACAAAAGGCGCAAGCATAAAAACAAGCGGGCAAAAGGAATGGCAAACGAAAACAAATTTCATATCGGCTTTTGGAATTATAACCGCGCGGGGACGAAACCTGCCGAGCAGTATGTAAACGAGTGGAAAGAACTCGGTATGAATACGGCTTTAAGCAGCGTTTTCGACCCGTCGGTTTCCGAGCCGCAAGACTTATTCGCGGAACTCGACGAAGCCGAAAAACGGGGAATTGCCATAATCGTTTACGACTACCGCACTCATTGGACTTCGCTTATGCGCGGCGGCGAGAAAGCGTTTCGCGGCGGCGTGGAAGCGGCGCGGCGCGATTTCGGAAAATATAAAGCCGTTTTCGGTTTCCATATAGGCGACGAACCGAAAAAAGAAGATATTCCTTTCGTAGTAAGCGCGGCCCGCATTGTCAAAGAAATAATGCCCGACAAGTTTTTGTTTATGAACTTTCTGCCGTATCTCGGGGAAGCGAATTTCGCGGACACCGTCGGCGTTTCGGGGCG
The DNA here is from genome assembly GCA_013316045.1 of Clostridia bacterium. Classification (GTDB taxonomy): domain Bacteria; phylum Bacillota; class Clostridia; order Christensenellales; family Pumilibacteraceae; genus RACS-047. The sequence continues at coordinate 85,062 of WSNJ01000001.1, forward strand.
CGATTATCATACTTTGGCGGCGCAAACGGTTGCGGACGGCTCCCTTTCCGTTATGTGCTACGACTGCTATTCGCAATGCACGGTTATAAACCCCGAGCGCGGGCTGAATATGTATTTCAAAAACCTGAATTTGTTCGCGCAAGCAGCGAAAGAAGCGGGCGTTCCGCTTTGGACGAGTCTGCTTTCCGTGGGGCATTGGCATTACCGCGTTCCGACCGAGGACGATCTGCGTTGGCAGTTGTCGACCGCGGCGGCTCACGGAGTCAAGGGCATTATGTGGTACTACGTTTACGGCGGCGACGGCGAAAGTTCGTACCGCAGTGCGCCTGTGGACGAAAACGGATATAAAACGCCGACTTTCGACGCTCTCGCGCGGCAAAACAGAGCGTTTATGAAACATTATGGCGACAGGTTTGCGAATGCGGAACTCATAAAGGTCGAGCATAGCGGCATTTCGTACGGCGGCACGCCTGCTTTCAGTTCAGACGAATTCGTAAAAAGCGCGTCGAGCCTGACGGGAACGCCGCTTATAGTCTCGCGTTTTGCGGTGCGCGGCGGCGGATATGCAGTAGTCGTAGTCAATTTATCGCGCGATATGCCTACTTGCGTAACGCTTACGCTCGGCGACAAGTTTTCGGTATCTGACGAGCCGACCGAATTTTGGCTCGCGCAGGGTCAGCTCAAATGGATAGACTTAAAAGATTAAGGCGATTTCGGGAATGACAATAAAAATAAATACCGCGAATTTAAGCGGCGACGGAACGATTGAAATAGCGTCGGAAAAGGCGTTGCGGAGCGCCGTGCTTACGGTAGAGAATAAAAGCGGCGAAAAAACTGTTTTCGAGTATTTAGGTATAAACGGAAACAGAGCAAAGCGAAAGTTTAAGATAGAAAATCCGAAACTTTGGAGCGTAAACGAGCCGAATTTGTATTGTTACGAAGTTACGGCGGAATACGGAGACGGGCAAACCGAAACGAAACGCGGCAGGTTCGGGTTCAGGACGCTTTCGCAGAACGGGAAGAATATATGCCTAAACGGCAAACCGCTGTTTATTCGCGGATATATCCGCGGAGCGACGGCGCACGATCACTCGAACTTGTGCGGTCTTTCGGAATACGAATTTTACAAAAAGAATATAAGCGCGGCGAAAAAATTCGGGTTTAACTTCGTGCGGTTTCATTCGACGGTTCCGAGCGAAGAATTTTTCGCCGTTGCGGACGAGCTCGGTTTGCTCGTGCACATAGAACTTCGTCCGCCGCATGATATTTACAACAATCTCGAAGAAATGGTAACGAGCGGCAACGCGGTCGTACCGAAAGAGTTTTTGCACAGCGTAGTTAATGCGACGTATAATCATCCGTCGCTTGCGGTGTATTGCATAGGCAACGAAATAAAGAACGCCGGCGAGAGCGTTGTCCGCGAGATAAAAGAGACGTTAGACGAGCTCGACGGCACGCGACTGTTTTTGGATACTTGCGCTTGGGGCAAGAACAACAGACCGCTCGTAGATATGGACGTTCAGCATTTAAGCTATTATTTTCCGTTCGGCAAACGGAGCGAAATGTACGACGACACGGACAATCTGTTGGTCGTAAATTCCGACGCGGATACGCCGCTCGTAACTCGGGGCGAAAATTGCACGGCTGTAAGAAAACTGTATTTCTCCGTTCCGCTTATAGCGCACGAAGTTTGCCACTATACGGCGCTTAGGGACTTTTACGCGCTTAAAGAAAAGTTCGTCGAATACGGGGTTTCGCGCCCGTGGTGGATAGACGAAGAAATAAAGATGATCGAAAGCAAGGGATATAAAGAAATATTCCCCGAAATGTACAAGGCGAGCAAATATTTTCAGAAAGAGTGCTTGAAAACGGCGTTCGAGGCTATGCGCAAAAGCAAGCTCTTGGGCGGATTTCACTTTTTGCAATTCGCGGACACCGACGTATACGAAAACTCGAACGGAATAGTCGACTGTTTCGACGACGAAAATTATATAACGCCCGAAGAGTTTGCGAAATTCAACGGCGACAAGGTTATCGTTGTGGATTTGGGAAACGGGATTTTTTCGGAAGAAGAAAACGCGACCGTTCCCGTGTATTTTTCAAATATAGGCGACGACTTGGCGGAAAAAGCCGACCTTTATATTGCGCTCGAAACGAAAAACGGCGAACGCGTGGCGAACGTCGAAATGAAAAACGTCGACGTTTCGCGCAAAGGAGTATATGAAATAGCGGCGGCGAAAATCGAGTTCCCCAAGGCGAATAAGAGTCAAACGCTTACGCTGAAAATAAGCCTTAAAACGGCGGATAAAACGTACGCCGAAAACCGATGGGATATTCGCGTTTTCAAAAAATGCGAAAAGCGGACTTACTTTGAATTTACAAACTACGAAAAAGGGGATATAGTTGTAACGGCGGATATTGCAACCGCGCTAAATAAACTCGAAAGCGGAAAGAAAGTCTGTCTTGTATATCGCTCGGATTTCACGCGGCACAGAAAGACTTTTGCGGCAAGTCCCGAGTATGCTTTTAAGGCGTCGTGGAACAGATTTAAGCCCGTTATATGGGACAGGGGCACGAATTTCGGCGGACTGTGCGACGAAAAACTGTTGAATAAATACGGTTTCCCGAGCGGAAAATACTACGGTTTCGAGTATTGCGCGCTTTCGGAAGATTGCGACAAGATAATTCTCGACGATTTCCCCGTAAAGGTAGATAAAATCATTTCGGGCATAGACAAAAGCTCGCGCGACCGATTCGACGCGTACCGCGACGCTTACAACTTGCCCGAGCTTATGTACGACAGAACTTTGCGCGATTTCGGCTATCTTTTCTCGGTAGGGGTAGGCAATGGCAAACTGCTCGTGTGCGGACTGAATCTTACGGGATTGGACGAAAACGAGCCGTCGTCGCTCGCAATGGCGGAGTTTATAATAAAGTATATGCAAAGCGACGATTTTAAGCCGAGGAACCGTCTGTCGGTCGAAGTTCTAAACCGATACTTAAAAGATTGCGCGGAAAGACCCGTAAAAGAGAGAACGATGACTCAGTTTTGGGCGCTCGACGACGCGCCGGTGGAGAGTCCCGAGTTTTGGAAAGCGGCGAAAAAATACTTGAAAGATAGTTAAAAGTTTTCAAAAATATCTTGTAAAAAAGAGGTCGTGGTCATAAACATGCAACTGAAATATTTGTTGGCGGTGGATTTGGAAGGCGCGCACGGAGTCGTAGGCGAACCGTACAAGGGGCTTTCGGTAAACTTGCCCGACTATACAAAAGCCGTCGAGAACATAACGAAAGAAGTCAATGCGGCGATAAGCGCATTGTTCGATTGCGGCGCGGACGAAGTTATAGTTTGGGATAATCACGGCAACCGCGACAATCTCGATTTTACGAAGATAGACGGTCGCGCGAAAAAGATAAAGCCCGAAAGCAACGGGATAAAGAGACTTTCTTTTTTGTTCGACGGCTCGTATTCGGCTATGCTTATGATAGGCTATCACGCGCGGGAAGGATTACTCGGCGGCGTTTTGGCTCATACGTACAGCTCGGCGGATATACAGTATTATAAACTTGGCGATAAGGCGGTAGGCGAAACGGACATAGACGAAATAATAGCCGCAAGCTACGGAGTGCCGACCGTGTTTTTGTCGAGCGACAACGTTTGCGTAAACGAATTTTCTTCTTCGCGCCCGAACATAGCAACCGCCGTAACGAAGATAGGCAAAGGCAGAAACCGCGCCGAATTTTTGCCGCCCGAAAAAGTTTTGTCGGATATTTACAACGGCGTGAAAAGAGCCGCGCAAAAACCCGTTCGCGTGAGAAATTATCCTTTTCCGTGCATAATAGAAGTTCGCTTTACTCGCTCGGAACGTGCCGCCGAGATTTGCGAAAAGTTGCGCGCGGAAAATTTTGCCGTGCAGTACGGCGAAGATTCGCATATTTTGACGGCTGTCGTAAACAACGCCGACGAACTCAGACTGTTTTTATAAGGGGTAAGACAAATGAAATTGCAAAAAAAAGACGTAATACTTTTTAACGGCGATTCGGTAACCGACTGCCGCAGAGACCGCGGCGATTTCCATTCGCTTTCGGGATATTCCGAAACTATTATGAATTGTTTGAACTCTTTTTATCCGTCGCTCGAAATCGTTGGTTTCAACAGGGGCGTCGGCGGCGATTCGACGAAAGATTTGCTGTGCCGCTTGGAAAACGAGTTCAAAGAAACGAAAGCCACCGTTTTTTCCGTGCTCATCGGGGTAAACGACACTTGGCACAGATACGACGGAAGAAACTGTTACGTAAGCGCGGATCAATTTGAAGAAAATTACGACGCAATACTGAAAATAGCAAAAAAATATGCGCGCGAAACGGTTATAATGGAACCGTTTTTATTGCCGACCGACCCCGATAAAAGCAGATTCAGAGAAGATCTCGACCCTAAAATTCAAATCGTCCGCTCGCTCGCGCGAAAGTACGGAACGGATTTTATACCGCTCGACGGGATTTTCGCGGAAAAGTGCGTTTCCGCGGATTCGGAAATATTTTCCGTCGACGGCGTTCATCCGACCGATACGGGTCGCGCCGTCATCGCCAAAGAGTGGCTTAAAAGAGTTAGGCTTTCAGATTGAATCGAGACAGATGCAGAACGATGAATAAAGAGCATAAAAAAATAAGCGGAAAGCAAGTTACGCAGATAATTTTCGACGTTTTGACGGCGATGGTATCGGGCGTAATAGTTGCGCTCGGAATACATATATTCATATCGTACAACGGATTCGTGCCCGGCGGAACAAACGGTCTTGCGAACATTCTATCTACGTTAATCGGTTGGAATGCGGGTTATTTCCTTATAATTATAACTCTGCCTATATCCGTTCTCGTGTTCTTTTTCGTAAAAAAACGCGTGGGGTTGTTGCTCATAATTTATATGGGCACGCAGTCGGTATCGCAAATACTTTTCGGCAAATTCGAGCTGTACGTGTATACGGCGAACGACGCTACGCTTATGCTTGCGTCTCTTTGCGGCGGCGTGGTAACGGGCACGGGCTTCGGATTTATGCTCAGGCGTTTCGGAGCGAGCGGCGGTACGTACGCTATTTCCGCGCTTATACGCAGGTGGAAACCGCAGGCGAGCGTCGTGTGGCTGTCGTTCGTAATGGACGCATCGGTCATAATTATAGCGTTTTTCGCGTATTCGTTCAAACTCGAATCGATGATCTATACGTTTATAAACCTTTTCGTGGCAAATAAAGTCGCCGAAGCTATTTTGCAAGGCGTTAAGACGGGTTATAAGTACGAGATTGTAACCGACAGCCCCGAAGAGCTTGCGGCGGAGCTTATGGAAAGACTGCGCGGGGGCGTAACGCGAATGCCTGCGCAGGGAATGTACAGCCACGAAGAGAAGAGTATGCTCGTTTGTGTAGTCAGAAAACGCCAAATGGGCGACGTTCAAAGAATACTTAAAAAGTATCCGACAGCCGTAGTGTTTATTACGAAAGTAAACGAAACTATGGGCGGAAAATTCGGTGTAAAAAAGAGTAAGTAAATAATAATATATTCTATGATCGAGCTGCACAAAAAAACAGAGAACAGAATATGAAAATAATTTTAGGGTAGTAAAGAAATGAAGATAGCAATATGCGGAGATGTAGTTCCTAAACCGATAAGCGAAAAATATTTTATAGACGGAAACGTCGAAAAGCTGTTCG
>WSNJ01000087.1 GCA_013316045.1 Clostridia bacterium
ATAAATCTCAGATGCTTAACGAGAAAGAACCCGAATTCAAAAAGGTATTCCGCCTGAAACTGATTTTTTTCATACTGCCCTTTGTTCTCGGTATTTTAGGCGGCGTATTGATTACTGCCGTTCCCGCAATTCCGCAAATCGGCGCAATATTTTTATTCTTATTCGTAATAGCCGTTATAACGATGATACCGATATCTCATATTTCTTGCTCTAAGTACCGCCATCTGAACGCCGAAGCTCTTTTATATATAGGTTTTTCCGAAAAATACGTTAAAGTAAACGGCGTTAAATATCGCCTGTCTTGTACTCAGAAAACAAAAACTTTCACTATATACGAATGCTCGGCGGAAAACGACACACACTTCGAAACGTTTATACACGCGACCGGAAAAGTCCAAGGCTTAAAAATCAACGGCACTCTCGCCGAACGCATACGGTAATATAATTAAATTCAAAAAGCGCAGGTTACCCTGCGCTTTTTTTTTGTTATTAAGATAACCTCATCAGTGCGGTCGGTCGCTAACGCTTTGCGCCCGCACAGCTTCTCCTTTTAGGAGAAGCCTTGATTAAGGATAAGGCGGTGCGGATTTCCGCTCACCAAGGCGGCGTAGACGGGTGTCGCCGTATAGGCGGTGCGGATTTCCACTCACCAAGGCGGCGTATACGCCGCCGAAAAATTATTTTATGTCCATACTCGCAAGAAACCTATCAAACGCCGCTACGCCCTTTTCATCTTTCTTGAACACGGCGGTATTGTCGAGAATACCTTCGCAGATGCGGTTGATTTCGTCTTTTATATTAAGCTGAGCTTCGACTTGCGAGAGCTTTGCCGTTCCCGATTCTTTTACGAGCTTTTCGATAAACGGTTGCAGGGGCAAAAGTTTTTCGTCGAGCTTTGCAGCGCTGTACTTGACTTCTTTCGTCAGGAACTTCTCTATCTCGGCAAGCTGAGCGTCAAGACGACCGGGAAGAATGAACAAGCCCATTGCTTCGATAAGCCCTATCGCTTCGGACTTAATCGGGAAATATTCGGGGTGGCTGTGGAAGATACCCTCGGGGTACTCCTTGCTCGTGCGGTTATTGCGCAGGATTATATCGAGACAATATTTGCCGTCGGGCAGTTTTCTCGCTATCGGCGTTACGCTGTTATGCTGAGCGTCGGTTTTGGCGATAATATCTACGCTTTCGTCGGAGTAGTCCGCCCACGCTTTAAGAATCGTGTCCGCGCATTCGGCGAGATTTTCCTTATTCGTGTACGACATACGGATAACCGAGTTATACCAGTCTACAACGCACATATCGATATACGGGAATTTTTCCGACTTGATTTTTTTGAGCGCGGGCGCCTTGTGCATCGGGAGCTGCTTCAAACCGCCTTGGAAGTGGTCGTGCGTCAAAATCGAGCCGCCGATTATAGGCAACGCCGCGTTGCAACCTATAAAGTAATTCGGCATAAAGTCCACGAAATCGAGCAGCTTGTCGAGCGTGGAACGGTCCACTTTCATAGGCGTATGGTCGCTGTTTACGGCTATACCGTGCTGATTGAAGTACGAATACGGCGAGAACTGCCAAAACCACTCTTCGCCGCCTAGCGTCATAGGAATAGTTCTGAGCGTCTTGCGGCAGTGCGTAGAGCCGTTCGAGAAACCTTCGTTCTCCTTGCAAATCATACAGTCGGGATAAGCCTTTGCCTTGCTGTCGAGCATTTTGGCGGTAGCCTTGTTATTGCGTTCGGGCTTGGAAAGGTTAATCGTAATTTCGAGCTTGCCTTTCGTCCCCTTTGCTTCCCAGTGCTTGTTCTTTGCAATGCGCGTTTGCTTGATGTAGTCGCTCTTAATCGAATAGTCGTAGAGCCAATCGAAAGCCTTTGCGGGGCTTTTTGCGTGCAAATCGTCGAACATATCGACCACTTCGGACGGCTTGTAAATAACGATGTTCATAAGTTTGTCCGAAAAATAATCGCGTTGGTCGTCGGTAATTATACCGTTTTCGACAGCATAATTTACGAGCGGCTCCAAAACGGCGTCGGGATTCTGCATTTCGTCGATTGCGTCGGTGTCTATCTCGTACTGAACGTAGTCGGTTAACTTCAACTCGTCGAGTATAAGATTGCGCGCGTAAATAACGTCGAGGTCGTCGAGAAGCAGGTGCGCCTGCGCGTAGTAGAGTAATTTTTCGATACTCGGGTAGATAATCATTTTGCTTTCTCCTATATATAATATTTTTATTTATTGACTTTTTAATGCGGTTTTACTACGTCCATAAACTTTTCGACGGGGAAAAACTTCCAGGGCGTTTCGTCGTCGGGCGGGAAAACCTTGAAAACGAGCCGTTCTTTCGTCGTCGGGTGCAAAAACGACAGCTTGTAAGCCCACAGCGCGAGTTTATGCCCCTTTGCAAGCGCGTCGCCGCCGTACTTTGCGTCGCCGAATATGGGTGCGCCCGCTCCCGCAAGCTGAACTCTCGCCTGATGCGACCTGCCCGTTATGAGTTTTATATCGACAAGCGAAACTTCGCCCGAAACGTCCAAAACCTTATAATCGAGTTCGGCTTTCTTCGCGCCGTCTATCTTCGCAGGCACTCTGCGGACTATGTTTTCCTTTTCGTCCTTAACAAGGTAATCGGTAAGCCGAGCCTGTCTGTCGCGCGGAGAGCCGACCGTTACGGCAAAATACTTTTTCTCGAACTCGCCCGAAACTATCTGAGCGCAGAGCCTTTCGGCGGCTTTCGAAGTCTTTGCGAAAACCATAACGCCGCCCGTAGGTCTGTCGAGCCTGTGCACAAGTCCGATATAAACGTTGCCGGGTTTATTGTACTTTTCCTTAACGTATTCTTTTACGTAAGTAAGCATATCCTTGTCGCCCGAGCTGTCGGCTTGGGTCGGGATATTCTGCGGTTTGAGAACGACGATTATATGGTTGTCCTCATATAAAATTTTCAAAAAATCGTTTTCCATTTTTTCGAGTATGGTGTAATTTTCCTTATCGTCTCTGCTTGTTGTCTTTCCTTATCGTCTTTACTTGCCCGTATAGATTGCGGAGTTGCCGCACGGCAGTACCACGCCTTTCCGTTCCGTTTTAAGGCACACTTCGTAACCGTCGTACTCGCCCGCTCTGCCGCCGAGCGTTATTCTTAAAATGTTCTGCATTACGCTTGCCTGCAAACCCGTCGTATAGCTGTTGATAAGAAAGAACAGCGGATTATCGGATAAAACGTCTTTCGTGAGCGATACGAGCGAAAATATTCCGTCTTCTATCTTCCAGGTTTCGCCGCTCGGTCCGCGCCCGTAAGACGGCGGGTCCATTATAACGGCGTCGTAGCGGTTGCCGCGCTTTATCTCGCGCATAACGAACTTTTTGCAATCGTCTATTATGTAGCGCACTCTGTCTTGCGGAATTTCCGAGAGCGCGCAATTTTGCTTCGCTCTGTCTACCATTCCTTTCGCCGCGTCGACGTGCGTTACTTTCGCGCCCGCTTTGGCGCACGCGACGGTAGCTCCGCCCGTGTACGCGAACAAGTTAAGAACTTTGATTTCGCGGTTCGCGCCCTTTATGAGCGCAGTCATTTTATCCCAATTCAACGCCTGTTCGGGAAAAAGCCCCGTGTGTTTGAACCCCATCGGCTGAATAAGGAATTTCAAGTCGTTATATCCCACCGTCCAGCTTTCGGGAAATTTCCGAAACGTTTCCCAATGACCGCCGCCGCTCGACGAGCGAACGTAGCGCGCGTTAAGCCCTTTGTATTCTTTCAGGTCAAACGGCGCGTCCCATATAACCTGCGGGTCGGGTCTGAGCAATATTACGTCGCCCCAAAGCTCCAACTTTTCGCCGCCGCCCGTGGCTATAACGGAATAGTCTTTCCAAGTATCGCAAACCATTACAGTTTTTTAACCGCCAAAGTAACTTTCTTGCCGTTTATATCCCACTCTTTTCCGCCGCTCGCGCCTACGGAAATCTTTTCGGCGAGCGTATCGGCTTTTATGCCGTCGCCGCTTCTTTCGAACACTTCGGCAATATCGTTGTCGCCGTCGTAGAATATCTCTATATGGTCGGTTACGTCAAAGCCGCTTTCCTTGCGCATAGTCTGAATTTTGCTTACTATCTCGCGCATATAGCCCTCTAATATAAGCTCGCGCGTAAGGTGCGTGTCGAGTACGGCGACGAGTCCGTTACCCGACGAAACGGCATAGCCTTCGGGACTCTTTACATTGATAAGCAAATCGTCTTTCGTAAGTTCTACTTCCTGCCCGTCCGCCGAGAATTTGCAAGCGCCGTTTACGTTGACTTCTTCGACTACCTTTTTGCCGTTTGAGCCGAGATACGCGCGAATCGAGCCGAGCAGTTTTCCGTACTTCGGTCCTACGGTTTTAAGCTGCGGCTTGACTTCGTAATCGGAATATTGCGACACGTCGGACGCTGTTTCTACGCTCTTTACGTTGAGTTCGTCGGCTATAACGCCGCGCAGTTCTTCGCCTATTTCCGCCGACGCCGAGCCCGAAATTATAAGGCGCGGGAGCGGTTGACGGTTCTTTATTTCCGCGCTGTTTCTCGCGGCTCTGCCGAGTACCGCCGCGTTCTGAACGACTTGCATTCCGCTTTCGAGCTTCCTGTCGATATACTTTTTATTTACCGCGGGGAACTTTGTAAGATGTACCGATTCGGGCGCGTTTTTATCGACCGACAGCACTATGTTCTTATATATGCTTTCGGCTATAAACGGCGTAAACGGCGCGGTAAGGCGCGTAAGCGTTTCGAGCACCGTATACAGCGTCATAAACGCCGCCGTCTTGTCGTCGGTCATAGTGCTGCCCCAATAGCGTTCGCGGCAACGGCGTACGTACCAATTCGACAGCGAATCGGTAAAGTCGGTTATCGCCCTTGCGCTCTCGGTTATTTTGTATTCGTCAAGAGATTTGTCGACAAAATCGACAAGCGAGTTGAGCGCGGACAATATCCATTTATCCATAAGGCTCAGCTTGCATTTTTTAAGGTCGTACTTTGTAGGGTCGAACTTGTCGATTTCGGCGTAAAGTACGTAGAACGAGTACGTATTCCAAAGCGTGCCGAGATATTTTCTCTGCGCTTCGGAAACGGCTTCGGGATAAAATCTGGTCGGAAGCCACGGCATAGAACCCGTGTAAAAGTACCACCTAACCGCGTCCGCGCCCTGATTGTCGAGAACGCTCCAAGGGTCTACGACGTTGCCCTTGTGCTTGCTCATCTTTATACCGTTCTTGTCGTTTACGTGCCCCAAAACTATACAGTTTTGAAACGGCGCTTTATCGAACAGGAGCGTCGATATTGCAAGCAAGGTATAAAACCAACCGCGCGTCTGGTCAACCGCTTCGGAAATAAAGTTCGCGGGGAAAGTCTTTTCGAAAACGTCCTTGTTCTCGAACGGATAGTGATATTGCGCGAACGGCATAGAACCCGAGTCGAACCAACAGTCGATGACTTCGGGCGTTCTCTTCATTTTTCCGCCGCATTCGCAGTCTATCTCCACGGAGTCCACATACGGTTTATGAAGTTCTATGTCTCCTTTTATGCGACCGAGCTTTTTAAGTTCTTCTTTCGAGCCTATCGCGTGAACCTTTCCGCAGTCGGGGCAAACCCAAAGCGGCAAGGGCGTTCCCCAATAACGCTCGCGGGAAAGTCCCCAATCGATAACGTTTTCGAGAAAGTTGCCCATTCGCCCGCTCTTGATGCTCTCGGGTATCCAATTTACCGAATTGTTGTTCTTTAACAGCTTGTTCTTTACGTCGGTCATTTTTATGAACCAAGTGGAACGCGCGTAATAGAGCAACGGCGTGTCGCAACGCCAGCAGAACGGGTAACTGTGAGTAAACATAATCTCGCGGAACAGCAGCCCGCGCTCTTTAAGATTTTTGAGTATTATCTTGTCGCCGTCCTTGCAGAAAACACCCTGCAAATCTTTTGCGGCGGCTGTGAACTTGCCCGTTTCGTCAACCATCTGAACAAACGGCAAATCGTACTTCCTGCCTACGTTCGCGTCGTCTTCGCCGAATGCGGGCGCGATATGAACTACGCCCGTACCGTCCGAAAGCGTTACGTAATCGTCTACGGTAACGTAAAAGCAGTCTTTTTTATCCTTTTTGTAGTACGGGAAAAGCGGCTCGTAGCGCGTTTTTTCAAACGCTTTGCCCTTTTTCGTTTCGAGAATCTCGTACTCGTCGAAATGATTTTTTATAAGTTCGGTTGCGAGAATGTATTTCTCGTTTCCGCTCTTTATTACGGAATAATCGAACTCGGGGTTAAAGCAAAGCGCAACGTTCGACGGAAGCGTCCACGGCGTAGTCGTCCACGCCAAAATGTACGTATTTTCCGCGTTTTCGACCTTGAACTTTGCGACGCACGACTTTTCTTCGACGTCCTTATAACCCTGCGCGACTTCGTGCGACGAGAGAGCCGTTCCGCAACGCGGGCAGTACGGGACTATCTTGTGCCCTTTGTATATAAGCCCCTTGTCGAAAATCGTTTTTATAGCCCACCAAACCGACTCGATATAATTATCGTCGTAGGTAATGTACGGATTTTTCATATCCGCCCAATAGCCTACGCGGTCGCTCATTTTTTCCCATTCGGACTGATACTTGAAAACGCTTTCCTTGCACTTGGCTATAAACGGTTCTATACCGAACTTTTCGATGTCTTGCTTGCCGTCGAATCCGAGGACCTTTTCCACTTCGAGTTCTACGGGAAGTCCGTGAGTATCCCACCCCGCTTTTCTCAAAACGTGAAAGCCTTTCATCGTCTTGTAGCGCGGAATTATGTCTTTCATAGAACGCGTCAAAATATGCCCGATATGCGGCTTTCCGTTAGCCGTGGGCGGACCGTCGTAAAACGAAAACTCCTTGCCGCCTTCGTTCTTTTCGACGCTCTTTTCGAAAATTTTGTTTTCTTTCCAAAATTCGATTACTTCTTTTTCGCGCTCGACGAAATTCAAGTTGGGGTTTACTTTTTCGTACATAATTTATCTTCTCCGTAATAAAAAAGCCATTCGGCTGCTCGCCTCAAATGGCTGTCCGCCGTCGCAAGCCGAGCGGTACCGTTTTTTACGGAACGAACCGAAGCCTTGCGAACCTGACTTTATT
>WSNJ01000088.1 GCA_013316045.1 Clostridia bacterium
CTTTTTTTGCCTGATTCTCTCTTTCTTTTCTCCGTTTATGCAGTTGTCAGTTGGCAAACAAATGCCGAAAAAAAAGGTTGTAACCGTTTGAGTTACAACCTTTTTTGTTTTACTATTCTTAAATGCTCTTATATTTCCGTAAGCGATTTAAGCGCGTTTATGTTTTGCAGTCCTACGGCTTTGTTTGCCACCTGTCCGCCGCGGAAAACGAGAAGCGTCGGAATGCTCATAATTCCGTAGCGAGCCGCAATATCGCCGCTTTCGTCTACGTTTACTTTGTAAACTTTGATTTTACCTTCGTTTTGTTTTGCGAATTGGTCGACGATAGGACCTTGACTGCGGCACGGTCCGCACCACGGCGCCCAAAAGTCTACGAGAACGGGGAGTTCTTTTTCTCCTATAACTTCCGCGTCAAATTCGGCAGAGCCTATTTCTTTTGCCATTGTTTATTTACCTCTCTTTTTATTTATTATTTGTTTTGACTGAATAAATTATTTACTTTAACGCTTTATCGAGTTCGATTACGGCGCGGTAGTAAATTTCTCCGAGTTTTTCAAAATCTCCGAGCTTCAAACGTTCGTCGGCATTATGGATATTCGTTTCGGCATTCGGAAACGTAGGTCCGAACGCAACGGCGTTGGGGAGTTCGCGCGCATACGTTCCGCCGCCCGATTTTACTATATAAGTTTCGCCGCCCGTCGTTTCGGCGTAGACCTTTAACAGCGTTTTGACGAGTGTGCCGTTTTCGTCGGCGTACAGATTCTTTGCGTGGTGCAACACTTCGCAAGCGGAATGCTCGGGCATTGCGTTCATTATGTTTTTTACGATTACGTCTTTGTCGGCGCACAGCGGCAAGCGCAAATCGAGCGTTAAAACGAGCCTATCTTTTTCGAGTTTCACCGCGCCGAAATTAAGCGTAAGCGCGCCCGACTTTTCGTCTTTGCAGGCAATGCCGAGCTTTTCGGGAGCTTTGAGAGAGCAAAGCGAGTCGTAAACCTTTCCGACGGTTTCGCCGCAATTCTGCCCGCCCAGGGCTTTAAGGAATGCGATAAGTTTGAAAATCGCGTTGTCGCCCTTTTGGGGAGCCATTGCGTGCCCGGCGATTCCGCGCGTTTCTATCTCGGCGTAATCTCCGAACAGGTGAGCCGAAAAATCGTTTAAGTCGTAGCCGTTTTCGGCAAGGAAAGTGCATACGCTTTCCGTGCGGAATATCGCGTTCGCGTCCGCGCCGCCGCTCGTTTCTTTTATTCTGTTATAAGGCTCGCTGTCCTTGCGAAAGCGCAGGACGGCTTTGTCGGGGACTACGTTCGGTCGGTCGCCCGCGCACAGATATTCAACCGAATCGGTGAGACGACTGTCCGCCGGGACGGTAACCTTTAAGTGCAGGATACCCTTTTCGCTGCCTATAATCGGAAAGTCAGCGTCTGGGACGAACGACGCTACGGGAATCTCTCCGCGGCTTACGTAGTACTTCATACAAGCCGAGCCGTTTTCTTCGTTACAGCCCACTATCAGGCGCACGCGGTGATTGAGCTTAACGTTTTCGTCTTTAAGGCGTTTGAGAACGTGCAGAGCCGCCACTGCGGGACCTTTGTCGTCCGCAACTCCGCGCCCGTATAAATAGCCGTCGTCGAGCGTGAGCGAAAACGGGGGATAGCTCCAACCGTCGCTTACGGGAACTACGTCGAGATGACACAGAATGCCGATACAGCTTTTGCCGCTTCCGACTTCCGCGTATCCGCAATAGCCGTCCATATTCTCTGTTTTCAAGCCGTACGAGTTCGCCTTGCTTAAAAACAGGTCGAGAGTTTTGCGCATTTTCTTCCCGAACGGCGCGCCGCTTTCGGGTTTGCCCATAATGCTCTCGATTTCCATAAGTTCTTTTAAGTCGTTAAGCATTTAAGATTTTTCCTTTCGGTTATTTCGCTTGCAAATTTGCCGTCTATGAATTATAATATATCAGTCGGAAAGTTTCGACTTCGTATAAGAAATTATACTACGGAAAACGAATATTGTCAATGGAGTTAAAGGAAATGGTAAGAACGAGATTTGCGCCGTCCCCGACGGGCTATTTGCATATAGGCGGACTCAGAACCGCGCTTTACGCGTATCTTTTCGCAAAGAAGAACGACGGAAAATTTATTCTGCGTATAGAAGATACGGATTTGGAGCGCAAGATAGACGACGCGAACGAAATTATTTACAGAACGCTTAAAAACGCGGGGCTGACATACGACGAGGGTCCCGACGTGGGCGGCGATTACGGTCCGTATATTCAGAGCGAAAGAAAGGATATTTATTTGAAGTACGCCGAACAGCTTGTGGAAAACGGACGCGCTTATTACTGTTTCTGCACGAAAGAGCGGCTCGAAAAATTGCACGCGGACGGCGCGACGAAGTACGATAAGCACTGCAAGAATATTCCGCTTAAAGAAGCGCGCAAGAGAATAGCGGCGGGCGAAAGTTACGTAATCCGTCAGGATATTCCTGTTGACGGAAGTTCCACGTATACCGACCTTGTGTTCGGCGATATTACGGTCGAAAACAAGGATTTGGAAGACAATATACTTATTAAGTCCGACGGAATGCCTACGTATAACTTCGCAAACGTAGTGGACGACCACCTTATGGGCATAAATTACGTTATCCGCGGCGTGGAATATCTTTCGAGCACGCCGAAATACAATTATATTTACGAAGGGTTGGGCTGGGAAAAGCCGAATTACATCCACTTACAGCCGATTATGAAAGACGCAACGCGCAAGCTATCCAAACGCCACGGCGACGCGTCTTACGAGGACTTTATAGCAAAAGGCTATCTTAGCGACGCGATTATAAATTATATAGCTCTGCTCGGTTGGAGCCCGAAAGACAACCGCGAAAAGCTGAGCCTTGACGAAATGCGCGAGCTGTTCTCGCTCGACGGAATCAGCAAATCCGCGTCTATTTTCGACGAAAGCAAAATGCGCTGGCTCAATTCGCTTTACGTAAAAGAGCTTTCGGCGGACGGGTTCCACTTGCACGCTATGCCGTTTTACGAGAAACTTCCGTATCTTAAAGGCTACGACCTTAAACTGCTGTCCGAGCTGTTGCACGGAAGAACGGAAGTGTTTTCCGATATAGCCGCGCTTACAGAGTTTTTGGACAAGTTCGACGGATACGACCTTGCGCTTTTGCGCAATCAGAAGTGGAAAACGGACGAAAGCGTTGCAAAGGCAATGCTTCCCGAACTTATAAAGATTGCCGAAAGCGGGTTGGACGGTTTGTCCGACAGGCTCGTAAGCTACTCCGAAAGCGCGGGCTACAAAAAAGGTCAGGTGCTGTGGGTGTTCCGCATTGCAATAACTGGGTCTGCCGTAACACCCGGCGGAGCTGCCGAAATGGCGGCGCTTATAGGCAAAGAAAAGACGGTCGAGCGTCTTAAAGCGACTCTTAAACGCCTTTGATTATTACATATAGCCGATACGGATTTTTCCGCGTCGGCTATATTTGTTTTTTTCGTGTTTTTCTACGTTTTTCGATAAATTTTTTTTGCTTGTCCGTGCTAAAATATTCCCGTGCGTCATAAATATAATACGGGGTGATAGTATGGAACTCAGAACTCTAAATACATACGGTGTTACAAAGTACGGCGGCGAAGTTTTCAAGTGTGGTTGCGGTAAGACGCACGAACTGCATACGAAAGCTATTTATTTTGAAAGCGGCGCCGTTTCCAAACTGCCCGACGCGTTGGAACTTTGCGCTCCGCCGTTGTCGCTCGCGTTTGTTGCGGTTGAAAAAAGCATTGCGGACAAGCTCGAACCGCGCATAGACAAGGTTATATCGCGCGGCGGTTTCCGCGTTGCTATGCACGTGTATAACGGTTCCCCCAAGCCCGACCTCGAAAGCGTTTCGGAACTGAAAGTTCCCGAAGACGCGCGAATTATGGTCGGCGTAGGCGGCGGCGTTATAGCCGATATAGTCAAGTACAAGGCGCAACAGCTTTCTCTGCCCTGCGTTATATTCTCGGTTTCGCCTTACGGAGTTGGCGTTATGACCCCGTCGGCGATGCTTTCGGAAAACAGGATAGAGCAGACTTTCCGAACGGCTCCGCCCGTTGCCGTCGTGTGCGATACCGAACTGTTCCGCGCCGGTCCGAATAGGCTTGCCGCCGCGGCGTTCGGCGGACTTGTTTCCAAGCTCACCGCGCTGTTCGACTGGAAGTCTGCCGCGCTGATAAATTCGGAATATTATTGCGAACCGCTTTTCGATGCGGCGCTTTCGGTTATCGACGAGTGCTTGAACAGAGTTTGCGGGGGCGTGTACGACGCGCGCGGCGTTGTAGCCGGAATAGCGGAAGACAACCTGAAATTTTCGGCGGTGTGTCAGCTTACGGGGTCGTCGCGGCTGACGAGCGGGGCGGAATCGCAATGTGCTCACGCACTTAAACTGCTGTTTGAAAACGAAGACAGAAAGTGCTTCCTGCGCGGCGAAAACGAGTTTCTGTTCGCCCGCATAATTATGAAAATGTACAAAAATCTTTTGACGAAATGCGGCGCGTTTTTCGTTCCGCCGCCCGATAATAATCTGCGTATGGAGCTTATGGCGGAGTACTTCGGGCTCGACGAAGCGGGCATTGCCGAAAAGATACGCCCGATTATCGCGGGGCGCGCTCAGAAGCTGTGCGCGTACAAAGTCGGCGAGTATCGCGGCGAGCTTTATTCGCTCGCGTGCGACTTCGACGTAAGGCTTGCCCGCGCCTGGAAAGCGTTCAAGCGGCTTTACGACGACGACGGCTTTGCGCTAATCGATTATATCGACCCGACGGACGCGTCGCTGTGCGTGTCGCTCGCGCCCGACCTTAAAGAAAAATATACTATGCTCACGTATATGAAGAACGCGGGACTTCTGGAAGATTATCTAAGGTAATTAACCTCATAAGTTTTGCAGTCGCTTCGCTTGGTACTTGACAGCTTCCACTTAAAGGGGAAGCCTTTACGCAAAGAGTTTTGAATAAAATGCGGAAAACTCCTTATAATAGACAAAGGAGGAATTTACTTATGGAAGACGAAATACTTAATCACGGTTGCGGCGGCTGCGAGCACGGCTGCGGACACGACGAAGAACCGGGCAAGATTATAAAGGAAGAATGCGGTTGCGGAGAGCGCGAATACAAGAGCCTTAAAGGTTGCCGCCCGCAGACCGACTGCGTAATTCACGGCTACGACGGCTTTTCGGAAGACGAAGCCACGGCGGATTTGCTCGAAGCGGGCGAAGACGATATGTTCGACAGACCCTACGAAGATTTTGCCGAGTACGTTATGGTTCCCGACGCGGACGGCGACGAAAGCATAGTTTCGGGCAGCGAAAGCTGATATTTGCCGAAAACAGGCGTATAAAGTATAAATTTAAGCGTAAAAACCCGCCGACGGCGATATAAATGTTGACTTTTACGATTTAAGAAGTTATAATAAAAAGGATGGGATTTTCTCATAAGTCCTATTCTTTTTGATTTGCGGCAATTTTTGCCGTACGGAGGTCAGATGGAAGACGAAGAAAGCGAATTCAGTTTCAAAGATTTGTTTTTTTACTGCATAAAAAAATGGTTTATTATAGTCGTTGCCGCCGTATTGGGTATGGGCATAGGCTTCGGCATTGCGGCGCTTAAATCGACCGACGAAGAGTCTTACCGCGTTTCCGCCGTATTCTGTTCGCTCGAAGTTTTCCGCGAAAATTACGAACCCATTGCAACCGAAGGAATTACGATTGAGTTTGAATATCCCAAGCTGTACGACAGCGCGGCGAGCGAGTTCAGAAGAATAATGACCGAAACCGACGGCATAGCGAGCTTTGTCGAAACCGATACGTTCAAGACGAACGCCGCAGTTGCTTTTCCGAACAAATCGATAGACACGCCGAAAGAGCGTCAAATCGTTTTCAATCAGAATATAGAAATGGTTGCGAGCGGCAATGCGTTTAACGTAGGCATTCGCGGCGCATTCGATACGGACGAAAAGCGCGCGGCGGCAAAAAATCTTATATCGGGTTATGCGGAATTTGCAACCGAGCGCGTTTACGATTCCAACGACAAATTGCGCTATTACAAAAACGGAAACGAAACGGGCGCGATTACCGTATCGTCGCCTATATATTTCCTGACCGCCAACGAGCTTGAAAAGGACGGCGGACTGCTCAAAACCGCGCTTATGGGTTTTGCGGTGGGTCTTGTCGCGGGAATTATCATAACCCTTATTATCTATATGGTAGACCCGAGAGTAAAGAGCGTTTCGTGTATTAACGTAGGCGGCGAGCTTATTGCCAAGGTAAAACAGGACGAACTGAAACGCGACGCGGTTCTCCGTATCGCGGGTAAAACCAAAAACGATAAAATGCTGCTTATAGCGTCGCCCGAATACGACGGGTTTACCGACGCGCTCGCAAAAGCCGTTTCGCACGAGTTTGCGGCGGCGGGCTTAAAAACTCTATACGTAGATTTTTCGGGCGGCGCGGACGGCGGCGAGATTTCCGATTTCTATTCGGGTAAGGCTATATCCGAAGTTATAACGACTGCCGACGGTTACGACAGCGTAGGCTCCAAAAACCGCGCGAGCATAACGGCGCTTATGTCTAAAAAAGAGAAATTCGCGTCGCTTAAAAACGATTACGACAAAATAGTCGTTTCTTATGCCGACAGTTCCGACGGCGGCGCGGTTGCCTTGGGCGACGTGTCCGATAAAGTGCTTTACGTAATAAATCAGAAAGTTACCAAACTTAAAAATTTGCAAGCTCTTACGGTCGATATCGACAAGAGAGAAGCTGAAATCGGAACATACGTTCATAATTCGATTTAATTTCCGGGGAAGTCAGGGGTTAAGTGAAAAAGATTAACGAAAGCGGAAACAGCGCGCAGAAAAAGCACCATATAGAACCGTTGCGCAATAAATATAAAGCTCTGATTTTAACGTTCGTTCTGGACGTA
>WSNJ01000004.1:0-28323 GCA_013316045.1 Clostridia bacterium
GAATTATGATATTATAGATAAGGCTGTATTTTTACGGCTGTTTTCCTAACGATAAATCGGAAAATTTTATCGGTTTTTTCTTCTTTTTGCGAAGAAAATTTTTTATAACTTATAGGAGAAAATAAAATGAGTCAACAGTTTACCGAGACGCCGCAACAAGCCGCCGCGCTCGAAAAGGTATTGACCGAATTGAAATCGGTAAAAGGACCTTTGATGATAGCGTTGCAGAAGGCGCAGGATATTTACGGGTATTTGCCTTTTGAAGTGCAGAACAGAATAGCCGAAGCGTTCGACGTGCCGCTCGAAGAAATTTACGGCATTTCGACATTCTATTCGCAATTCAAGCTCGAAAAGAAAGGTAAGTACGAAATAGGCGTTTGCCTTGGTACGGCTTGCTACGTAAAGGGTTCGGGCGACGTGTTGAACAAACTGAAAGAAAAGCTCGGCGTAGAAGCAGGTTCTACGACTGCCGACAATAAGTTCTCGCTCGTTGCGACCCGTTGCATAGGTTGTTGCGGTCTTGCTCCCGTTATGACGGTGAACGAAGACGTTTACGGAAAGGTTACCGTGGACGAGCTTGACAAGATTCTCGCAAAATATAACGACTGACGGATAATCGGAGGAAATATACCATATGAAGACATTGAAAGAATTGCAGGCGATACGCGACGAAATGCAACAAAAGCTCGCAAATCGTAGGCAGACGGATTCCGTAGTTTCGGATTCGTCGGCTCGTTATCATATACTCGTGTGCGGCGGTACGGGCTGTACGAGCGGCAACAGCAAGTCGATTGCGGCCGCGCTTAAAGAAAAGATTGAAGAAAAGGGACTCGGAAATCAGGTTAAACTGATTATGACGGGTTGCTTCGGTCTTTGCGCGAAAGGACCTATTGTAGTCGTTTATCCCGACGGTTCGTTCTATCAGCACGTTAAAGTAACCGACGTAGACGAAATAGTGGAATCGCACATTGTGGGCGGAAAGCCTGTCGAACGCCTTATGAACGTAGAAAAGTCGGAAGACGGTTCGGCTAAGGCTATAAACGACACCGCGTTTTATAAAGACCAGAAGCGCGTAGTTCTGAAAAACTGCGGTCTTATCAACCCCGAAGACATCGACGAATATTTGGCGTACGACGGATATAAAGCTTACGAGAAAGTCGCTACGTCTATGACCGAACAGGAAGTTATAGATTGCATTAAAAAGAGCGGACTTCGCGGCCGCGGCGGCGGCGGATTCCCCACGGGACTTAAATGGCAATTCGCTCACGACTCCAAGGCGGACCAAAAGTACGTAGTTTGTAACGCAGACGAGGGCGACCCGGGTGCGTTTATGGATAGGTCGCTTTTGGAAGGCGACCCGCACTCGCTTATCGAAGCTATGATGATAGCCGGTTACGCAATCGGAGCTACGCAAGGTTACGTTTACGTCCGCGCCGAATATCCGATAGCCGTAGAAAGATTGCAAATCGCAATAAATCAGGCGCGTGAATACGGAATTCTCGGCGATAACGCAATGGGCTTGGGCAGAAAATTCGACATAGATTTAAGGCTCGGCGCAGGCGCGTTCGTGTGCGGCGAAGAAACGGCTTTATTGCAGTCTACGGAAGGTAAACGCGGCGAACCGCGTCAACGTCCGCCGTTTCCTGCGGTTAAAGGTCTTTTCGGAAAGCCTACGCTTATCAACAACGTAGAAACATACGGAAACATAACTCAGATAATTATTAACGGACCCGAATGGTTTGCGTCTATGGGTACGGAAAAGAGCAAGGGAACGAAAGTTTTCGCGCTCGGCGGAAAAATCAACAATACGGGTCTTGTCGAAATTCCTATGGGAACGACGCTCAGAACTATTATCGAAGAAATAGGCGGCGGAATACCGCACGGTAAGAAGTTCAAAGCGGCGCAGACGGGCGGACCCAGCGGCGGCTGTATTCCCGCGGCGTATATCGACACGAAAATCGACTACGATAATCTTATCGCGCTCGGCTCTATGATGGGCAGCGGAGGACTTATCGTTATGGACGAAGACAACTGTATGGTCGACATTGCCAAATTCTTCCTTGAATTTACGGTAGACGAGTCGTGCGGTAAGTGTACTCCGTGCCGAATCGGAAATAAAAGGCTCTATGAGATGTTAGAAAAGGTAACAAAGGGGCAAGCTACTATGGAAGACCTCGATAAGATGGAGCAGCTTTGCTACTACATCAAAGAGAACTCGCTGTGCGGCTTGGGTCAGACCGCGCCGAACCCCGTTTTGTCCACTCTCAAATATTTCCGTGAAGAATACATAGCTCACGTGCGCGATAAAAAGTGTCCTGCGGGAGTTTGCAAAGCGCTTGTGGCTTATGCGGTAAATCCCGAAAAGTGTATCGGTTGCGGATTATGTAAGCGCGCTTGTCCGGTCGGCGCGATTTCGGGCGAAATCAAACAGCCTCACGTTATCGACCCCGCAAAATGTATTAAGTGCGGCGCGTGCATAAACGCTTGCAGAAAAGACGCGATAGTCAAATAGCAGCCAAGAGTTATCAAGGAGAAGAAAATGAATAAAGTTACTTTGAAAATCAACGGTATAGAAGTTACCGTTCCGGAAGGCACGAGAATACTCGACGCCGCAAGAGAGGCGGGTTTTAATATCCCCACGCTGTGCTATTTGAAAGATATTTGCAACGAAGGCTCTTGCCGCGTTTGCGTTGTCGAAGTAAAGGGCGCGAGAAATCTCGTTGCGTCTTGCTCGGCGACCGTTACGCAAGGTATGGAAGTTTTCACGAACACGCCTAAGGTAACGGCGGCGAGAAAAACGACTCTCGAACTCATCCTGTCTACGCACGAAAAGAAGTGCCTTTCTTGCGTAAGAAGCGGAAATTGCGAATTGCAGAAGCTGAGCCGCGAATATAATTGCGACGAAACGGCTTATGACGGCGAGAGAAAGAAGCACGTTATAGACGACAACAACCCGTATCTCGTGCGCGACAATAACAAATGTATACTTTGCCGCAGATGCGTTGCCGTTTGCAATAAGATTCAGAGCGTAGGCGTAATCGGCGCAAATAAGCGCGGTTTCGACACCACGATAGGTTGCGCGTTCAACAAGACGCTCGACGAAGTTCCCTGCGTGGCTTGCGGACAGTGTATAAACGTTTGTCCGGTAGGCGCGCTCAGAGAACGCGACGATACCGACGAAGTTCGCAAGGCGATTGCCGACCCCGACAAGTACGTTATAGTAGGAACGGCTCCGTCCGTTCGCGTGGCTCTCGGCGAAGAGTTCGGCTATCCGATTGGGAAGGACGTAGAAGGTAAAATGGTTGCGGCGTTAAAGCGTATGGGCTTCGATAAAGTATTCGACGTCGATATGGCTGCCGATATGACCATTATGGAAGAAGGCACGGAATTTTTGGGCAGACTTAACGACAAGAACGCCGTTTTGCCTATGATAACGAGTTGTTCGCCGGGTTGGATAAGATATATCGAATTTTATTATCCCGAGCTGTTGCCGCATTTGTCATCGTGCAAATCGCCTCAGCAGATGTTTGGCGCGATAATGAAAACGTATTATGCCGAAAAGTTTAACATAGACCCTGCGAAAATGGTAGTAGTTGCAGTAATGCCCTGTATTGCAAAAAAAGCGGAAAAGTTGCGCGACCATCAGTCCGCAAGCGGCTATCCCGATATAGACATTGCAATTACTACGCGCGAGCTTGCAAGACTTATCAAATCTTACGGACTCGATTTCGATAAACTGCCGAACGAAGCGTTCGACAATCCGATAGGCGAAGGCAGTACGGCGGGTCTTATATTCGGCGCGACGGGCGGCGTTATGGAAGCGGCGCTCAGAACGGTTGCCGAAGTCGTTACAAAAAAGCCGCTTGAAAAAGTTGATTTCAAAGCAGTGCGCGGAGTGGAAGGAATTAAAACGGCTACCGTCGATTTGGACGGAAAGAAAGTCAAGGTTTGCGTTGCAAGCGGACTTTCCAACGCGAAGAAAGTTCTCGAAGATGTAAAGAGCGGAAAAGCCGATTATCAGTTCATTGAAATAATGTCTTGTCCCGGCGGTTGCGTTAACGGCGGCGGACAACCCATTCAACCCGCATCGGTTCGCAATACGACGGACATAAGAGCCGACAGAGCAAAGGCGATTTACAAGTCCGACGCTAAGGGCAAAATCCGCAAATCTCACGAGAACCCGATAGTTCAGACTCTTTATAAAGATTATTTCGGAAGTCCGAACAGTCATAAGGCTCACGAAGTTTTGCATACCGAATATGTAGCAAGAAAGAAATTCGACGAATAAAAGAGAATAGTCCGAGGGCTTTTAACCTTCGGACTTTCCCAAAATTATAAGGGAGCTGCAACTCATTTGAAAGGCGCGCTTATTTTCAATAAATACTATTGCGACGGCGGAATGGATTATATAAAAAGCCGTCTTACGCAAGTATTTTCCGATTTGGGCATATCGCTCGAATTTCCGAAAGTTTACGCGTCGCTTTCGGTCGGAAAACAAGCGGAAGAAATAAAAAAATACGATTTCGCACTTTTTTTCGACAAGGATATTCCGCTTGCGAGATTTTTCGAGCGGTGCGGCGTAAGAGTATTTAATTCAAGCCGAACGCTTATGCTTTGCGACGATAAGGAACTCACGTATTCCGCGGCGGCGCAAACGGGAGTAAAGATTCCCAAGAGCATTTTTTCTCCGCTTATGTACGACGTGGACGATATAATCGACGAAACGTTTCTGTATAGGGTTAAAAGCGCGCTCTCGTTCCCGTTGATTATAAAAGAAAACGTCGGAAGTCAGGGCAGGCAAGTTTATCTCGCTCACGACGAAACGGAGCTTACGGCGCTGTATATGCGCTTAAAACGCACTCCGCATTTATACCAGGAGTTTATCGACGGTACGAAAGGAAGCGATACGCGCGTTTACGTAATAGGTAAGAAAGCCGTTTTTGCGGTCAGGCGCGAGAATACTACCGATTTCAGGTCGAACGTTTCTCTCGGCGGAAAGATGCAAATAACCGAACTTAAAGACTGTTTGGTTTCGCGCGCGGAGAAGATAGCCGAAAAGCTCGGTTTGGAATACGGTTCGGTGGATTTTCTCGGCAATGAAGCCGACGTATTTTTGGAAGCAAACTCAAACGCGTATCTTAAAACGGCTGAAAATCTCGGCGCAAATCTTGCCGTAAGATTAGCCGAATATGTAACGGGACAGATTTATGGAACTGAAAAGTAACGTAGAAAAAGTCAGAAATAACATAATAAAGGCGCTTTCGGGAACGGGCAGGAGCATAGACGATATAAAAATTATCGCGGCAACCAAAACGGTCGATTGCGAAAGAATTAACCTGTTGCCGTCTTACGGAATCGGAATTGCGGGCGAGAACAAGGTTCAGGAACTTTTGGATAAGTACGAATTCTGCAAAAATACGGAATGGCACTTTATAGGTAATTTACAGACAAACAAAGTAAAGTATATAATAGATAAGGTAACGCTGATTCATTCGCTCGACAGAGAGTCGCTTGCCGACGAGATAGACAAACAGTCCGTTAGGATTGGTAAGACGACGGACGCGTTGATAGAAGTGAATATCGGGCGCGAAGAATCGAAAGGCGGCGTTTTGACAGAGAATTTATTCGGTTTGGCGGATTACGTTCTTGCCAAAAAGAATATACGGCTGAAAGGGCTTATGTCGGTCTTGCCGATAGGAGCGGACGAGAGTTTATATCTCGGAATGAAAGAGCTTTACGACAAGTTAAGAGAAAAAGTCGGAGAGCAGATAGATACGCTTTCTATGGGAATGTCGGGCGACTATGAAGTCGCGGTGCGCGCGGGCGCAAATACAGTAAGGCTCGGAAGCGTGCTGTTCGGCAACAGGGTGTATAATAAGTAAGAAATACGGTAAACCGAATAAACTCGGAACGGAGTGGGTAATATGGGAAAAACGGACGAATTTTTCAGAAACGGAAGAAACTACCGCGGAAAAAACAATTTCGAATACTACGAAGATACTCATAACGAAAAAGGCGAATATACGGGAACCCGTCAGGAACCCGATATAGGGTTAAACTTTTCGCAAACGCCGACTATGAAAAAGTCGGAGGGTATGCCGTTGCCTAATCAATCCGATTATATTTCGCCGCGGCATTATCAGAACGTAGTTGTATACGAGCCGAAAAGTCCCGACGACGTTCAGACTCTTATCGACTATATGAAAAGGCGTGAACCCGCCATTATAAATCTCGATAACGTAGACCCGCCGACGGCGCAAAGAATACTCGACTTTACGAGCGGAGCTATTTATGCGCTTAACGGCAGTGTTCACAGGATAGCAAGCAATATATTTTTACTCTCTCCGGAGGGTGTGGAGATAACGGTGCCGTATGTGCCAACGGGAATCTAACGACAATTTCAAAGAGAAACTCAAATACTGTTTCGGACGGACGATTGCTTACCTGAAAATCGCTCGGGTAGAGTGGATTGTTATTTTCGGCGTTCTGATTTTAGATTTGCTGTCGAAGTTTCTCGTCGCAAAGCTGATGGACGAATACCAGTCGGTTCAGCTTATTCCGAACTTTTTGTATTTTACGTTTGTTTATAACGACGCCGCCGCGTTCGGTTCGTCTTTCGGGCTCGAAAAACTTATCGGGACTGTCGGCGTAAGAGTTGTATTTTTGATTATAACGGCTGTTGCACTCTGCTTTTTCTTTGTGTTTTTATACAAGTTCAAGCGCGGTCATATTTTGGCAAAACTTTCGCTTGCGCTTATAATAGCGGGCGCGCTCGGCAACTTTTGGGACAGACTTTTTATCGGCAGAGTCCGCGACTTTGTGGAAATAGTCTATTTCGGGCTCGATTTACCGCTTCTTGGCAGGAGCTTTGCGATATTCAATATAGCCGACGTTGCGCTTACCGTCGGAGTGATTATATTTGCCGTTTATTTCATATTCAAGTACAAACCCGGAAAAAGCGATTTCGTGGGACCCGTTTTGCCGAGTAAAAGCGAAACGGAACAAGAGCAGCCGCAATCCGACGCCGCCGAAGGAGAATCGGGAAATGACGGTTGACCTATACGTTGCTAAGACAAGCGGCGATAGGCTTGACGTGTTCGCCGCCGAAAAATCGGGACTTACGCGTTCTTATATAAAACAGCTCGTACAGGCGGGCAACGTTACGCTTAACGGTTCGGTCGTAAAAAGCGGCGCGATAATCAAAGCGGGCGACAGGGTTGAAGTTACCGTTCCCGACCCCGTAACCGAAATAGTTCCGCAGGATATTCCGCTCGATATTCTGTACGAAGACGACGATATAGCCGTTATCAATAAACAGCAGGGGCTTACCGTCCACCCGGGCGGCGGCGCGGAAGACAATACTCTCGTAAACGCGCTTATGTTCAGGTTAAAGTCGCTTTCGTCGATTAACGGCGTAGTGCGTCCGGGGATAGTTCACAGGCTCGATAAGGACACGAGCGGCGTTATGGTTATAGCGAAAAACGACGAAGCGCATTTGTCGCTCGCGTCGCAATTCGAGAACCGAACGGCGGAAAAAATTTATACGGCTTTGCTCGAAGGCGTTATAAAAGAGAACGGCGGAGAAATAAAAACCTTTATCGACCGCAACCCGAAAGACAGAAAACTTATGTGCGTCGCGCCTACGGGCAGAGAAGCAATCAGCGATTACGAGATTGTCGAACGTTTTTCCGAAAACTGTCTTGCGCTGTTTAAGATAAAAACGGGACGAACGCATCAGATTCGCGTTCACGCAAAGTATATCGGACATCCCGTCGTGGGCGATAAGCAGTACGGCTTCAAAAAGCAGAAATTCAATCTCGACGGTCAGCTTCTGCACGCGGGGTCGCTTACCGTAACGCACCCGAGAACGGGCGAGAGAATGACTTTCACCGCGCCGTTGCCGGATTATTTTTTGAGAGTTTTGGACATTTTGCGTAAAAAAGGAGTGTAGAGTTTATGCGATTTAAGGCAAACGTAATGGACGAGCGGCAAATGCGCAGAACGCTTATCCGAATGAGCCACGAGATTATCGAAAAAAACAGGGGCGTAGACCGAATGATTTTCGTAGGCATTCAGCGCCGCGGAGTTGCGATTGCGAAAGAAATGGCGCAAATCATTAAAGACGTCGAGAACGAAAACATACCCGTCGGAGCTATCGATATAACTCTCTATCGCGACGACCTTACGCTCGCAACCGAAATTCCGCAAGTCAACGAAACCGATTTGCCGTTTCCTATAACGGACTCGAACGTAATAATAGTAGACGACGTGCTCTATACGGGACGGACCGTCCGCGCGGCTATGGAAGCCGTTGCCGAAACGGGCAGACCCGCGACTATTCAGCTTGCGGTGCTTATAGACAGAGGCAACAGAGAGCTTCCGATAGGCGCAAACTATATAGGCAAAACGTTGTCTACGACGCGCGACGAACTCGTTTCGGTAAGCGTAAAAGGAATAGACGGCGTTACGTCCGTAGACGTATACGGCTTAAACGATAACGATTGACAAAAAGCAAAGGAGATTTACCCCGTGCTTAAAAGAAAAGATTTGTTGGGACTTAAAGATTTGGCGGCGGAAGAAATTGAAGAAATTCTCGCCCGCGCCGCCGAAATGCGCAAGCTGCTCGAAAAGAACGTAAGAAAGACCGAACATTTGCAGGGCAAAAGCGTAGTTACGTTGTTTTACGAGAACAGCACGAGAACGCGCACTTCGTTTGAAGCGGCGGCGAAAATTACGGGCGCGACTACCGCGTCGATATCTGCGCAGAGTTCGAGCGTAACGAAAGGCGAAACGCTTATAGATACGGGGCGCAATCTCGACGCGCTTTTAACGGACGTTATAATTATTCGCCACTCTATGTCGGGCGCGCCGCATCTTCTCGCCAAGAACGTAAAAGCAAGCGTTATAAACGCAGGCGACGGAATGAACGAACACCCGACGCAAGCGTTGCTCGATATTTTCACTATGAAGAATGCGTTTAATTCGATTAAGGGTCTTAAAGTGGTTATAGCGGGCGATATAAAGTACTCGCGCGTTGCGAGAAGCAATATCTGGGGTTTGAACAAACTCGGTGCGGAAGTAACGGTAGTCGCTCCGAAAACGCTTTTGCCGCAAGACATTGAGAGTATGGGTTGTACGGTAAGTTGCAATATAGACAAGGCTATCGAGGGCGCAAACGTTATTATGGGGCTAAGGATTCAACTCGAACGCCAACAGTCGGGACTTTTTCCGAGCGTCGCCGAATATCATAAGTATTTCGGCATAAACGATAGCAGGTTGAGCTTAGCGGACAGCAACGCGCTCGTTATGCACCCGGGACCCGTAAATCGCAGAGTGGAAATGACGAGCGGAGTTATAGACGGCGACAACAGCGTTATTCTTGAACAGGTTACCAACGGCGTTGCGGTCAGAATGGCAGTTTTAGATATACTTGCCGGAAACCGTCGTTGACAGCGGAGGATTGATTTATTATGTTGCTTATAAAGAACGGATACGTAGTATTAAAGGACGGCGTCGATAATCTCGATATTCTTATCGACGGCAAGAAAATAATCAGAATGGAGCCGCATATAGAAGAAGAGAGCGGCTACGACGTAATAGACGCTTCGTCGCTTGCTGTTATTCCGGGGCTTGTCGATATGCACTGCCACTTGCGCGAGCCGGGACTCGAATACAAGGAAGACATCGACAGCGGCACGCGGGCGGCGTTGCAAGGCGGATTTACGTCCGTTGCTTGTATGCCGAACACGAAGCCCGTTATCGACAATGCGAGCCTTGTTAAATACGTTACCGACAGGGGCGTAGAAGTAGACAACGCAAAAGTTTACTGCATAGGGGCTATAACGAAAGGGCAAGAAGGCGAAGAGCTTGCGGAAATGGCGTCTATGAAAGCGGCGGGCGCGGTTGCGTTCAGCGACGACGGCAGACCCGTGAGCAACGGCAATATGATGCGACTTGCGCTCGAATACGCCGATTCTTTTTCCGCGCTTATTATATCGCATTGCGAAGATACGGCATTGGCGGCGGACGGCGTTGTAAACGAGGGCTTTAACGCGACTGTTTCGGGGCTGAAAGGTATATCGCGCGCGGCGGAAGAAGTAATGGTTGCCCGCGACATAATTTTAGCGGAAACTCTGGGCGCGCGAATACACATAGCGCACGTAAGTACGCGCGGAAGCGTGGAGCTTGTAAGAGAAGCAAAACGCCGCGGAGTAAAGGTTACTTGCGAAACTTGTCCGCATTATTTTTCCGCTACGGACGACGAAATACTTTCGTACAATACAAATGCGAAAATCAATCCGCCGCTCAGGACGGAAAGCGACGTTGCGGCAATAATAGAAGGGCTTAAAGACGGGACTATCGACGCGATAGCCACCGACCACGCGCCGCATCACGCCGACGAAAAGAATCAGGAATTTTATCTCGCGCCTAACGGGACTTCGGGATTTGAAACGGCGTTTGCTTTAAGCTATACTAATCTCGTGTTGCCGGACTATATGGATTTGCCCGCGCTTATGCGGCTTATGAGCGCAAACCCCGCGCGCATATTGAATGTGGGGAGCGGAGAGCTTGCGGTTGGCGAAACCGCGGATATTGCGATAGTCGATTTGGACAATCAGTATACGGTCGACGCGTCGAAGTTCGTTTCCAAGGGCAAAAACAGCTTATTCAACGGTTGGAAACTGAACGGAATTATAAAGCACGTTATAGTCGACGGAATAGAAAAAGAA
Source organism: Clostridia bacterium (assembly GCA_013316045.1). GTDB lineage: Bacteria > Bacillota > Clostridia > Christensenellales > Pumilibacteraceae > RACS-047. Next base: position 10,731 of record WSNJ01000004.1, read on the forward strand.
ATAAAAATTTAACGGTATACAAAAAAATCAAAGAGAGAGATTGGAATAATATGATTGATAAACTGATAGAGAAAATCAAAAAGCTCGGAAATCCGAGCGCGGTCGGCATAGATACTTCGTTCGATTATCTGCCCGAGAATATGAAAAACAACTGTAAAACGCTTGACGACGTGGGCAAGGCGATAACCGAGTTCAACTTTAATATCATAGATAAGGTTGCGGATATCGTTCCGAGCGTTAAGGTTCAGATTGCGTACTACGAAATGTACGGCTTGCCCGGCTTAAAAGCGTTTTCCGACACGCTCGCGTATGCCAAAAAGAAAGGACTTGCAGTTATTTCCGACGTTAAGCGCAATGATATAGGCTCTACGGCAAGTTGTTATTCGGCGGCATATCTCGGCTCGGTAAATGTCAACGGCAACGAATTTACGCCGTTTGAAAGCGATTTTATAACCGTAAACGGCTATCTCGGAAGCGACGGGATAAATCCGTTCCTTAAAGACTGCAAGAAAAACGGCAAAGGTATTTTCGTTCTCGTAAAAACTTCGAACCCGTCGAGCGGACAGCTTCAAGACAAGAAATTCGCAAGCGGCGAAACGCTTTACGAGAGTATGGGCGATTACGTGGAAGAATGGGGCAAGGACAGCGTCGGAAAATTCGGTTATTCTTGCGTAGGCGCCGTCGTAGGCGCAACGCACCCGTCGCAAGCCGAAACGCTGAGAAACAGGTTGAAACATACTTTCTTCCTTATACCCGGATACGGCGCGCAGGGCGGGACTGCGGACGATTTGAGCGTATGCTTCGACGAAAACGGAATTGGCGGAGTTGTGAACAGTTCGCGCGGAATTATTTGCGCGTATAAAACGGAGAAATACAAGGGAATGGATTATGCGCAGGCGGCTCGCGCGGCGTCGGAAGATATGCAGGCGGATATATACCGCGCTCTTAAAAAAGCAGGCAAAGTAAAATGAAAGATATAGAATTTACCGTAAAAGAAATTAAGGAAATTGCGTCGGGTATTTTTTCGATTACGCTGTTTTCGGATGAAGAGTTGCCGCCTATGCGTTGCGGTCAGTTCTTGCATATGGAAGTTAAAGACGACGCTTTGCCGCTTAGACGGCCGTTCTGTCTTTACAAGTTCGACGAACATTCGGTAACGCTTATCGTTGCGGTAGTCGGCAAAGGCACGAAGAAAATCTGCGCAATGAAATCGGGTGAGAAAGTCCGCGCGATAATACCGATAGGCAACGGCTTTATGCCCGCGCCCGAGCATAAAAAAATAGCTCTTATCGGCGGCGGCGTGGGGTGCGCTCCGTTGTTTGCGTTAAAACAGTGTTATCCCGATAAGGAGTACAAAGCATTTTTAGGCTTTTCGAGCAAAGATAATATCGTGTTATACGAAGATTTCAAAAAAGAATACGACGTTGTGCTTTCGACCGACGACGGAAGCGCGGGCGAGAAAGGGTACGTTACGGATGCGTTTAAGCGCCATTTATCCGAATTTATGCCTGACATAATACTTACTTGCGGCTCGGAAAATATGCTTAAAGCCGTTGCCAAGGTTTCGAAAGAACTATCTGTTCCCGCATATATGTCGGGCGAAAACAGAATGGCGTGCGGCGTGGGGGCGTGCCTTGTATGCACCTGCGCTGTTAAGCAAAAGGACGGGAGCGTAAGGAATATGCGCGCGTGCGTTGACGGACCCGTATTTAATATCGCGGATTTGGAGCTGTGAAATACGGGCGACTACGCTTTAAGTATGTTTTTATAAGGAGATTATGCTTAAAAAAATGAACACGAAAGTAACGATAGCGGGAGTCGAATTCAAAAACCCGATAATAACGGCTTCGGGAACGTTCGGTTTCGGAAAAGAATATAGCGAGTTTTACGATATTTCCGTGCTCGGCGGAATCTGTACCAAGGGCTTGACTTTGGAACGCAGAGAAGGCAACAAAAGCCCGAGAATAGCCGAAACGAATATGGGAATTATCAACAGCGTAGGGCTTCAAAATCCGGGCATAGACGGCTTTATTAAGGAAGACGTGCCGTTTCTCGATTCGCTCGACACGGTCGTTATAGCGAACATTGCGGGCAATACGGAGCAGGATTATACGGCTTTGGCGGAAAAGGTGAGCGCGATAAAAGCCGTCGATATGGTAGAGCTCAACATAAGCTGTCCGAACGTAAAGGCGGGCGGTATGGCTTTCGGCGTTTTGCCGCAATCTGTCGAAAACATTACAAAGGCAGTTAAAAAGTATTGCAAAAAGCCGCTTATAGTTAAACTTTCGCCGAACGTGGCAAATATAGCGGACAACGCCCGCTCGGCTGAAAACGGCGGCGCGGACGCAATAAGCCTTATAAACACGGTTGCGGGAATGGCGGTAGATTACAGAACGCGCAAACCGATTCTGGCAAACGTGAGCGGCGGACTTTCGGGTCCCGCGATAAAGCCGATTGCGCTTAAAATGGTTCACGAAGCATATAAAGCCGTAAAAATACCGATAATAGGTATGGGCGGCATTATGTGCGCCGAAGACGTTTTGGAGTTTATGATAGTCGGCGCATCGGCGGTTCAGGTCGGTTCTGCAAACATTTTCGACCCGCAAGCGGCACAACGGATAGTCAATGACTTGACAACCGTTGCCAAAAGTTGTAATATAGATAATATCAGCGATATAGTGGGTACTTTGAAATGGCAATGACGAACGAAGAAATATTGGAAGTTTTCAGACAAACCGAGGGCGTGCTTAAAGGTCATTTTCTTTTGACTTCGGGCAGGCATTCCGATACGTATATGCAATGCGCCAAGTTGTTTGTAGACCCCCAAAAGAGCGAAATGCTGTGCCGCGAATTGGCGGGAATTCTTAAAGAATTCAAAGCGGACGTAGTCGTTTCTCCCGCAGTAGGCGGCATTATAATGGGTTACGAAGTTGCGCGTCAGCTCAAAGTAAAGAATTTCTTTGCCGAGCGCGTAGACGGAAAAATGACGCTTCGTCGCGGATTTGCTCTCGAAAAGGGCAGTAAGGTTATCGTAGTCGAAGACGTTGTAACGACGGGCGGTTCCGTAAAGGAAGTTATTCAGCTTGTTAAAGACGCAGGTTGCGAAGTTGTTGCGGCGGCGTCGATAGTAGACAGAAGCAACGGCAAAGTCGATTTTTCCGTTCCTTTCAAAGCTCTTTTATCTATGGAAGTTATAAGCTACGAGGCGGACGAATGCCCGATATGCAAACAAGGCGTTCCGATTTACAAGCCCGGCAGCAGAAACTTAAAATAAAAAAAATTTTTTATTTCGGAGGTTATTTTTTATGGCAAGAAGAAGTAACGGCGGAAGAAGCAACGGGAGCTGGCTCGCTCTGTTCTCGTTCATAGCGGTAATGCTTTTGGGACTCGCACTCGCGATAAGCCTTGTTCTCGGCAAGTGGGTGAACGGCGCGGAAAGCGTTGCGGCTTGGATTCAGAGAATAGCTATTGCTATCGCTTTGGTAGTACCCCTTATTTATTCGTATTACGAAGCAAGACGCCACGGTACCGTTTGGTTTGTACTTTGGGTAATAGCCGTAATACTTATTGTTGTATTCTATATCTTGTTGGCAGTTCTTTAATAAATTTCGGAGTAAATAATCGATATGGCAAAAGCAAAGAAAAAGAAAAATTTTATAGCGGCATATTTCTCGCATTTCGGTATAAGACAGATTTGCGACTTATGTATGCTTATAGGCGGTATAATTCTTATTGTCGGTTTGTGTACTACCGATTTGGTAGCGGCAATAGGGCTCGGCTTTTATATAGTAGCGACGGTTTTGGCGATTATCCGCTCCGTTATGGTGCTTACAAGCGGCATAAACAAGCGTTCGCCCGAATTTAAGTCGTCGATTATAAACGTAGTTATAATGTCGCTTATTTTCGCGCTTGCCGTATTCGGTTTTATCTGGGCTATTATAGGGTAATTGCGCAACAATTCGGACCGTTAAAAAAAGAGAGAGAATTAAGTTTCTCTCTCTTTTAATTTGTCGCAATACCATTGTTTATCTGTTGAAGTTCTGAGTACGCTTGGGTCCTACGCCTATCATAGAAACTTTGCAATCGACGTTTTCTTCGATTAGTTTTACGTACTTTTGAGCGGCTTTCGGTAAATCTTCGAAGCGCGTAACGTTGCCTATATCTTCCGTCCAGCCTTCCGTTTCTATGTAAACGGGTTTGCAGTCTTTCAGTTCTTCTATATCAGCAGGGAAGTTTTTTATTATTTTTCCGTTTTTCTCATAAGACGTGCAGATTTTCAGCGTTTTAAGTCCCGTAAGCGTGTCGAGCTTATTCAGCGCAATTCCCGTAAGTCCGTTTACGCGCACCGCAAATCTGAGTATAACGGCGTCGAGCCAACCGCAACGACGGGGGCGTCCCGTAGTCGTTCCGAATTCCTGACCCACGTTTCTTATTCTTTCTCCGATTTCGTCGTTAAGCTCGGTAGGGAACGGTCCTTTGCCCACGCGCGTAGTGTACGCTTTTGCAATGCCCAGACAGTCTTTAATCAGGGTGGGACCTACGCCCGCGCCTACGCAGAAACCGCCCGAGATAGGGTGGGAGCTTGTTACGTAAGGGTACGTTCCTACGTCCAAATCGAGCAGTGCGCCCTGCGCGCCTTCGAACAGGACGTTTTTACCCGCTTTGATAGCGTCGTATACGAGAACCGACGTATCGGTTACAAAACTTGTAAGTCTTTCGGCGTAAGAGTTGTACTCTTTGAGTATCGTTTTTAAGTCAACGGGTTTTCCGCCGTACAATTTCGTAATTATATTATTTTTGATTTCGACGTTGCGCTTTAATTTTTCTTCGAATATGTTTTTGTCGATAAGGTCGCACATTCTTATTCCGATGCGCTCGGCTTTGTCCATATAGCAAGGACCTATGCCTTTTTTGGTTGTTCCGATATCGCCTTTGCCGCGGGCGTCTTCGCTTAATCCGTCCAAAACTATATGGTAGGGAAGTATAACGTGCGCTCTCGCGTCGATTTTCAGGCGCGATACGTTTATTCCGCGTGAAGTAAGCCCGTCGATTTCTTCGAGTATTACTTTCGGGTCTACAACTGTTCCGTTGCCTACTATGCAATCGGTCCCGTCGTACAGAATGCCGCTCGGAATAAGATGCAGTTTATAAGTTTCGTCGCCTACGACTACGGTATGACCCGCATTGTTTCCGCCTTGCGCGCGAACGACCATATCGGCGGATTCCGCAAGTATATCTATTATTTTTCCTTTTCCTTCGTCGCCCCATTGAGCGCCGACAAGCGCGGTTACAGACATTTGTTTTTCACCCTCCGTTAGCAAAAAAATACTGTTTTATTATAAACTAAACCGAGATATTAGTCAAGAGAAACGGTGCTCTCTTGCTTTTGCATTTCGTTTTTTAAGTTGGTAAATGCGACCGACATCATAAGTTTAATGCGGTTAATCTGATTTACTTCGCTTGCGCCGGGGTCGTAGTCCACGGCAACTATATTTGCCGACGGATTGTGCTGTTTGAGAACTTTCATAACGCCTTTGCCCGTAACGTGATTAGGTAGGCAAGCGAACGGTTGCATACATATTATATTGTTTACGCCGCTATGCATAAGTTCGAGCATTTCCGCCGTTAGGAACCAGCCTTCGCCCGAAATATTTCCGAGAGAAACTATTTTTTCCGCTTCTTTCGCCATTTCCGCTATATGGGTAGGCGCGCCGAATTTCGTACCTTTAAGCGCTTTAAGCATAGGCTTTTTTACTTGTTCTATGTACCATATAGCTATATCGCTTATAAGTTTTTTCTTTTTCGTTCCGTCAAGCAGCTTGCGCTTTATGGTGTCGTTATAGAAAGCGTACATAAAAAAGTCGAGCAGGTCGGGGACTACGGCTTCGCCGCCTTCTCTTTCGATAAGATTTACGACCTGATTGTTGGCGAGCGGGTGGAACTTGACGAGAATTTCGCCCACGACTCCCACGCGCGGTTTAATTTCGTCGGTAACGGGGAGAGCTTCGAAATCTTTTACGATAGCCGCAACGTTTTTTGCAAAGTTGCCCGTAACGCCTTTGCTGAGTTGCGAGCAGATTTCTGCGTTCCATTTTTCGTACAGCGCGTCCGCGCTTCCCTTTACTTTTTCATAAGGACGCGTTTTATAAAGAACGCGCATAAATAAATCGCCGTACAGAATCGACGTTATCATCGTTTTCATAAGCGGTAACGTGATTTTGAACCCGGGATTCTTTTCGAGTCCGACAAAGTTAAGCGACACTACGGGCACTTGTCCCATATTTGCTTGCTTTAACGCCTTTCTTAGCAGCGCTATGTAGTTCGTAGCTCTGCATCCGCCGCCCGTCTGAGTTATCATTACAGCCGTGCGGTTTAAGTCGTAGCCGCCGTTCTGCAAAGCGTCGATTACCGACCCGACCGTGATAATAGTAGGGTAGCACGCGTCATTATTTACGTATTTAAGACCCGTTTCAACTGTGGTCGGGCTGTCTTTGAGAATTTTTATATCGTAGCCGAAACGCTTAATCGCGCTTTCCAGAACGGTAAGGTGAATAGGCGAAATCTGCGGCGCGACAATCGTATAATTCTTTTTCATAGGCTTTGTAAAAAGAACTCTGCCTTTCGGAGCGGGCAACTGTTTTACTGCGCGTATTTGTTTTGCTTCACGCTCTTTTAGCACCGCCATAAGCGAGCGCACGCGTATTCTTGCGGCGCCGAGATTGTTTACTTCGTCGATTTTCAGAACGGTGTAAATTTTGTTTGCCGCTTCCAGCAATTCCTGCACCTGGTCCGTCGTAACCGCGTCGAGCCCGCAACCGAACGAATTCAGCTGAACAAGGTCAAGGCAGTCGGTTCGGCGCACGAAATCAGCCGCAGAATACAGCCGCGAATGATACATCCATTGGTCTACGACGCGAATGGGACGCTCTACTTTCGACAAGTGGCTTACGCTGTCTTCCGTAAGAACGGCAAAACCGTAAGCGTTTATCATTTCGGGTATACCGTGATTTATTTCGGGGTCTACGTGGTAAGGTCTGCCCGCAAGCACTATGCCGTGCTTTCCGCTCTTTTCGAGCATCTCCACTGTTTTTTCGCCTTCTTTGCGTACGTCCGACTTAAAGTTTTCGTCCTCCGCATACGCCGCGTCTACCGCCGCATAGATTTCTTTCGCGGGAATCTCGGGCAGTTCTTCGCAAAGTCTTTCTTTAAGACGCTTGGGGTTAGAGTAGGGCAGAAAAGGCGCTTTGAAATTAACGTCTTTTCCGAATACTTCCGTCATATTATTGCGTATTACTTCGGGATACGTACTTACTACGGGGCAGTTGTAATGATTGTCGGAATTTGGGTCGTCAATCATTTCGTATGGCAAGCACGGATAAAAAATAAATTTTATGCCCTTATTCACAAGGCTCGTGATATGTCCGTGTACGAGCTTTGCCGGGTAGCATACCGATTCGGACGGCATTGTTTCTATGCCGAGATTGTAGACGGCGCGCGACGAACGCGGAGAAAGCTCTACGCGATAGCCGAGCTTTGTAAAGAACGTAAACCAGAACGGATAGTTTTCGTACATATTCAATACGCGGGGCAGTCCTACCGTTCCGCGCGGCGCTTTGTCCGCGTCAAGCGGTTTGTAGTGCGCAAACAGACGCTTATATTTGAATTTGAAAAGATTGGGGAGCTGTTCTTCTTTGACTTCGGTTTGATTGCCGCCTTTTTCGCAACGGTTGTTTGAAATAAATTGACGCCCGTCGGAAAATTCGGATATTGTAAGAAGGCAGTTATTGCCGCACTTTCCGCAACGGCGCGAAAACTTTTTGACCGAAAAATCTTCGATTTCTTCTTTCGATTTAAGACTGCTTTTTCCGCCTTGGTAGTTGTTTCGGCTGAGAATCGCCGCGCCGTATGCGCCCATTAAACCCGCTTTATCGGGGCGAACGACTTCCCGTCCCGATATAAGCTCGAACGCGCGCAACACCGATTCGTTCAGGAACGTGCCGCCCTGAACGATGATTTTATCGCCCATTTCGTTAAAGTCGCGCAGTTTTATAACCTTGAACAAAGCGTTTTTCACAACGGAGTAGGCGAGTCCCGCTGATATATCGCCGACGGTCGCGCCTTCCTTTTGAGCCTGCTTTACGCGCGAATTCATAAATACCGTACAGCGCGACCCCAAATCCACGGGCGACAGCGATTCGAGACCTTTTTTCGCAAACTCTTCCGCAGTCAGTCCGAGAGCGGACGCAAACGTTTCTATAAAACTTCCGCAACCCGACGAGCAGGCTTCGTTAAGCAGAATGTCGTGAATAACGCCGTCTTTTATTCGCAGGCATTTCATATCCTGCCCGCCTATATCGAGTATAAATTCCACGCCGGGCAAAACGGTGTTGCTCGCAGTTTGGTGCGCCATAGTTTCTATTTCGCCGTCGTCGATATTGAGCGCGGTTTTGATAAGCTGTTCGCCGTAGCCCGTTATGGTAGAGCGACCTACGAACGCGTCGCTCGGCAAAAGAGAATAAATTTCTTTGACTACGTTCATTACGCTTTTAAGCGGATTTCCGCTGTTAGAGCCGTAATTTGAATAGAGCAGTTCGCCCTTGTCGTTTATCAGAGCAACCTTTGTGGTCGTCGAACCAGCGTCTATTCCCATAAAACACGCGCCCTTATGCGCGGAAATATCGGCAGTCGGAATTTTCGTTTTCGAATGACGCTCTCTGAATGCCGCAAGTTCTTTTTCGTTTCCGAACAGGGCGGGGAGCCGTTCTACTTCCGTTACTTTGATTTTATTCATAAGCTCGATTTTTCCGAGCAAATCGGCGGAAGAGAATATCTCGTTGCCGGATACTGCCGCGCCTATCGCGTTGAATACTTCCGAGTTCTCGGGAAATATCGCTTCTTCGGGAACGAGAGTTTCCACGAATCTTTTGCCGAGTTGCGGCAGAAAATGAAGCGGTCCGCCGAGAAAAGCCACGCGACCTTTAATAGGTTTGCCGCAAGCAAGGCCCGATATGGTTTGGTTTACGACCGACTGAAAAACGCTCGCCGCGATGTCGGACTTTTTCGCGCCGTCGTTAATGAGCGGCTGAATGTCGGATTTTGCGAATACGCCGCACCGCGACGCGATAGGGTAGATTATTTCCGATTTTTCGGCAAGCTCGTCAAGTCCTTTCGCATCGGTGTTCAAAAGACTTGCCATCTGGTCTATAAACGCGCCCGTGCCGCCCGCGCAGGTGCCGTTCATACGTTGCTCCACGCCGCCCGTAAGATACGTTATCTTTGCGTCTTCGCCGCCGAGCTCGATGGCTACGTCGGTTTGCGGTATTAAAAACCTTATCGCCGCAACGCCCGCAACGACTTCTTGTATAAACGGAATACCGAGCCATTCCGACACGGATATTCCGCCGCTTCCCGTTACCATTATCGAGAAGTTGTCGTATTTTTCGAGTACTTGTTTCAGTACCTGCGATATTGTGGCTTTTATGTCCGAAAAGTGCCTCTGATAGCTTGAAAAGACAACTTTGTTTTCTTGGTCGAGTACCGCAGTCTTAACGGTCGTAGAACCTACGTCAAGACCTATCGAGTATTGTTTCATTAAGCAAACCTCTGTGCATTGTAGTTAAAAATCGTGCTATATTATTATATATCGAAAATAAAAGTATGTCAATAAATTGACAACCCGCGCAGAAAGGTGTATAATACCTAAGTCGTGTTTATGCGGAGGTGGCGGAATTGGCAGACGCGCAGGTTTCAGACGCCTGTGGTTAATTCTCGTGTGGGTTCAAGTCCCATCTTCCGCACCATAACAGGGGTATACGAACACCCCGAGAGAGAAACCGAATTTTCGGTTTCTTTTTCTTTTGCGCTGTTTTCGTCCTCGCCGCCGCTCCCGTCGGGGTAATCGGGGAAAATCAAGTTCAAAAGCAGTTCGTTTTTCTGCCCGCTTTTGAGATTGAAAAGCACTTTTAATTTATCGTCGTACAGCAAAACGCGATAAATAAACGTATCTATCAATGCCTTGCGGTTTTTCGTTTTGGTGTAGTCAAGCGTGCGGAAATGGTCTAACCACTTGCGTATATCGTCATAAGTGTAGTTGATTTGTAACGCCTTTTCACTCTCGATTGTTGCGTTTAACTCGGCGTTCTCGCGCTCTAACTTTTCGATTTGCGCTAAAAGCGTGTCGGCAATCTTGCCGCGCATAAGGGCTTGCATAAGGTTATTGATAGCGTTTTGATTGTCTGCAATTACGCCCTCAATGCGTTTTATCTCGCTGTCGTTCCGTTCGGCTTGTATGAGTAAATACGTTTCGGCGGCGACCATATCTATAAATTCGTCCGTTAAAACGCCGTTTTTGCCCACTATGGCGTTTATAACCTCGTCCTCGATAAACTGCTTTCTCACGGAACGCTTGTCGCAATTTGCTTTGGGGTTACCGTTGCACTTGTAGTAGTGATGTACCGTCATATTTTTGCTTGTGCCGCTGATACCCGTCATTTTGTTGCCGCACTTGCCGCATATCAATTTTTCCGATAACAAATATTCTTCAAGGGCTTTTCCTCTTGACGGGGCTTGCGCGTATTTCTCTAACACTCTCTGTACTTCCTCGAAAAGCGCGTCGTCGATTATGCGCGGCATACCGCCGTCAATCTCGTTGCCTTGAAAAATGTACTTGCCTAAATAGCGGCGGTTTGCAAATATGCTGTGAAAACTGTTTTTGTTCCACTTGCCGCCGCGCGAGGTGGGTATTCCTCGCTCGTTCATATAGCGGGCGATTTCGGCGTAATTGTAACCGTTTGCAAGCATTTCAAACATTTGCTTGACGATGGGCGCGGTTTCCTCGTTAATGATAAATCGCTTTTCCTCGTCCACCTTGTAGCCGAGCGGAATACCGCCGCCGAAAAACTTACATTTCGACGCCGTTATAGCGATACCGCGCTTGACCTTTTGCGACAGTTCCGCGCTGTAATATTCCGCCATACTTTCAAGTACGCCCTCGATTAAAATTCCGCTTGCGTCGTCCGTGATATTCTCTTTTGCAGAGAGAACGCGAACGCCGCTTTTTTTGAGTTTTGCCTTGTATGTTGCGCTGTCATAGCGGTTACGCGCAAAACGGTCTAATTGATAGACAATTATGTATTGAAAGCCTTTGCGCTTGCTGTCCTCAATCATTTGCAAGAATTGAGTGCGCTTGTCGTTCGTACCCGTCAAGTGTTCGTCAACGTATTCACGGACTACCCGTAAATCGCTCCGTTCCGCGAAAGCGTAGCACTCTTTGAGTTGCCCCTCGATAGATTGGTAATTCTGCTTTGAACCAGGAGAATACCTTGCATAAATAACTGCGTTTTTCATTGTGTTTTGCTCCTTTGCGCCGTCCGTGCGGATTGCGACTTAAAAATTTGTTGTTCGCTTTGGTGCTTACCGTCTTAACCAGCCAAAAATGCCGCCGCAGATAAATTGTCAAGGGTTTGCGCCGTAGGCGACGGCGGTTTTATGCCTAACGGGAGATAAATCGCCGCCCTTTACAATTTGTCAAGGCGGCGTATTCTGTCCCCAGACGGTAAGCACAAGCGAATAACCAATCTACTTAATTCTTATGTGAAAGAATATAAAACCTCACGTTGATTTTATCACAAATAGAACAAGAAATTTTTTCACAATAAAACCTATAATGTCGAAAAATTGAATAAGTAAAAATATAAATCTACTTTAATCAATAATGAAATCATTTACTTATGACAGCAAAAATGATATAATAGTTTTATCATAAATATAAGGAGGTATGCGTATGCACATTGGGCTGGTATTGACCTTCTAAAATTACAAAAATTTTAGGAGGTTAAAATGGAATATAAATTAATCAATTTAGACACTTGGGAAAGAGGTAAACTTTTTCGCTTTTTTATTGATAATTTACGCAATGTAATGAGTATGACGGTTGATATTGATGTTACGCCGTTAAAGGAATTTATTAAAACGCAAGGGTTAAAATTCTATCCTACTATGATGTGGGTTATATCAAAGATAATAAACTCACATAACGAGTTCAAGTACGGCTGGGATAACGACGGTAATTTAATACGTTGGGAAAATGTATCACCTTATTATGCTGATTTCCATAAAGAAGATGAAAGTTGTGTTAAGTTGGTAACTGAATTTTCTGACGACTTGAAAGAATTTCACTCTCATTATTTAGCCGATAAGGAACGTTATCAAAATTTAAGAGCGTTTGACTTAAAAGACATACCTAAAAATACTTTTGACGTAAGTTGTTTGCCGTGGGTAAAGTATAAGTCTTTTGATATTCACATTTTTGACAGCGGAACATATCTCGCCCCCGTAGTTACTTGGGGAAAATATGAAATGGAAAATAATAGATTTATTATGCCGTTTTCAATGAATATACACCACGCAGTCGCGGACGGCTTTCATTTATGTAGGTTTTTTAATGAAGTTCAAGCGTTAATCAATACTATATTTACTTAATTTTATTAAAGGAGTTTGCACAATGAAACTTTGCATTGTCTTTGCCGGAATAGTCTAAAAAAAAATTTATAAGGAGATGACTAAAATGGCTATTCCGGATAGCACTAAAATATATCCTCGCAGTGAGGACAAACAAATTGTATATTTGAAAAATGTAATAACTAACCCGAATATCGAAGTCGGAGATTTTACATTCTATAATGATTTCGTAAACAACCCGAAAGACTTTGAAAAAAATAATGTAATATACCATTATCCTATCAACCACGATAAACTTATAATAGGCAAGTTCTGTTCTATTGCTTGCGGCGCAAAGTTTTTGTTTAACAGCGCAAATCATACGATGCGTTCACTTTCAACGTACCCATTTCCTATTTTTTATGAAGAATGGGAACACGGCATATGGGCAGATAAAGCGTGGGACAATAAAGGTAACATTGTAATCGGTAATGATGTGTGGATAGGTTACGAAGCGGTAATTTTAGCGGGAGTTACTATTGGCGACGGTGCAATAATCGGTGCGCGTGCCGTTGTTACAAAAGACGTGCCGCCATATACCATTGTGGGCGGTGTACCCGCAAAACCTATACGCAAGCGTTTTTCTGACGATACAATAAATGCGCTTTTATCTATGCGTTGGTGGGATTTACCACCTGAAAAAATATTGGAACGAATAAACTACATTCAAACAGGAAATATTGCCGCCTTAAAAAATATGAGGTAAGCGTATGAAAATGTATGTATGTTGTCCGATTTGTTCAAAAACACTTATACAAGCGGAAACAATAAAAAACGGCGTAATCAAATGTGAAAGTTGCCATAAACGAATAATAGTTGAAGTCGATAAAGGCAAAATAACCGCTGTTCCGTTAGAAGTGGAAAATTAAAAAAGGAAGTTCCCCAGACTTGGGGGACTTCTTTTACATTATAAGATAAATCACGACAAAGCATATTAAAACCCGATATTGAAAATCAAGTATTATTTGCATATATGGCGCACCCGCATAAGCCGCAAAACGGATAAGGCGATTGCCATATAAAACAAGTGAATAATACTTTTTTACTGTAAAAGAACTGTATGCCATAAAATGGAGTTATGAGTTTACGCAGTAGGTTAAGCCTTAAAGGGGTTTATTCTACGTTTTGCGTAAACTTTTTATTTTGCCCCGATAGCGTTTAGCCGCGCTGTCGGGGCTTTTTCTATATACGGCGAAAACTGCCGATAGCGATTTTTCAAAACAAAAATCAAAATCGGAGGGTTTTCAAAATGCAAACAATTATAAAAAATTTTCCCAAAACCTTTCCATATTGCCGCCGCCGTGCTTATAAGTGGAGGCTTTCTATATGCAAGTAATTATATATAAGTTTGTGGACGGAACGACGAACGCCGTCGAGGTTACGGAAGATATTTACTTGATACACTTGGAATTGTTACAACAAGAAAAGCGCAACCATTGGAAAGAAACAAGGCGGCATACCTCGCTATACTACTTTACCGATATGGGGATAGATTTTGAGGACAAGCGTATAGACATATTCGCGGAAATTGTGCGGAAAGAAGACGCCGAGCGCGTACATAAAGCGTTATTAACGCTTTCGGACAAGCGGCGCGATTTGGTGCGTAAAGTGTTTTACGAGGAAATGACAATGCGACAAATAGCAAGTCAAACGGGCGTATCACATACCGCAATATCGCAACGTATGAAAACAATACGCAAACGGTTGCAAAAGGAATTACGCGATTGTAGCATATAATATTACCCGTTCACCCCGTAACGTGTAACGTAAATTCAAGCGTTATGCCGACGGGGTGGACATAGTATTACCAGTCCACCCCGTAACACTGTAACACTTTTAGGGCAAAAATGGCACAATACGGGGCGGCGACAGCCGCCCCGTGTGTCAATAAGTTACTATTACCTTATTGGCACTACGGAACACGGAACGAAAAAGCAAGCCCGCTTGGGGTGGGTTTGGGTTGGGTTATTAAGAATTAAAGGAATTTCAAATATGGAAAAGACAATGCCGCTCGGAATATCGGTTATCTATTTTGATGACCAAAGAAAAAACATTTACGCAAAACTGCCGCCCGATAAAGAGCAAGCAAAAAGGCTGTCAAAGCGTATCTATAATGACACTATGACAGCCCTTGCAAGCCGTGAACAATCACCGCACCGCTAACTGCTTACCGTACAGTTTATAGTCCGACAGCGGCAATTCCACCGCGCAATATAATTCCCGTCGATTTACCTTGTATATTACCGTGTTCGTTTTTGCGGTAAGTCGGTGCACCAAGCAAAAAAGCCACTGTATACAGTGGCTTTTTTATATGGAATGCGGTGCATATTGTAAATTTATGCCGTACCAGAGATTTACGGCGGGTTACACGAGCTTTTACAAATATTTCTTGAATTTTCTTTTTTTCAGTTTCTTAATTGCCGCGTCGTTGCCTTCCGACGCGGCGGCTTTATAGAATTTGATAGCTTCGGAGATATCTTCTTCAACGCCTATACCGTTTTCATAAAGTTCACCGAGCGAATACATTGCGTCGTCATTGCCTTGTTCGGCGGAAAGGGTGAGATATTCGAGAGCTTTGTCGGTATCTTCTTCCACGCCTTCGCCGCAACCGTAACATACGCCTATCCTGAATTGGCATTTGTCGCAACCTGCGTTAGCTCCTGCAAGGAAAAATTCAGCGGCGTGTTTGTCGTTTTGTTCAACGCCGTAACCGCAAGAATAGCAAATGCCGAGATTATACATTGCGTCCGTGCTGCCGAGCTCCGCACCGGCACGGTACATTATAATCGCCGCGTTCATATTTTTTTCCACGCCTTCGCCGTATTGATAACAATATCCCATATTCGTGAAAGCCTGAAAATATTTTTGTTCCATAGAAGCCTTGTACCACTTAACGGCTTCTTGAAGATTGCGCGCTACGCCGTCGCCGTACTGATAGCAATAGCCAACGTAGCACATAGCTTTGCCGTGATTTTTCTCGGCGGCTTTTTTATACCATCCGAACGCTTCTTTCGCATCGCGCCTTACGCCGTAACCGTTTTCGTAAAAACTGCCAATCTCAAACAATGCGTCGGCATTTTCTTGTTCTGCGGATAGCTTTATCCATTTAAGAGCTTCCGAGTAGTCTTGTTTTACGGCTATTCCGTCCTTATAGCAATTACCCACATTCAGTTGTCCGATAGCGTTGTTTTGTTCGGCTGACTTTTTATACCATTCGAAAGCCGCTTTTTCGTCTTTTTCAACGCCTATACCGTTTTCGTAAAAATTACCAACGTTATTCAGGGCATTCGCATAATTCTTTTTTGCGGCGGAAAGGGTGTGTTTGAATGCTTCTTCATTACTTTTTTCAACGCCGCGACCGTAAAGATAACACAGTCCCAAGTAGAATTCGGCTTCGGCAAAGTTTTTCTTTGCCGCGCTTTTGAGCAGCTTGATTCCCTCGTCTATGTTTTCGTCCAACTCTGTGCAGTCGCTGTCTATGCGTAACAAAATCTTGCCCAACGAACACTGCGCCGCCGCATCTCCGTTTTCGGCATCGGTTTTAAGTTTTTCGATATTCATAATTTTTTTCTCCTTTGACCGTATATTTCGATTATAACACCAAGTCGGAGCAAAATCAAGCAACCGCCGTTTGTTTTTATAATTTGTTTTGACTTGGCGTAAGCGTTTAAGCGGTAAACAATTATTTACTTTATCTTTTTAATATGATATAATAATCTGACAACAGGTAGCACAAAAAATCAAGATTTTTCTTTACGTTTATGTTATAATTGCGGTATGGATTGGATACAGGGAATACAAACAGCAATCGAATATATAGAAGAACATATAACCGAAAGCATTGATTATGATAAACTTGCCCGCATTGCTTATTCTTCAAGCTATCATTTTCAAAGAGTATTCGGTATTATGTGTGGTATAACACTCGGCGAATATATTCGTAGGCGTCGTTTGACGCTTGCCGGAAACGAGCTTTTGACAAAGGAATCAAAAGTTTCCGACGTTGCTTTTAAGTACGGTTATGATACGCCTGAAAGTTTTTGCCGTGCGTTTACGCGTTTTCACGGTATTAAACCATCACAGGTAAAAAAAGGGTGCGTGCTTAATTCTTTTTCACGTTTGTCATTAAAACTCGATTTAATTGGGGGAAACGAAATGCAATATAAAATCAAAGAAATCGGAGAGTTGATTTTAGTCGGTTATAAAAAACGTTTTACAGGTGTTCCTTACGGTGCAGAGCGTGCAAAACAGGAAGAAGAATTTATTTCGACTACGCGCGCAAAACAGTGGCTTTTAATAGGAGCGTCTTGTGATTATACGACGGATTACTGCGTTATAACGAACGTTGACGACGACGGCTACGATTTTTATATCGCTTACGAACTTGACGGATGGACGCGAGAAAATATGAATAATCCGAATGTTACAGGCGTGGATTTTATGGATAAAATGGGGTTTGAAACGATTATAATTCCTAAGTCGTTGTATGCGACTTTTGATACCGAAAAAAAGAAAAGACCGATATGCGAATATATCGATTTAAGAAAAAAGATTGTAACGGAGTGGCTGCCTTCTTCCGATTATTTGCTTGCAAAAGCTCCCGAAGTTGTTATAATGCATTGGCGACCGAAAGGCGATTGGGAAAAAGAAAGATACGTGGAAGTATGCTTGCCGATTGAAAATAAGAACTTGTCCGTCAAGTGAAATTGCTTATTGCGGCTGTTTAGGGGTTACGAACACGGTGTATTGATTTACGTATATTACCTTGCCGAGCGCGGCGTTCTTAGGCTTTGAAACGTTTTTCGCAAATGTGTAGTCTACGGCTACTTTATCGGCGTTTCTTGCTTTTGAAAAGTGCGCCGCATAAGCCGCCGCCGTAAGGAGTACGTTGTCGGGCGGAAAATCTTCGGACTTGTTTTCGACTATAACGTGCGAGCCGTGGACGTCCTTTGTGTGCAACCACAAGTCGAAAGGCTTTGCGTTTTTCGTTATTCGGTCGTTTTGAAGATTGTTTTTGCCGATAAGAATTTTGTAGCCGTCAACGCTGAATTCGTTTGCACCGATTTCTTGTTTCTGCGGCTTTTGCGAATTCTTC
>WSNJ01000004.1:28423-34602 GCA_013316045.1 Clostridia bacterium
AACGCTGAATTCGTTTGCACCGATTTCTTGTTTCTGCGGCTTTTGCGAATTCTTCCGAGCTTTTTTCGCTATAAGCCCCATATTTTCCATTTCCGAAATTATCGGCTCGAAATCTTTGTCGGTGTTTGCGAGTTCGACCGAAAGAGAAACGCTTTCGAGATAATCAAGCTCGGACTCCGTTTTTTCTATCTGCGCCGCGTTCATTTCGAGCGTGCGCTTTTTCTTTGCGTATAGCTTATAATAGCGTTGCGCGTTGGCTTGCGGAGTCAGATTTTTATCGAGCGGAATATTTACGGTTTCGCCGTTTTCGCTGTAATAGTTTACGGCTGTCAGATTTTCCGCACCTTTTTTCAACAGATATATGTTGGCGGTGATAAGCTCGCCGAAAAGTTTATCGTTTTCGTAATTTTCGCACGACGCGTTTTTTTCGAGCAGGGCGGCAAGTTTTTTCTCGGCTTTCGTTATCGACGCGTGCAAAAGCGCGGTGAGTTTCTTGACTTTTTCCGACCTCTTTTGCTCACCGTCCGTAAACGAATAGTAGTATTCCATCGCGTCGTTTAACCTGTCGAAACTTCTGATTTCTCCGTCCGCGCTTTTGTACGGTCGGAAGAAAAAGTCCGTCGGCTTACCGTCTGCTACGGCAACGCAGGGCGAAAGCGTTTTGCCGTCGTACAAGCCTATAAGCGTACTTGCTACGCGCCGTTTTTCACCGTCGGAAATTTCGCTTTTTTCCGTCGTTCCCAAAGCGCCGAAAACGGCTTCTCTTATGCTTGCGGGAGCAAGACCCGATACGTTTTTCTGAATATATCCGCACAGATTTCCGCCGTTAAAACCGTCTAAAACGCCCGAAACGGTGTTCTCGCTGTCTGCGACCGACTTGTTTTGCGCCGGCGGCGGCGCGAGTTTAACTCCGGGTAAAACAACGCGCTTCGACGAAACGTCGGGCGAAATATGCCGCAGACATTCCGAAACGGTGCCGTCGTCGTTAAGCAATACGATATTGGAATATTTGCCCATTATTTCTATAACGAGCGTTTTTTCGCTCAACGTTTTAAGTTCTGTACTGCTCAGTATCTTTATTTTTATAACGCGCTCGAACGGTTCGAGAGATACGCTTTCTATCTTTCCGCCGCCTATGTGTTTTCTCAGATGCATAAGAAACGACGGGGCGGCAATCGGATTTTCGAACGTTCTTTTCGTCAGGTGGCAACGCGGCGATTGCGAGTTTGCCGACAAATAAAGGCACTTGTTTTCTCCGCGCGCACGGATAAAAAGCGCAACGGTGTCGCGCATAGGCATTGTTATTTTATCTATTCTTCCGCCGCTCAGCAAGTAATCGAGTTCCTGTACGACGTAAAGGTAATTCAGCGCGTCCGCGGGCATATTGAAAACTCCTTGGCATAGATTTTTCTACCGATTTTAATTTTACCGTATTTTGCAATATTAGTCAATACAATTTGACATTTCAGAGCCGTTTATGGTATCATAAATAAGTACAACTTTTTTGGAGGATACAATGAAATACGAAATCGAAAGATTAAAAGGAGAAGTGAAATTCTCCTTTACGGTGGACGGCAACGAATGGGAGAACGAAGTTCAGAACGCTTATAATAAGAATAAGTTCAAATACAGCGTGCCCGGTTTCCGCAAGGGTAAAATTCCGCGCAAGGTGCTCGAAACGCACTACGGAGCGGGAATTTTCTTCGACGACGCTTTTAATGCGGTAGCGTCGAAAGGCTATGCGCAGGCTCTCGGCGAAAACGCGGACGTTATACCCGTTGACGAACCCAAAGTGGATATAGACGAGTTTATTGCAAAAGAAGGCGATACGCTTAAATTTACTATGCTTGTTACCGTTAAGCCCGAAGTTACTCTCGGCGACTATAAGGGGCTTAAAGTTCCTGCATCCGAATATCCCGTAACGAAGAAAGACGTCGAAAACGAGCTGAATGCGGCGCGCGAAAGAGCTTCGAGAACCGTTAAGGTAGAGGACAGACCCGTTGCAAGCGGCGATACGGTCGTTCTCGATTACAGCGGCAGCGTAGACGGCGTTAAGTTTGACGGCGGCACGGCGGAAAAGCAGAATCTCGTTATAGGCAGCAACTCTTTCATTCCCGGCTTCGAAGACCAGATGATTGGAATGAAGATAGGCGAAACGAAAGACCTTAACGTTAAGTTCCCCGACGATTACCACGCGGAAGAACTCAAAGGCAAGAACGCCGTATTTACGGTTACGGTTCACGAAATAAGCGTTAAGGAATTGCCCGAACTCAACGACGAGTTTGCAAAGGACGTTTCGCAATTCGAAACCTTGGACGAATACAAAAAGAGTATCGAAACGCGCTTGACCGAACAAAACGGAAACCGCGCCGATACCGAAAACAAGAACAAGATGATTGAAATGATTACGGATAACGCAAAGGTCGATATTCCGGATTGTATGGTAGGGGAAGAACTCGAATATATGCTTAAAGATTTCGAGTACAGACTTTCCTATATGTACGGCGGAATGAAGATTGACGATTATTTCAAGTATACGGGTTCTTCGCGCGAAGATTTCAAGAAAGACAGACGCGACGAAGCTCTTAAAGCCGTTAAGACCCGCCTTGTTCTGCAAGAGATTATAAAGACCGAAAAAATCGAAGTTACGGAAGAAGATATAGACGAACAGCTTAAAAAGATTGCCGAAAATGCTCAAAAACCGTTTGAAGAGTATAAAAAATCCGTTAGCGAGCATAACATAGAACACATCAAGAGCGATTTGCTTGTTAAAAAGACGCTCGATACGCTTGTATCGTTCAATTCGTTTGAAAAGAAAACGGCTGCGAAGAAGTCGGAAGATAAGCCTGCAACCGCGAAAAAACCTGCGGCTAAGAAAACCGCCGCAACCGCGAAAAAGGCTTAGACCGAATAAAACAAATTACGTCAAATTCCACGAATAAAAAACAAACGGGAGGGTATATAATATATTATGCTTTCAAACAATCTTGTACCTATGGTAGTTGAACAAACCAACAGAGGCGAGAGGTCTTACGATATTTATTCGCGTTTGTTGGAAGACAGAATAATATTTTTGACCGGTGAAATAAATGACATAAGCGCGGATATAGTTATTGCGCAGTTGCTCCATCTGGAAGGAAAAGATCCCGATAAAGACATCAGTCTTTACATCAACAGCCCCGGCGGAAGCGTAACCGCGGGAATGGGTATTTACGACACTATGAATTATATAAAGTGCGACGTAAACACTATTTGCGTGGGTATGGCGGCGTCTATGGGCGCGTTCTTGCTTTCGAGCGGAGCCAAGGGCAAGAGATTTTCGTTGCCTAACAGCGAAATAATGATACATCAGCCCTTGGGCGGCGCGCAAGGTCAGGCGAGCGACATCGCAATTCAGGCGGAACACATTCTCAAAATCAAAAAGAGAATGAATCGGATTCTCGCAAGCAACTGCAATCAGCCTGTCGAAAAGATTGAAAAGGACGTAGACAGAGATTTTTATATGAGCGCCGACGAAGCAATGAAATACGGCATTATAGATAAAGTTTATTCGAAAAGACAATAAAGTCAGATTACGGAGTGTAAAAGTTGAGCAGTAAAAATTTTGAAGCCAAGTGTTCTTTTTGCGGAAAACCGCAGTCGCAGGTTCGGCATCTTATTGCCGGACCCGACGGCGTATTTATTTGCGAAAATTGCGTGGGTATCTGCAACGACGTTATTTCGCAGGACAGTGAAAAAGAATCGGGCGTACAGGAGATAAAACTTCCGACTCCCGAAGAGATTAAGTCGCGTCTTGACGAATATATAGTAGGGCAGGACAGCGCGAAAAAAGTTCTGAGCGTTGCCGTTTACAACCATTACAAGCGTATAAACTACAATCTGGCGGCAAAAAAATCGAAGAACAAAAAGAACCAAAAGGACGAAATAGAACTTAAAAAGAGCAATATTTTAATGCTCGGACCTACGGGAAGCGGTAAAACACTTTTGGCGCAAACGCTGTCGAAAATTCTCAACGTGCCGTTCGCGGTTGCCGACGCTACCACGCTTACGGAAGCGGGTTACGTAGGAGAAGACGTAGAGAACATTCTGCTTAAACTCATTCAGAATGCCGATTTCGATATAGAGCGCGCGCAACGCGGAATAATTTACGTGGACGAAATAGATAAAATTTCGCGCAAGTCCGAGAATATGAGCATAACGCGCGACGTATCGGGCGAAGGCGTTCAGCAGGCATTGCTCAAAATAATAGAAAGCACGGTTGCGAGCGTGCCGCCGCAAGGCGGAAGAAAGCACCCTCAGCAAGAGTGCATAAATATCGATACGACGAATATTCTGTTTATTTTCGGCGGAGCGTTCGTAGGACTTGACAAGATAATTCAAAAGCGTATAAGCAAGGCGTCGCTCGGTTTCGGCGGCGAAGTTCATTCGCAGAAAGAAGTCGACGGCGCGTCGCTGTTTTCGAGTATTCAGCCGCAGGACCTTATTTCCTACGGTCTTATTCCCGAATTTGTAGGACGCGTTCCCGTAACGGTGTCTTTGACTTCGCTCGACAAGAGCGCGCTTATAAATATCCTTACGCAGCCGAAAGACGCGCTTATCAAGCAGTACGAAAAATTGCTCGAAATGGACGGCGTTAAGCTCGAATTCGACGGCGGCGCAATCGAAGCCATTGCCGAAAAAGCGATAGAACTGAATACGGGCGCGCGCGGCTTGCGTTCGATTATGGAAGAATGTATGCTCGACGTTATGTATAGAACGCCGACCGATAAGACGATAGAAAAAATAACAGTTACAAGAGAAACAATCTCTGAAAAGAAACAGCCGTTTATAGAGAAAAGGAACTTACGAAAAGAATCGGCTTGATGAAAATCTCGGTATAATTATGTCAAAGCGATTATAGCGAGTTCACGGGTGGCATTGATTATGGAAAATAACGCAATAAACGAAACGATAGGTGAAGTTATACCGCAGGTTAAGACTCCTTATAAAATGATAGCGCTACGCGGCGTCGTGGTTTTTCCGGGACAGTCCGTGCATTTCGATTTGGGTAGAGATAAATCTATGCAAGCGCTGAACAAAGCCGTAGAATCGGGCGAAGACGTTTTTTTGGTTGCGCAGAAGCATTCGAATTCTTCCGCTCTCGCGCCGAAAGATATTTACCGCGTGGGTACGCTGTCGAAAATAAAGCAGGTAATAAAACTGCCTAACGACTGCGTGCGCGTTCTGGCTGTCGGAAAGGAGAGAATGGAGATTGACAGCTATGTGTCGATTACTCCGTTTTTTGAAGTTACGCTGAAAGACTATCCTTACGAAGATTCCGACTCGTTAATGCTCGAAGCGGCTAAGCGTAAGGCGAAAGACGCGCTCGAAAGTTACAGAAAACTCGATGCGAAAATGCCGTCGGATATAGACGTTTCCCTGAATACTGCAAGCACACGCTATTTTATAGGCGTAATGGGTACGCACGTTATAAAGGACAATGCGGTACAGCAAAAACTGTTGCAAATCAAAGACGAATACGGTCAGATAGAGGAGATTTACGAGTTTCTGACGCGCGAGTGCGAAATTCTTGCCGTGGAAAAGAAAATATCCGCTAAGGTAAGGTCGAATATAGACAAAAATCAACGCGAATATTATTTGCGCGAGCAGATAAAGGCAATTCACGACGAACTCGGAGATAACAGCGACGAAATCGAGGATTACCGAAAGCGTATGGAAGAAAAGAAACTTCCAGAATACGTCGTCGAAAAAATCAAAAAAGAGCTTGCGCGTTTGGAGAGAATGAGTCCTACTTCGCCCGAATCGGGAGTAAGCAGAACGTATATAGATTGCTTGCTCGATTTACCGTGGTCGGAAGAAAAAGAAGAAAACTCCGATTTGATTAAGGCGAAAGCCATTCTCGACCAAGACCATTACGGGCTTGACAAGGTAAAGGAGAGAATTATAGAATATCTCGCGGTTCACCGTCTTACCAAATCGCTTAGAGGTCCTATTTTATGTTTTGTAGGTCCTCCGGGCGTCGGTAAAACTTCGATAGTTGCGTCCATAGCGCGCGCGTCGGGTCGTGAACTCGTTTCAATGAGTTTGGGCGGAGTGCGGGACGAAGCCGAGATACGCGGACACAGGCGCACTTATATAGGGGCGTTGCCCGGCAGAATACTTAACGGTATGAAGCAGGC
>WSNJ01000004.1:34700-48770 GCA_013316045.1 Clostridia bacterium
TGGGCGTAGTTAACCCCGTGTTCCTTCTCGACGAAATAGATAAAATGTCAAGCGATTTTCGCGGAGACCCCGCGAGCGCAATGCTCGAAGTTCTCGACCCGAATCAGAACGGCGCGTTCAAAGACCACTATGTTGAAATGCCTTACGATTTGTCTAAGGTTATGTTCGTTACTACGGCGAACAGCTTAGAGCCTATTCCCGCGCCGCTTCTCGACAGAATGGAAGTTATCGAGCTTTCCGGTTATACTTACGAAGAAAAGTTGCAGATAGCAAAGAAATACCTTTTGCCCAAACAGCTTACGGCAAACGGACTTGACGAAAAGCGCGTAAACATTGCCGACGACGTAATGATGACCGTAATTTCACAATACACGCGCGAGAGCGGAGTCAGAAACTTGGAACGCGAAATAGCAACCGTTGTGCGTAAAATCGCCGTTAAGGTTGTAAATGCGGGCGAGAAAGCAAAAAAGAAATACGACGTAAAGAAAGAAGACCTTATCGAATATCTCGGCGTGCCTAAACACAAGGACGACCTTATGAACGAGATTGACGAAGTGGGACTTGCTACGGGTCTTGCTTGGACGTCCGTCGGCGGCGTAACGCTTAACATAGAAGTGGCTGTAATTCCCGAAGGAAAAGGCGAAATCATTTTAACGGGAAGTTTGGGCGACGTTATGAAAGAGTCCTGTCAGACTGCGCTTTCTCTCGTAAAGGGAAAGGCGAAAGAGTTCGGTATTCCCGCCGACAGATTCAAGACGAACGATATTCATATTCATTTGCCCGAGGGCGCGACGCCGAAAGACGGTCCGAGCGCGGGTATAACTATGGCGACTGCGATTCTGTCGGCATTTTCGGGCAGAAAAGTCGATAAGAACGTGGCAATGACGGGCGAAGTTACGTTGCGCGGAAAGGTTCTGGCAATCGGCGGACTTAAAGAAAAGTCGCTTGCGGCGTTCCGTTCGGGAGTGAAAAAGCTGATTATTCCCGCAGAGAACGAAAAGGACGTAGTCGAGCTTCCGAACGAAGTGAAAGACAACTTGCAGATAATTTACGCGGATAATATCGACACGGTGTTTCAAAACGCGCTGATTTGATATGCAGGAATATAAACTGAAAAAATCCGAATTCGTTACGAGTATTTCGGATATAAAAGTATATCACGCTTTTTCGGCGGGATACGGCTGTCCCGAAATCTGCGTCGTAGGGCGGTCGAACGTCGGAAAATCGTCGTTTATCAATATGCTTGCGGGTAAGAAAACGGCAAAGGTTTCTTCCACTCCCGGGCGGACGCGGCTGATAAATCTTTTTTCGTTTAACGACGACGATTTTATGCTTGTGGATTTACCGGGGTACGGGTATGCGCAAGCGTCGAAAGCAGAGCAAGCCAAATGGAGCGGCTTTATAGAAGATTATCTTAACGAGAGCGAAAAACTCATACATATTTTTTCGCTTGTGGATATAAGACACGAGCCGACCGCAAAAGACAGGCAAATGGTTGATTATATGTATAAATGCGGTCTGCCTTTTACCGTTGTCGCAACGAAAGCCGACAAGCTGTCGAGAGCCGAAACGTGTAGAAACGTTCAGAAAATAGCGTCGGTTCTGGGGCTCGGAAAAGACGATATAATTCCCGTTTCGTCAATAACCCGAATGAATGCGGACAGGGTGGCAACGAAAATCGGTTCCGTTCTGCAAGGGTACGCGGAAAGAGAAATTACGGAAGAATAAGAGTAAACGGTAACAAAAAGATTAGCCTGCGAATATAATGAAACAGAACGGATTTCATTATTTTTTCGGAGGCTTTTTAATTATGGCGGATAATTGCGAAAATACTATTCGCGCGGGCAGAATAAGCGGGAATCCGCTTAACGGACTGTGCGAAAGGGTTTGCATAGAAGTTCCGGTTGTGTACGACGGGTGCATTTCGCGCGACAGGTCGCTGTCGTTTCAGCTTGTTCTGAGCGATATAACGCCGGGAATGATTTATCCGTATACTTTTCTGAATGCGGTAAGCAGCGGCGACGCGACGCTCGAAAATACAATAGTTTCGTCTGTCGATAACAACAGGATACGCATTCAGGGCGACGTTGTTATTCCGATGACCGTAACTTTTACGGACGCGACGGGGAGAATCGGGACGGGGCGGTCGAGCATTGCTCTGCATAAAGATATTATATTGCGGATTCCCGAACGCTCGCTTGTGCCGTACAGAATATCGGTTACGGCAAACGCCGTAAGTCAAATCGGTAATTTTATCAACGAAACGACGGTAAATATACTGTGTTGCGTTATATGTATAATAAAAACGGTAGTTACGTCAGACATAGTTGTTCCGGCATACGGTTATTCGGTATATCCATCCTGCACGGACGGCTCGGAAGATTTATGCGCGGCTCTGTTCAATTTGCCGCTGTTCCCATCGTTTAACACTTAAATAAATAAATTGCGGAAATCGGTTTGCTTTAACGGCAAAAATCTGTTATAATCTTTGTATGAAAGTTTTTGCTATAAGCGATTTGCACTTATCGGGAGAAAACCCCAAGCCGATGGATATATTCGGCGGCGCGTGGGACAATTATATTGAAAAGATTAAAGCGTCTTGGGACGAGTGTGTGGAAGACGGCGACGTCGTGCTGATTTCGGGCGATATAAGTTGGGCGATGGGGCTTGAAGAAGCGAAGAAAGACTTGTCGTTTATAGGCTCTCTGAAAGGAAAGAAAGTCATAATACGCGGCAACCACGATTATTGGTGGAAAAGCATAAGCGCGGTACGCAACGCTTTGCCCGCGGGAGTTTACGCCGTTCAGAACGACGCGGTAAAGACAGGCAACGTAATCGTGTGCGGAAGCAGGGGCTGGACAACACCCGAAAAAGAACACGCCACGGCGGACGACAAAAAGATATACGAACGCGAAATCATCAGAATGGAAATGTCGCTGAAAACCGCCGAAAAAATGAAAGACGAGAACGATAAAATAGTCGTAATGACGCATTATCCGCCGTTTAATTCGCGCATAGAACGTTCGCCGTTTGTGGAAATGTTTTCGGGCTTTAAGGTTGACGCCGTTGTATACGGTCATTTGCACGGCAAAGATTGCAGGGCGTCAAGACTTGTCGAAATCGACGGAATCCGATATTATCTTACTTCGTGCGACCTTGTGGAAAATAAGCTCGTAAGAATATTATAAAAAAACCGTGTATAATAAATAAAACCCCGTTGAAGTTTTGCAACAACGGGGTTTTTAACTTTTAACAGCTGTTATTTGGACGCTATAACTTCTATTTCCACGAGCGCGCCGAGCGGAAGCGCGGAAACTTCTACGCAGGAACGGGCGGGCGGTAAATACGAAAAATACGAACCGTATTCGGCGTTTACTTCTCCGAATTTGGACATATCCGTAATAAATACGGTGGTTTTAACT
Organism: Clostridia bacterium; assembly: GCA_013316045.1. Taxonomy (GTDB): domain Bacteria; phylum Bacillota; class Clostridia; order Christensenellales; family Pumilibacteraceae; genus RACS-047. Next base: position 38,123 of record WSNJ01000004.1, read on the forward strand.
ACGTTTTCGGCGGTCATACCTTCGCTTTTAAGCAAGTTGTCGATATTTTTAAGTACCTGCTTCGTCTGAGCGGTAACGTCGCCGTCTATCATTTTACCTACGGTCGGGTCAATAGCTATCTGACCCGAGAAAAATACGAGTTGTTTAAGAGCTACGCCCTGAGAGTACGGACCTACCGCTTTCGGAGCGTCGGGTATCGAAATTATGCGTTTGTCTTTCATTGTGATTATTCTCCTTTATGATTTTACAATGCGTTGTTTTCGTTGAATATTACTTTGTAACCGTTCTTTTCGAGATTGGATATAACTTTCTTGCCGTGGTCGAATCCGCCTACTTCACAAGCTATATGCAGAATAGTTTCGTTCAGGTGAATTTCCGTGCTCATTCTGTCGTACTGTACGGAAATAATATTCGCATTGTTTTTCGACATTATCTTTGAAAAATCCGAAAGAGAGCCGGGCTTGTCCGATAACACGACCGAAAACTTCATTTGTCTGCCGCGGCTTACAAGACCTTTTTCGATAATCTTGTTCATAAATCCTACGTCGATATTGCCGCCGGAGAGCAGACAAGCGATTTTTTTGCCTTTTTCCTTTAATTTGCCCGAAAGAGCAAGCGCAAGCGAAGTCGCTCCCGCGGGTTCGACTATCATTTTTGTGCGCTCGATAAGGTGAATTATGGTCGAAGCTATTTCGTCGTCGGTTACCGTAAGCATTTCGTCCACGTATTTGTTTATAAAATCAACGGTGAGTTCGCCGGGATTCTTAACCGCTATACCGTCGGCAATCGTAAATATATTGTCGGAGCAAATGCGCTTTTTGGCTTCAAACGAACGTACTATCGCGTTGGCTCTTTCTGCCTGAACGCCTATAACCTTGATTTTCGGATTTATGTGTTTTACAGCAAACGCTACGCCCGCCAGCAGTCCGCCGCCGCCTGCGGGAACTATTATCGCGTCCAAATCGGGTTCGTCGTCGAGCATTTCGAGAGCTACCGTGCCTTGACCCGCTATTATGTCTTCGTCGTCGAACGGGGGAATGAAAACCGCATTTTTCTCTTTTGTTATTTCAAGCGCTTTGTTGTAAGCGTCGTCATAGAAATCTCCGTGCAGAACAACGGTGGCTCCGTAGTTTTGGGTTGCGGTAACCTTTGCGATAGGAGTGCTTTGAGGCATAACTATAATAGCTTCTATTCCGCGTTCGGCGGCGGCGTATGCAACGCCCTGAGCGTGATTGCCCGCGCTCGACGCAACAACCGTTTTCAGATGCGTGGTTTCCGACAATTTGGATATTTTGTTGTAAGCTCCGCGCACCTTGAACGAACCCGTCTTCTGTAAGTTCTCGGGTTTTAAGTAGATTTCGTTTCCGCTTATGTTGGAAAAAGTCAGCGAATGTTGCAAATCCGTATGGTGTACGGTAGAAGAAAGCCTTTTTTTCGCCGCGTATACGTCCGTCATTTCCATAATTTTTTTCACTTCCGAAGTTAAAATTTATTTACTTTTCAATTATACTCTTTTTGATTTCAAAAATCAACATATTATATATGCGCACAGTCGAAAAAGTTTATTAAGTTTTGTTGAGTGGCTTAGCGTGCTCAAAAAATCAAATAAAAAATTGAAAAAAATAACGTAAAATGGTTAAAAGTGGTTGCAAGTGGTTAAAAAGTATGTTATAATATACGTATCAAAGGTGAAAGCGGAAAATTTTTCTTTCCCCGTGCCTTATGAAATTTCGTAAAAAGGAGAGCGCTTGATAATGTTTTTCGGCGAATACAGGCATCAGCTTGACGAAAAATGCAGAGTAAGAATACCCGCTAAGCTGAAAGAGCAACTCGGCGCACATCCTTTTATTATGAAAGGTCCCAACGAATGCTTGCTCGTTTTGAAACAAGACGACGCAAACGAGTTTCTTACGCGTCAGTTCGGGAAAGTCGACCCGGTAGACCCTAACAACAACGCGTCTTTGCGTATGATTACTTCGAGCGCGTTTTTTGCGGAGGAGGACAAGCAGGGCAGAATCCTAATCCCGAATAAGCTGCTCGAACACGCGGGTTTCAAGGTGAAAAACGGCGAAATAATTTCCCGCGACGTAGTAACGATAGGCGCGTTTAACCGCGTGGAAATCTGGTGCGAGAAAGTTTGGGACAAGTATTCCGATATGGATTCCGAGGAATTTGACAGGCGTCTTGCCGAAACTCTGAACGCAAACAAAAAAGCCGACGGCGGAAACTGAGAATGCAAGAGTATCATATTCCGATAATGTTGGACGAAACGGTCGGCGCGCTGGAAGTAAAGCCCGAAAGATTGTATTTCGACGGAACTCTCGGCGGCGGCGGACATTCGGAACGCATATTGAAACTCGGCGGCAGAATAATCGCCACCGACAGAGACGGAGAAGCTATCGACTACGCTTTGGGCAGATTTTCGAAGAACTCCGATTATAACGGCAGATACACGCTCGTAAAAGATAATTTCAAGAACGTGTTGCAGATATTGAAAGAACGCCACATAACCGAATTGGACGGAGCTATTCTCGACCTGGGAATTTCTTCTCACCAAATCGACGAGGCGAACAGAGGTTTCTCGTATATGAGCAACGCTCAGCTCGATATGAGAATGGACAGAGACCAGTTCCTGTCGGCTATGACGGTAGTCAACGATTACGGCGAAGACGAACTGTCGCGGATAATATTCACTTACGGCGAAGAACGCGCCGCAAGGAAAATAGCGGCAAAGATAGTCGAACGGCGTAAAAAGGAGCCGATAGAAACAACGAGTCAGCTTACGGAAATAATCCGTTCCTGCATGCCCGACAATCCGAAAGCGGGACATCCCGCAAAGAGAACTTTTCAGGCGCTCAGAATAGAAGTAAATTCCGAGCTGAAAGGATTGGGCGAAGCGCTGAGCGATATAGTAAGCGTTCTGAAAAGCGGAGCAAGGTTCGCGGTAATTACGTTTCATTCGCTCGAAGACAGGATAGTAAAACAGACTTTTCGTTATATGAGTACCGATTGCGTATGCGATAAGTCGTTGCCGATTTGCGTGTGCGGGCATAAGGCGACCGTAAAACAGATTTCGCACAAAGGCATCAAACCGACTGAAAAAGAGATTTCGGCAAATTCGCGGAGCAAGAGCGCAACGCTGAGAATTGTTGAAAAATTGTAATAACCAAACGGGTAGGGACATACAATGATAACGACCAGAAGACAAATCGTAAACGAACAAGACAGATACGGCGGTTATGCAGTCAAACCCGCAAGCCGTATAAACGTGGATATCGACGAGGCGGAAAGTATACGTCCCGATGATTTCGTTCGCTATAATTCGCGTATGTCGGCACCGTCCGTCAATGCGCAGAGAACGGAAACGTTCGACGCCGATTTAAGGTATTCCGAACGTCCCGAATATCCCGGACTCGACGAGTACGTAGGGCTTCCCGAAACTTCCGTTAAGCCGCGCGCAAAGACGGCAAGAAAGAGAGTTCCGCGCGAAAGCGAAGACGTAATGCCGAGCATTAAGACCCGCGCTTATATGACAGGCAAGCCCGAAGAAATCGAAACGGTAAAACATACCGAATCGAAAGAGGGTATGAGCTCGAAAACGAAAGTTATGCTCGCGGCGTATGTTGCAACGGTTATAATTCTTGCGGCAATCGTAATAGCTACCGGAGTTGCGATTTCGGGAGCGGAAAGCGGAGTTTCTTCGCTCGAATACGAACTTGCAAGCAAAAATGCCGTAATTATGAACCAGCAAGCAGAGCTTTCTTCGCTCGGAAACGATACGTATCTTACGGGCGCGGCAGTCGAGCAGGGTATGAAGAAAGTCGAGAACGCTACCGAAGTAAATCTCGTAGATTTCACGGCTTCCGCCGAGTATGAAGCGCGTACGAATTGGTTCGATAAATTTTGCGACTGGTTAAGTAAAATTATCGGAGGCTAACCGAGTTAAAATTGAATAAACCGAACAGTTTGACAACAACACGAAAGAGGTTATTGATTATGGTAATATCAATAACCTTTTTATTTTCGGCTTTGTTTTGCCGCTTGGGCTATATTCAGCTTATACAGGGCAAAGATTTACAGAAAAAGGCTTCGGAGCAATGGTATCGAGATTTGCCGCTCAACGCTCCGCGCGGTAAAATCAAAGACGTCAACGGAGACATTCTTGCGGATAACAAAGACGTTTTTACCGTTTACGTGCGCCCGCGCGCAGTAACCGATTTTTCGGCAGTTGCGCGTGAACTCGGCGCGGCTCTGGCTCTCGATGAAGCAAAGCTGTACGAAAAGCTCTCGGAAACGAAAGTAAGCGAAATAACGGTTGCGCGAAAAGTCGAACCCGAAAGGGTCGAAGAACTCCGCAAAAAAAATATAGACGGCATATATTTTGCCGCCGAAACGAAGCGAAATTATCCGAATAGTCAATATTTGTCGCAAATACTCGGCTTTACGAATATAGACAATGTGGGGCAGAACGGACTCGAAGGCTATTACGATACGTATCTGAAAGGCGTAGACGGATTTGCGTACACTAATACCGACCTTGCCGGACGGGAAACGGAAGATTCCGTAACAAAATACGTTCCCGCAGTTCCCGGATGCGACGTAACGCTCAGTGTGGATTTGAATATTCAGTCGTTCGCGGAATACGCCGTATTTTCCGCGCAGAATACTTGGAGCAGTAAGAGCGCGAGTATGATAGTAATGGACTGTACGGACGGAGCAATTCTCGCTATGGCGTCGACTCCGAGTTTCGACTTGAACGAGCCGCCGCGCGACGATATAGATATGCTTAACGCGCTGAGTAAAAACAAAATGATTGTGGACGTTTACGAACCGGGTTCTACGTTTAAGATATTTACGACGGCTTCGGCGCTCGAAAACGGCGTTACCAAGGAGAGCGACAGATTCTATTGTAACGGCGCAAGGCTTGTCGACGGGCAGAGAATCAAATGTTGGAGAAGCATAGGGCACGGCTCGCAGGATTTGTCCGAAGGCGTTATGAACAGTTGCAACTGTGTGTTTATGGACTTGGCTTTAAGGCTCGGCACGGATAAACTTTACGATTCGTTGCACTCTTTCGGCTTCAACGCGAAAACGAATATAGATTTCTACGGCGAGAGCAAAGGCATAATGATGAAGCGGGAAAGCGTGAAAACGGTGGACCTTGCCCGCATAGGCTTCGGTCAAGCGGTAGCCGTAACCCCTTTGCAGCTTATAACGGGAGTAAGCGCGGTAGTAAACGGCGGAACGCTTTACGAGCCGTATTTCGTAAAGAATATAGACGATTATCAAGGCAAAAAAGTTTACGAGCATACGCCGAAAGCCGTGAGAAATCCGATAAGCAAATCGACGAGCGAAAAAATGCGCGAGATGCTTGAAAAGGTCGTGGCGGAAGGCGGCGGCAAAAACGCGCGTGTGCAGGGTTTCCGTATAGGCGGAAAAACGGGTACCGCGCAGAAGTATGAAAACGGTCATATTGCGCAAGGCAAGTACGTATCGTCGTTTATAGGCTTCGCGCCCGCGGAGAATCCGAAGTACGTAGTGCTTATGATAGTAGACGAACCGGGACCGGGCGCGTACTACGGCAGTATAACGGCGGCGCCGTTCGCAGGCGGAGTGTTCAAGAAAATATTCGATTATAAGGGCGTTAAACCCACCGCGGAGATTCAGGACGTTCAATACGTTAAAATGCCCGAAGTCGTAGGACTTGGCGCGGAAGAAGCGGCGGCGGCTCTGAAATCGGCAGGTTTGCAGTTTGAAATCGCAGGCGAAAGCGGCAAGGTCGTTTCGTCGTTGCCGATTGCGGGAAAAGACGTCGAAGCGGGCGGAGTAGTTCTTATCAGGCTCGAAGACGACTGACGTAAGTAAAAAAAATTGTCTTATTTTGCGGTTGTATTGATTTATTTTTCCGTTTGATATACGATAAAAAACAGACCGAAAAACGGAAAATCGGGAGGTTTATTGCTTATGAAATTATCGCTTATACTCGGCGGGGTAGACGAAAAATATGCCGATTTGGAAATATCGTCGCTTGCGTTCGATACTTCCGACGTTAAATGCGGCAGTCTGTTTTTCTGCCTTGCAGGCACTAAGACCGACGGTCATAATTTTGCCGAGGAAGCCGAAAGGGCGGGCGCCGTTGCGATAGTCGCTCAGAGAAAAACAAAGTCCCGTCTGCCGCACGTTATAGTAAACGACTCGCGGCACAGTCTCAGTACGGCGGCGTGTATGTTTTACGGCGAACCGTCCAAAAAGCTGAAAACGGTTGCCGTTACGGGCACAAACGGAAAAACCACGACTACTTATATTCTGAAAAGCATTTTGGAAGCGGCAGGTAAAAAATGCGGCGTTATAGGAACTAACGCCGTATTGATTGGCGATAGGCGAAAAGACGCTACTCTTACGACGCCCGACCCGATAGAACTTAACGGAATTTTGCGCGAAATGTGCGACGACGGCGTCGAATACGTCGTTATGGAAGCGTCGGCGCACGCGCTGGCGCTCAGAAAGCTCGACGGTATAATTTTCGACGTTGCGGCTTTTACGAATTTTTCGCGCGACCATCTCGATTTTTTCGGAACGATGGACGACTATTTCGAAGCAAAAAAACAGCTTTTTACGCCGCTTCACGCCAAGTATGCGGTAATAAATTCGGACGACGCGAAAGGCGCGGAAATTGCGGAAAACTGCCTGATTCCGTATATAAGCTACGGCGCGGAAAATCCGTCGGACGTATTTTCTATGAATCTTTCTATGAGCGTAAACGGGCTCGAATACGTTCTTAACTTAAACGACGATATAGGCAAGGTCAAATTTAATCTGCCGGGAAAGTTCAATATGTACAATACTCTTTGTGCGGCTGCCGCGGCAAGCGTTCTCGGCGTGGATTTGAGGCATATTCTTGACGGAATACGTTCTCTGAAAAAAGTCGACGGGCGTTTTAACGTTATCAATACGTCGAAGTGCGGTATAATAATAGATTTCGCGCATACCGACGACGGACTGAAAAATATTCTGAACACGGTCAGGGAGTTTGCGCCGCAGAAAATAATAACCGTTTTCGGATGCGGCGGCGACCGCGACAAATCAAAGCGTCCGATTATGGGGAAAGTAGTTTCGGAGCTGTCCGATTACTGTTTTGTTACAAGCGACAATCCGCGCACGGAAAATCCGTCCGATATAATCGCCGACGTGATTTCGGGAATAAGTGCGGAAAAGAAAAATACGGTTATCTGCGAACCCGACCGCAAAACGGCGATATTCGAAGCCGTTAAAATTGCCGATAACGGCGATATAGTCGTTATAGCAGGCAAGGGCGCGGAAAAATATCAGGAAGTAATGGGAATAAAACAGCCGTATAATGACGAACAATACGTAATGGAACTTATGGAAAAAGGCAGGATATAAAGTTGAGGTCCGCACTTTCTTTAATTATAGCTTTTATGATTACGGCAGTCGTTATGCCGGCTGTTATCGCGCTTTCGAAAAAACTCAAAGTGCGGCAGACCGTTTTGCATTATGTGGACAACCACAAGTCGAAAAGCGGAACGCCTACGATGGGCGGCATAGGAATTATGATTGCCGTAACGGTTTCGTCGCTTAGCTTTATGACGAAAAGTCATTCGCTTATGCTACTCGTTCTGCTCGTAACGCTCGCATACGGAGTAATAGGTTTTCTCGACGACTTCATAAAGGTGTTTTTCAAGCAGAATAAGGGACTGAGCCCGTGGCAGAAAATACTGTTTCAGGTCATAATAGCCGTTATAGTGGGCGTGTACGCATATTACAACGATTATATTCTCGATTCGTTTTTCGTTCCGTTCACACTCGGAGAAGTGTCGCTCGGAGTGTTTGCAGTACCGCTCTATATCGTAGTTTTTCTTGCGCTGACAAATTCGGTAAACTTAACGGACGGGTTGGACGGACTTGCAAGCAAGGTTACTGCCGCTTACGTTTTTTTCTTTGCGGTAATCGTAGCGCTTATTATCCGATTTTTCGGGGACGGACAAGCCTTTTCCGCCGAATACGAAAATATCCTTATCTTCTGCGGTGCGCTTGTAGGTTCGCTTATCGGCTTTTTGTGCTATAACGGATTTCCCGCAAAAATCTTTATGGGCGATACGGGTGCGTTGGCGCTCGGCGGCGCGCTTGCCTGCCTTGCCGTCGTAACAAAGCTGTCGCTTATGGTTCCTATACTCGGAATTATGTACGTTTTAACGAGTATGTCGGACATAATTCAAGTGCTTTACTATAAAAAAACAAAGAAAAGAATATTTTTGATGGCTCCGCTTCACCATCATTTCGAGCGCAAGGGCGTTCACGAAAACAGAATAGTTACCGTTTATACGGCTGTTACCGCAATGGTAGGCGTTCTGAGCGTTATAATAATATTGGCTGTAAACGCTTGATAATCAATCATAATGTAAGACCCGTCCGCATATTTTTATTATGTGCGGACGGTTTTTTATTGCCGCGCAAAATACTTATTTAAGCGGTGAAAAATGAAAGGTGGCTACAAAAATAAAAACGTGTTGATAATCGGCGACGGCATAAGCGGAAACGGAGCAAAAAACGCTTTGGAAAAATACGGCGCGCGGTGCGATATTTTCGACGAGCGTTTCGGCGAAAAATTTCCCGAAAAGAATTACGATTTAATAGTTATAAGTCCGTCGGTTTCGTCAGACCATTATATTTACGATTACGCGCGCGAAAAAGGCGTTCCCGTTATAGGAGAAATAGAACTCGGGTTCAGACTGTTTGACGGCGAAACGGTGGCTGTAACCGGTACCAACGGCAAAACGACTACCGTGTCGCTTATAGGCGAAATTTTGAAAAGGGCGGGTAGAAAAACGAGCGTTTGCGGCAATATAGGCGTTTCGTTCGCTTCGTGCGCGGCGTTTGACGGTTCGGATACGGCGGTCGTGGAAGTATCGAGTTTTCAGCTCGAAAGCATCGACGGCTTCAAACCGCATATTGCTTGCGTTCTTAATATATCGCAAGACCATCTCGACCGCCATAAAACAATGCGACGCTATGCCGAAACAAAGTTCAGAATCGCGGAAAATCAGGACGAGAACGATTTTTTGATTCTCTCGCAAGACGACATTCCGCTTTTGCTGTTGGAAGGCTTTTTTCCGAGAGCCAAGGTATTGTACACTTCGCTCCGCGGCAAGGTTTCGGGCGCGTATATGTTTGGCGGCAAAATTTATTTTATGGACGAGTACGTTTGCGACAGGGACGCAATCAGATTGCGCGGCGACCATAACGTTTCAAACGTTCTTGCCGCAGTTTGCGCGGCTAAGTTGATGAAAGTCGAAAACGACGTTATAGTAGACGTGTTGACCGAGTTTGAAAGCGACAAACACCGCTTACGTTATGTAGATACGGTCAAGGGCAAATATTACTTCAACGATTCCAAGGGTACGAATATAGGCGCGACGCTGAAAGCCGCCGAATATATGCCGTCGGATACTTGCCTTATACTCGGCGGGAGCGATAAGGGCTACGAATTCGACGAGCTTTTCGAAAAGTTGCCCGAGCAGATTAAGGTCGTATTTGCGATAGGCGAAACGGCGGGCAAGATAAAAAAGGCGGCATTCCGTAATAAATTTTACGAAGTCGAATTTAAGGAAACGCTCGACGAAGCCGTCCGCGATACTTTGAATCTGAATGTAAGCAACGTGTTGCTTTCGCCCGCAACGGCGAGTTTCGATATGTTTTCGAGCTATAAAGAGCGCGGCGAGAAGTTTGAAACACTTGTTAAGGAACTTAAAATTCAATGACCGATAAAAGAAACAAAATAGATTTGCCGCTTCTCGTTATCACCGTCGCGCTCGTCGGGTTCGGAATACTTATGGTTTATTCCGCAAGCTCGTACGGCGCGGAAATAACATACGGCAACAAGTACTATTATATGTTCAAGCAAATGATAGGCGCGGTATTGGGTTTTATGGCAATGTTCGCGCTTACGTTTATCGACTATAATTTTCTGCGCAAGATACGTTATATAATTCTTGCCGTGTCTTACGTATTGCTTGTGCTCGTATTTATACCCGGGGTCGGAGTGGAAAATTACGGCGCGCGCAGGTGGATAAATCTTCCGTTTTTCACTTTGCAGGCGAGCGAAATAAGTAAGTTTGCGTTTATTATTTTTACGGCAAGCTATATGGCGAAAAATCACGGCAAAATGAATACGTTCCGCGGCATTATTCCGATTCTGGTCGTAGGGCTTTCTACTTGCGTTCTCATAATTCTCGAACCGAATATGTCGATAACGATTTGTATGGGGCTTTTGATGTTTGCGATGATGTTCGTCGGCGGGGCAAGAATAAAGCATTTTATATTTATCGCGTTGCCGCTTGTCGCCGCAGTCGTAGTTCTTATTCTTATCGAGCCGTACAGATTAAGCCGTCTTATGGCGTTTATCGACCCGTGGAAATCTCCGCTCGGCGAGGGTTTTCAGCTCATTCAGTCGCTTTATTCGCTCGGAAGCGGCGGATTGTTCGGACTCGGGCTTTTCAATTCACGTCAGAAATATTTATTCTTGCCGTTTTCGGAAAGCGATTTTATTTTCAGCATAATAGGCGAAGAACTCGGCTTGTTCGGTTGCCTTGCCGTGATTTCGGCGTATGTGTTCCTTATTTACCGCGCG
>WSNJ01000004.1:48870-55147 GCA_013316045.1 Clostridia bacterium
CTTGTTCGGTTGCCTTGCCGTGATTTCGGCGTATGTGTTCCTTATTTACCGCGCGGTAAAAATCGCGCAGCAGAGCAACGACAGATTCGGTTGTTATCTTGCGAGCGGAGTGGCGGCAATAATTGCCATTCAGGTGCTTGTAAATATCGCCGTCGTTACGGGGTCGATTCCGCCTACGGGGTTGCCGTTGCCGTTTATAAGCGCGGGAAGTTCATCGCTTATAGTGTTTTGCGCGAGCATAGGAATTTTGCAGAGCGTGGCAAGGCACAGCCATAAATCGGTCGAATGTTTTGCCGCAATAAAAAATCAAAGACCTCCCGTAAAAGAGAAGTCTTTGAAAAAAATTCGTTTCAATAAAAAACGCAACGCCGAATAAATTATTTTATTTCTTCGGGTGATTGTTCTTCCGTCTTTATTTCGGCTTTCGGAGTCGAGTGGCGGTCGAGTTCGCGGACAAACGATTTCGACGAAAGCACGAGAGCGCCTATTACTATGACTATCGCAATATCTATAAACACAAACGAATTGTAGCCGGTGCTGTAAAGCCATACGTTCATAGGGTTACCGGAGCCGTCGAACGCAAACTCCGAGAATGCGAAAACGCCCGAAAACACGTGGCATATAAATCTTATACAGCTTGCCGCTATCGCGCCGAGCGTAAACGAAACTTGCGGCAGTTTTCCGAATTTATTTATACGGCGGAACATTCCCGTAATACCTATTGCCGCAAACGCGATAGGGTAGTCGAGTAAAAACTGCGCGGGGTGAAGTATCCAAGGGTCTTGTACGGCTTGTAGAATTCCGTATATAACGCCTGCGAATACGCCTTTTCTTACCCCGAATATATACGAGTAGAGCATAAGCGGCAAAAGACTCGCAAGCGTAACGGACCCGCCTTGCGGCATCGTAAACAGTTTTATGTACGATAACGCGAAACTCATAGAAATGCAAACCGCGGCGTAAGCTATGTGCTTTGTTTCGAATCCCTTTTCTTCGCCCTTGCCCATAAAAACGCATATAAGAGCTATTGCGGCTATAATGCCGAGCGAGCAAAGATACAGCGGCAAATTCTTTACGGATTCCTGCGATACTCCGTTCGTGTCCGCGGCATTGCCCGACGCAAAATAAACGCCAAGGCATACGAACAGTGCTATAAGCGCGGCGGCGCAAAGACTGCCGCAAACTATAAGCGAAATTCTAAACGTCTTTTTCGAGAATAAACTGCATACGTAGCACGCGGCTATGCTCAGAACGACCGTAACTCCGAGCGCGACCGACGGATAAATTACTATACCGAACAGCGCGCCCTTTTCGTGCATATCGAAAAATTCAAGCGCAAGCATAGTAACGATAACCGTTGCGGCAAAGCCCAAAGCCAACGTAAAGGCCGTTTTCAGGTAGCCCTTTAAGATTTCGGTTTTTCGGAAACGCACGAAAATACCGACGGCGAGAAGTACGACTGCGAGCGCGATTGCGGAATACAGAAAGACTTTCATAAGAGCGTCTTGCGCTATTCCCGTCCACACGTCGCCGTACACGTAGCGCTTGCTTCCGTTTTCGTCTTTGAACGAATCGAGAAACGCGCTACCGAGCAAAAAATTACGGAACATATTTTTACCTCCTTTGTTCCATTCCGCCGTCGTCCGCTAAAAACAAAACGCACCCCGTAAAAGGGCGCGCCGAAAAACGTCTTTGTTATCTCCCGTTCAAGTATTACCTTGGCCGGTTCAAAGGGTATAATCTCAGCTTTTTACAGCACCCCCGGCGGTTATTAAAATGTAGCCGTTCGGATTGAAAAATTTTCCGAACGTTAAAATCATAATGCCTTACGCGTAAAAAGTCAAGTAAAATCGATAAAGTTTTTTTATTGCGCTGTTTTCGGTAAAAATATATTTGCTTGACTACCCGTGCGAATTATATTATAATCATTATTATGAAGTACGTGCGCGAAACGTTTGCATATCTGAAAAAATCGTTTTGGCTTTTGGCTCTTATATGCCTTGCGCCGTCGGTTGCGCTCGGTTTTTTCGTCAAGCCGCTTGCGTCTATGACTTTTATACCCGCGTACTCGCAAACGGTCGTAAGGGGATTCGGCGATATATTCGCGCTTGTTTTCCGAGTTGATTTTCTGAAACTCGTGTTTCCCGCAATTTTAATTTTCGTTACGCTTTTGTTTTCGCTGTGCCTTAGCTTATCCGTTATCGAAAAGCACTTCCGTATGGGTAGGCTCACGTTCAGAAAGCCGTTTTCGGAAATCAACAATTCGTTTTTTCCCGTGCTCAAAGTATTGCTGTGTTTAACGGCGGTAATGATAGTTTATTCGCTTTTGGTAATATCGCTTGTAAGCCTTGCGCAATATCTTATTTGCGGATTCGGAAAGCCCACCGCGTCGGCTGTGATAGTCGCGGCCGTTATCTCGATAGCGCTTTTCGTGTTGAGTTTTTGTTTTTCCGCGCCGCTTATGCTTATGATACCGCTTTCGGTAATGTACGGTTATTCGTTTTCCGACGCAATAACGTCGGCTTTCGAGTTGGTCGGCAAAAATCCTGCGACGGCAATTTTCGGCGGCATTTTACCGTTTATAATCGTGCTGATTGCGGAATATATTCTTTCGTTTTTTCCCATAATCTTTGCGGTAAGAGTAATAGTTTCGACTGTTATGTATCTGTTCATAACGGTATATCTTTCGGCTTACGTTATGGTGCTTATGTTTTCTCTGTCGGGCTTGGAACGGCGGGATAAAAAAGAATTTTACAGGTAGAAATTTTATATGTCGTTTAAGAATGCTTTCAAAATATTGGTTTCCAAATTCGGGCTGGTTTGGGTCTTTATGCTTTACTTTTTGTGCGTAGGCGTTATAGTCGCCGGTTTGAGCGCGCCGTTTCTTACCGTAATGATGCGTGCCATAAAAAATTCGGGTATCAGCGAACAAATCGCTACGACGTATCAGGGGATATTGGACGGTAACGCGCTGTCTGTAATCGCGGACGAGCTGAACGGAATTATAGGAAGCATAAAAGAACTTTTCAAATCGGACAAAGGTTTTTCGGTAAGCTCCGCCGTGTGGGTGTTTTTGGTCCTTATAGTCGCGTACCGCTTTATCGCGGGACTTTACGAGCTTCCTATGGCTTCGGTTGCGGAAGGGCTTATGTCGTCTAACGCAAGATTGGGCTTTTTCCGTCGGTTTGTCGCGCTGCTAGGTCGCTCCTGCCGTTTCGTTCTCGTCAAAATGATATATACGGTTGTTTTCGACGCGGCAATATTTTTTGCGCTGACTTCGATGTTTGCGCTGTTCAATATCAAAGGAGCCGTGTTTTTCGCACCTTTTCTTATAATGCTTGTGTTGGTGGTGTTGCTCACTCTGAGATATTCAATCGTCGCTATGTGGGCGCCGTCTATGGTAGTCGACGGAAAGAACGTGTTCGCTGCGTTTGCTTTTTCTGTTAAAAAGTGTATAAAGCATATAAAGCCGATATTGTCTTCGTTTGCGCTCAGCCTGATTATCATTATCGCCATAAACCTGTTTATAGGAATTTTCACGCTCGGCGTGGGGCTTATCGTAACAATTCCGATTTCGGTAATGTTCATAAATCTTTTGAATATGACTTTGTTTTTCGGTAAAAGCAACAAGCGATATTATGTGGACGGAACGGTTTTCAATCCGCCTACCGTAGCGGACGGAATCAAATAGTTTTCTTGCGCAAAAACAAAAGCCTTCCCGAAGTTGAGAAGGCTTTTGTTTATTTGCTTTGCGCTATTTTATAAAACTCTTACTTTTACTATATTTTCGAGTTTGGATATTTTCTCTATAACCTTTGCGGGCAAAGCGTCGTCTACGTCGATGATTGCATACGCGAATTTGCGGTTTTCGGACTGAGAAGAAAAGCCCGAAATATTTATGCCTTCTTTCGATATAAGGTCGGTTATGGAGTTGAGAACGTTTTTAACGTTTACGTGAATAACCGTAAGCCTTTGCTTGCCGCATCTGTTCTGACTGCAAGCGGGGAAGTTTACCGAGTTTGTTATGTTACCGTTCTCGATAAAGTCAACCATTTGCTTGGCAACCATATAAGCGCAGTTGTCTTCGGCTTCGGGCGTGCTTGCGCCGAGATGGGGGATTGCTATGATATTTTCGATACCGAGCAATTCGTCGCAAGGGAAGTCCGTAACGTAGCGCGAAATCTTTCCGCTCTTTACGGCGGCGATTATATCGGCGTTGTTTACAAGCTCGCCGCGCGAGAAGTTTACTATCGCCGCGCCGTTTTTCATAAGCGAAATTGTCTTTTCGCATACGAGATTGCGTGTAACGTCGGTAAGCGGAACGTGCAACGTAACGTAGTCGCATTCGGCGAACAAAGCGTTTACGTCGTCTTGCTTTTTAACGTGATTATCAAGATTCCAAGCGCCTTTTATGGAAATATACGGGTCGTAGCCGATAACCGTCATTCCGAGTTCTATCGCGGCGTTTGCCACGAGCGCGCCTATTGCGCCCAAGCCGATAACGCCGAGCTTTTTGCCGCGGATTTCGCCGCCTACAAAGTTCTTTTTGCCGCTTTCTACGAGTTTGGATACTTCCGCGCCCTTACCTTTGAGCGAACCCGTCCAATTTATACCGTCTACGATTTTTCTTCCCGACATCAGAAGCGCGCACAAAACGAGCTCTTTAACGGCGTTTGCGTTTGCTCCGGGAGAGTTGAATACGACGACGCCGTTTTCGGCGCATTTGTCTACGGGGATATTGTTAACGCCCGCGCCCGCACGACCTACGCACAGAACGCTTTCGGGAATTTTATACTCGTGCATATTGAACGAGCGCAACATTATTCCCGCAGGGTCGGCGCAATCTTTTTCGAGCGTATATTTGTTTCCGAACACTTCGTTTACAACGGGGCTTATTTCGTTGAGTTTTAATATTTTCATTGTCAAAGCAACTCCTACTTATTTTCTTTCTCGAATTTTTTCATAAATGCTATAAGTTTTTCGATACCTTCTATCGGCATTGCGTTATAAATACTTGCGCGCATTCCGCCGACAAGACGGTGTCCTTTAAGCGTAAGCAAGCCGTCTTTTGCCGCTTCGGAAACGAATTTCGCGTCGAGTTCTGCGCTCGGCGAAACGAACGGAACGTTCATAAGCGAACGGTATTCTTTCTCTACCGAGTTGGTGTAGAACGACGAAGAATCTATATAGTCGTAAAGCATTTTCGCTTTCTTTTCGTTAATCTTCTGCATTGCTTTAACGCCGCCGATTTCTTTAAGGTGGCGGAATACTTTCATTGCAACGTAAGTAGAGAAAGCGGGCGGGGTATTGTACAGGCTGTGTTCCGCGATTTGCGTGGACCATTTGAGCATAGTGGGGCAAATGTCCTGGCACATATTCTGCAAGTCCTTGCGAACTATAACAATCGTAACGCCTGCGGGTCCTACGTTCTTCTGTGCGCCCGCATATAGAACGCCGAATTTCGTAACGTCGATTTCCTGGCTGAGAATGCAAGACGATATATCGGCTACGAGCGGCACGGAACCCGTATCTGGCGCTTCCGTATAGCGCGTTCCGAAAATGGTATTATTGTAGCAGATATGTACGTAGTCGGCGTCGGGACGGAACATATCTTTGCTGAGTTTGGGGATATACGAATAGTTCTTGTCTTTGCTCGAAGCCACGCAAACGGCGTCGGTATATTTCTGAGCTTCCTTAAAGGACTTGTTCGCAAAGTTTCCCGTTACAACGTAATCGGCTTTTCTGTTCTTGCAGATATTAAGCGGAATTGCTTCGAACTGCGTTGACGCGCCGCCCTGAACGAAAATAACGTCGTAATTTTCGGGAATGTTCATAAGTTCGCGCAAAAGCTGTTCGGCTTCGGCGTTAATAGCTTCGTAGGGTTTCGAGCGGTGGCTCATTTCCATTACGGATATTCCCGTGCCGCCGAAGTCGAGCAATTCTTCTTGCACCGACTTCAAGACTTCGAGCGGGAGCATAGACGGTCCTGCCGAAAAGTTGTAGTTTCTCATTTATTTACTTCTCCTTGTAAAAAGTTATTTTCCGTTTCCTATTATAAAGAAAAACTCGCCAAAATGCAAGTAAAATGCCGAATATATGCGATAATATTTATATATGTATTTTTTTCGCCAGAAATCGGAAAAACGGCAAAAAGTTTGATTTTTGGTAGTTGGGAACGTAAAAAAAACGAAAAAATATGAAAAAAAAGTCAAAAAATAGTGTAATCATATTCCGTCAAATATTGACTTTGTTCACAAATTGTTTTATAATATATAGG
>WSNJ01000089.1 GCA_013316045.1 Clostridia bacterium
ACCCGCCGCATTCTTTGCCGACCCCGTCTGTTCTATAATCGTTACCATAGACGCGAATCGAACCGCCGTCATTAAAAGCAACAAACCGTCGAAACTTATATCGCGTCTTTCCTATCGGACTTTAATCGTAACACGGCGCGTCGGTTTGAAATATTTAGTTTGTTTACTCATTTATTCGATTTGTTACATTTCTGTCTCATACGATTGCGGCTTGTGTTGACTTTACGAATTACGGTATATATAATTGTTGTATATTTTCGCAATCGGAGCAAATCTTGGAACAGGAAAAAACATATTCTAAAAAACACGTTCGTCTGTTGCTGTTTATATGTTGGTTCGCCTATACCGCGGCAAACGTCGGCAGAATGAACTACTCCGCGTCTATGGTAACGATTATAGAACAGACGGGGTCGGCAAAGAATGCGGCGGGTCTTGTTGCGAGCTTTTTTTTCTTCGCGTACGGTATAGGTCAGCTCGTAAACGGAATATTCTGCCACAAGTACAACGAGCGCATAATGGTATTTGCGGCGCTGATTCTTTCCGCCGTCGTAAACGCAGGTCTTCCGCTATGCCGCACGGTCGAGCCTATGAAATACCTTTGGCTGATAAACGGTTGCGTACAGTCGGTGCTGTGGAGTTCGATAGTAAAACTGCAATCGGCGCATCTTGAAAACAGCGATATAAACAAAAGCATCATTGTAATGAGTACTACGACCGCCGTCGGCACGTTCGCCGCTTACGGCTTTTCCGCGCTGTTCGTAATGCTCGGAAATTGGAGGATAACGTTTTGGGTTGCAAGCGGAATTTTAGTTGCCGCTGCCGTCTGCTGGTTCTCGGGCGTAGGCAAAGTCAAAAAAGTTCTGCCCGAAATTGCGGAAAAGCATCAGGTTCGGCAAGACGGCGCGAGCGAAAACGCTTTGCCCGCGGCGGCTTATAAAAAGCCGCTTATTATCTCGCTTGCGTTCGTGTTTGCGTTTGCAATCGGAAGCGGATTTATGAAAGACGGAATAACCACCTGGGTGCCCAACCTTCTGTACGAAACGCATAACGTAAAAGATTATTTTTCGATTTTGCTCACGCTTATTCTGCCTCTGTTTTCGATTACGGGCGCATACGTTTTCAAGTTTGCGCGTAAATTCCTGCCCAACGACGTGCTGTTATGCGCCGTATTTTACGTTATAAGCGGCGGTCTGTCCGCTCTCGTTCTCGCAACTTACGCGCAAAGTCTTGCCGCTACCGTAGCGCTGTTCGCCGTAATTCAATGCTGTATGTCGGCAATAAACAACATAATCGTGTCGTCTATTCCGTTCCGACTCCGCACGCTCGGCGACGCGGGTCGGTTTGCCGGTATTGTGAATATGTTCACATATATGGGCAGTACGGTTTCGAGCTTTCTGCTCGGACTTTTGGCGGAAAAAAGCGGTTGGAACATTGTTATGCTGCTTTTCGTAATCGTCGCTTCCGCGCTCGGAATCATAGCGGCGGCATTCACTCCGTATTGGAAACGCAAAATACGCCCGCTTATAGATTTCTGATTATTCCGCCGCCAAACAAAAAAGCGTACCTTATTAAGTACGCCTTTTTATTATACAATATTATATCGTCGGTTTTCTTTCGGATTTTCCGCGCTTATTTTATGAGCTTACCGAGCCGCAGCACAACCTGATTGAAAACCACGTCGAACAGCATAAAGAAAACGGTTAAAATCAGAGCCACGAGCGCATAGCCGAGCCGTCCGACAATATCCATAACCGCAAAGTCGAGCGAAACGGCAAGGAGCTTAACCATAAAGTAAAGCGCGCAGAACGCAAGGTTTGCAAAGACAGCCGCAACCGCCAACCTAATCAACGCCGACTTAATATGCGTATAGTATAATCTGCGCATAAAGTACGCTATAAGCGAATACGGCGCAAACACGATTGCGGTAAGAAAGAACGCCGAACTGAACGGCTTTGTAAAAAACGAAATGAGTATGCTCGCCGCGATAGTTATAAGCCCGTACACTATCCCCGCCTTGTCGAAAACCATATAAAAGCACCCCGCCGCGAACATAAGCAGAGTTACGCGAAGGGGTATGAAATTAGTCAATATGATACACACCGACGCAAGAGCCGTTGCGACGGCGGAAACGGTTATTTTCTTTGTTGAAGACACGGGCGCGGGCATTGCTGTTTTATACGCCTTAGCAACATTGCGTCAGAGAACAACAGCAGTCCGTTATGCAATACGCCAGACAGCAATTAGAGCAGGCGTTGCCGCAAACTCTGCCGTCGTCCGGCGGCGGCATCTGTGCGTTCGGGTCTGCGCCTATCGTGCGCGGGTCGGTGTTCGGGTTGCCCATAATCATATTCAGCTTATCGAGAGCCGTGCGGTACTTGCCGTTCCAAGGCTCTTTATTCACAGCCATTTCGAGCTGAGTTTTGCACTCGCTCATCCACTCGCGTTTGTAGTAGATTATCGACTGCAAATAGTGCCACTCGCCGCCCCTGTCGGCAATCGAATCGAGAGCCGCCTGCGCTTCGTCGTAGCGACCTTCTTTAATCATATTGTCGATTTGTCCCAAGTCGCCGCCGAACTCCTGTTTGGCTTCTTCCTTTACGTTTTCTTCGCAAATCTGTTTCCAAGCGGCTTCGAGTTCGCTCAGCTTGCGGGCGGCTTCATTGCCCGCTTCGCCCGTAAGAAACCTTTCTTCGCTGTAACGCGCTTTGAGTTCCTTGTACTTATCTTCCGCGACTTCTTTTCCCGCCGCGCGGTCTACTCCGAGTATCTCGTAAGGGTCTTTCATTGTTTCAGTTAGCTCCTTTTATATGACTGAATCTTTTTACTTTTTCCGTCAAAGTTTGGGTTTGGGCAGTTTCTTAGTGCTTTTGAAAAGCTCGTCTACTTTGCCGCGAAGTCCTTTATGCAGAACGTTTCTCAGCAAATCGCTGCTTTGTGTAAACGTTATTTTGTTAAAGCACTCGATTGCGCGGTTTACCGTTACCGAAAGTATAAACGACAGTTCGTCTTTATGCTTTTCGAAAAACTCTTTCCGTCCCGTGTAATCGTTATACATAACGAGAAACGGATTGTATCTTTTGCTGTTGAAATCTTCGTCTATATCGTCGAGCGCGTCCGCAAGATAAACGAATTTTCCCACGTTATAGCACAGTTTAGATATATTTTCGTCGGCTTTGTCGCCTATCAGCGACTTTGCCACGTCTTGCAAAAGGCTTGCAAAGCAATCGGCTACTCTGTCGATTCCCACAACGCCCGCCTTTTCCATACCGAAAAGTTTTTCGTAACTCTCGCCGACAATCTTGTCTATTTCGGGCATTGCGCGGCGTGCCTTTTTGTACGGGCGCGATAGCATATTAAGCGCAACGCGCGACTTAAAACCTTCTTTATCGAGTACGCCGTCGCGCATTTTGTAGTACGACATTATTATATTCGTATTTACGATTTTATCCAATAATTCGTTACGGCATACGGTGGTTTTCTTCTTGAACGGATTGCATACGCAACCTTTCGACTCGAACTTAACGTCGGTTACCGTAAAGTCGTGCAAGAGCACACTTAAAAAAACTATGTCGTAATTCGTCGTAAAGCGCGGCAGTTGACCGAACATTTTGCCCGTCGCTTTGCAAATTCCGCAATAGTACGCGCGGTACAGCATAAAGTCCGCGGTGTTCATTTGCTCTTTTATCGGCGTTACGTAACCGTACATTATCTACTCAACAATCCTACCTTTCTATACACTTTCGAAAGCGTTCTGTAAGCCGTTCTCGCGGCTTCTTCCGCGCCGTTGCGCATAAGCGACGACAGATAATCTTTTTCCTTGCAGATACGCGCGTATTCCTGTTGAACGGGAAGAAGAAAATCGCATACCGTCTGACCGACCGCGTCCTTGAACTGCGCGTAGCTTGACCCCGAAAACTCTTTTTCGGCTTCCTTTACGCTCTTGCCCGAAAGGCACGAATAAATCGTCAGCAGATTGCTTATGCCGGGCTTTTCGGTTTGATTGTAAACAATTTCGTTGCCGCTGTCGGTAACGGCGCGTTTGAATTTGCGCATTATCTCGTCTTTCGTATCGAGCAGGAAAATCGAGCCGTTTTTGTTTTCGTCGGACTTGCTCATCTTTGCCGTCGGGTCGCTTAAAGACGCGACCTTTGCGCCGTACTTCGGGTTTATGCCCTCGGGAACGGTAAAGGTCGGGCTGTACTTGTTGTTAAAGCGCTCGGCAATGGTGCGCGCTATTTCGAGATGCTGGTTCTGGTCCTTGCCCACGGGCACGTAATCGGGCTGATACAGAAGAATATCCGCCGCCATAAGCACGGGATAATCGAAAAGCCCGACGTTTACGTTCTGCGGAGATTTCTTCGACTTGTCTTTGAACTGAGTCATTCGCTTGGCTTCGCCGAACTGCGTATGGCAGTTGAGTATCCAAGTAAGTTCTGCGTGCGCCGAAACGTGCGACTGAACGAAAAACGTACTTTTCTCGGGATTTACGCCGAACGCAAGCAACAGCGCGTACACGTCGAGCGTATTTTTGCGCAAAACGGCGGGTTCTATATCGACCGTAAGCGAGTGCAAATCCGCCACGAAATAATAGCACTTATGCTCTTTCTGATATTCGAGCATATTGCGAATCGCGCCGATATAGTTTCCTATCGTCAGCACGCCCGTAGGTTGCAGACCCGTAAGAACGGTCTTGGTGTTTTCGGTTGCAGGTGAATTTTCTGTCATTTTGTTTCCCGTATAAATATTTTTCAGGTGCGTAAAAATTTACTTTTTGCAATAAGAGATTACCGCGTCTTTCGCTCCGCTCTTGTCGATAACGTCTTTATGCAGTATCGGCATCGAAAACAGTCCGCCGAGCGTTTCGGGAATCGGCATCGCCGACAGGTCTTCGAGCTTTTTAAGGCTCGCCTGCGTCGTTTTGCCCGCCTTTTCGCCCAAAGCCGCCAAAACGTCGTCAACGAACTTGTACGGGCTTGCGGTCGAAACTATAACGGTCGGCGTTTCGTCGCCCGTAGCCGCAACGTACTCGGCGTAAACGGAAGCGGCAACCGACGTGTGAGTGTCGAGCACGTAGCCGTACTCGTCGAAGTACTCGCCGACGGTGTTGAAAACGGTATCTTCTTCGGCGCAACCCGCATAGAAAGATTTCTGCATTTCGGCAAGCTCGCTTTCGGTTATAGAGTAAATACCGTCCGATTTCAGCTTTTCCATACGCTCGGCGATAAGCGCGTCGTTCCTGCCCGAGAGTTCGAACAGAAGACGCTCCAAGTTCGAGCTAATAAGAATGTCCATAGACGGGCTCGTCGTCTTGTAAAATTCGCGCTTAACGGAATATTCGCCGCCGCTTATAAAGTCGGTTAAAACGTTATTCCTGTTAGACGCGCATATGAGCATATTCACGGGAAGCCCCATTTGCTTTGCGTAGTAGCCCGCGAGTATGTTCCCGAAGTTACCCGACGGCACGCAGAAATTCACTTTATCGCCGAGTTTTATCTGACCGCCCGACAGCATATCGCAATAAGACGAAAAGTAATACGCTATCTGCGGAACGAGCCGTCCCCAATTTATCGAGTTCGCGCTTGAAAGATTATAACCGTATTTCGCTATAATATCCGCCGTTTCTTTGTCGGTGAATATTTTCTTTACGGCCGTCTGAGCGTCGTCGAAGTTCCCGTTTATCCCGAAAACTTTTACGTTGCCGCCCGTCGTGGTCGTCATTTGCAACTTCTGCATTTGCGAAACGCCGTCTTGCGGGTAGAAAACTATAACGTCCGTTCCGTCAACGTCCTTAAAGCCTTCCAACGCCGCCTTTCCCGTATCGCCCGAAGTGGCTACGAGTATAAGCGTTTTTTCTTTATGCCCGAGCTGCTCTTTCGACCCCGTCATAAGATACGGCAACAGCGTCAACGCAATATCCTTGAACGCGTGCGTAGGTCCGTGCCACAGTTCGAGAATATACAGGTTATCGTCAATCTTTACGAGCGGAGCGGCGTCGCCGTCGAAACGCGAGTACGCTTTTTCCGTAAACGAGTCGAGCTTTTCTTTAAGCTCCGGCATAAACTTGCCTATTATCTCCGCCGAGCGCGACGGATAATCGAGTTCGCAAAGATTTTCGATTTCTTCGAGAGCCAGGCGCGGAAATTCTTCGGGAACGAAAAGTCCGCCCTCGTCCGAAAGCCCCTTAACGACCGCTTCGGTTCCGCTTACTTTGTTCTTTTTGTTGCGTGTGCTGATGTATTGCATAAAAAGCCTTTTCAAAAAAATTTTTTATTTCTCGGGCGGCGTTCGCCTAAATATACCTTTTAAGGAATTCGGGCAGATTATCCGTGCTTACGGTAAGTATAAAATTCGTGCCGTGTTCCGCCGAAATCTTTTCAAATTCGAGCATAATGTCTTTCATATCTTCGGGCTTTACCAAAAATCTGTTAAGTCCGTCGATATAAATTTTCGTTATGTCCGAATCGCCCGCAATCATTCCCTTTATAAATCCCGTAAACGCGCCCTGCGAGTCGGTTACGTTGTAGTCGGTTACGTTTACGAATTTGAGCCGTCTGTCGATGTCGATTGTGTGCATAAGTTTATCGGTAATATAAACGTGATTTCCGCGCGCCGTCGTTATCTCGTCGTTTGCGCTCTTGA
>WSNJ01000090.1:0-3118 GCA_013316045.1 Clostridia bacterium
AATGTTCTACTGCATACGACATTATTATTAAAATTGAAAATTAAATTTCAATTTAACGCTCTAAATTTATATAGTAAAATGCTCTCGAACGAAACGTCCGAGAGCATTTTACCTTCGCTTGAAAGTGCAACTCTTAAAAATTTAGTTTTTTAATTCCCTATGGAAAGTGCGCTTTACTGTAAGCGTTGGAGTGAGTTGGAATAAGATATTCGCCAAGCTCGGTTCGGATATGAAGAAGCCGGACGCAGTAACTGTAATAACTCCCGAAAACCATAAAGAGCTTGTATGGACTTTGCCGGTAGAAGATTTGCTAACTAAGTTAAAACAAATTATCGAAACATTGTGCAAATCGTTTGCAAAATAAAATTTAATCAATTATAATGTAATCGACTCCACGCGGGTCGTTTATTTTTTCGGAGAAAAGAGAAAGTGAAAGAGCCTAAAATAAAAACATTGGGATTATTGCTTGACTGTTCGAGAGATGCGGTGCACCGTCCCGAGACATTAAAGCAGTTTATAGATATAGTTGCGGGATTCGGATATAATATGTTGCAGCTTTATACCGAAGATACTTATGAGATCGATGACGAACCGCACTTCGGCTATATGCGCGGAAGATATACGAAGGATGAATTAAAAGAAATCGACGCGTATGCCGCTTCTAAGGGGATAGAGCTTGTGCCTTGTATACAGACGCTCGCGCATCTCGGCGGTTTTGCCGTATGGAAAAGCAAATTGTTCGACTTCGACGATATATTGCTTGCGGGCGACGAAGCCGTATACGAGCTTATCGATAAGATGTTCAAGACATGTGCCGAGTGTTTTACGAGCCGAAGAATAAATATCGGTATGGACGAGGCGCACATGGTCGGGCTTGGGAAATATCTCGACAAACACGGATACGAAAACCGCTCGGATATTTTTTTGAAACATTTGTCACGTGTTTGCGAAATCGCCGATAAATACGGATTCAAGCCGATGATGTGGTCGGATATGTTTTTCCGTCTTGCTTGCCACGAAAAGCGTTATCAGGCGAATGCCGAATTCGACAAAAGCGTTTTGGATGTGGTTCCGAAAAATGTCGAGCTTGTTTATTGGGAGTATTATGTTAAAGATAAAGATAAATACGATTCGATAATAAAGACTCATAAAAAATTCGATAACAATATAATTTTTGCCGGCGGTGCGTGGTCATGGATAGGTTTCGTGCCTCATAACAAGGGATGTTTTGCTACGCATGATGCGGCTATTGCGTCGTGTCTCGAAAACGGAATTGATGAAATTATAATGACTGTATGGAAAGACGATGGTGCGGAATGTTCGCTGTTTTCCATTTTGCCGGCGCTTTGCCGTGCCGCAGAACTTTCTCGCGGCAATTCGGATATGGACAGCATAAAGAAGAAATTTGCAGATGTAGTCGGCGTAAGTTTCGACGTTTTTATGTCTTTGGATGCACCGGATAATATAGAAGATGACGATTTATTTGTAAACCCTTGCAAATATATGTTATATTCCGATCCGTTCCTGGGGATCTTCGATACTACGGTCGTCGAAAGCAAAGCCGCGAAGTTTGCGGAAGCAAAGAAAAAGCTTGCAGTCGGACTTAAAAATAAGAAATACGGATATATGTTCAAGACGCTTTCGTCTCTTTGCGACGTAATGGAAATCAAATACGGTTTGAGCGTTCGCACGCACCGTGCATATAAGACCAAAGACAAAGCCGCATTAAAAGCAATAATAGAAGAGTATCTCGATCTCGAAGGAAAATTAAAATTGTTTTACGATGATTTCAGAAATCAATGGCACAAAGAAAACAAGCGTTTCGGATTCGAAAAACAAAGCGTGCGGATCGGCGCGCAAATGTGCAGATTGCAGGATTGCCGCAGAATTTTGGAAGACTATGTGTCAGGAAAGCTCGATAGCATAGAGGAATTGGAAGAAGAGGTTTTGCCGTGGATATGGGATTGGCCGCTTCATAAAGCGATCGCGCATAACACTTGGTTGCATACGGCACTTATAAAATATAAACCGTAAGGAGAAAGTGAGAAAGCAAGAGACGAAAGTAAAAACGTTGGGCATAATGCGCGACTGTTTGCGAGACGCTGTTTACCGTTCCGAAACCTAGAAATTCCGAACTGTAAGCTTCCCCAAGAAGCGCTCACATTCTGCCGCGAACTTTGCGAAAAACAATGAGCATTAAATAAAAAGAGCGTTGTGTATACGTGCAACGTTCTTTTTTGATATTTAATGAATTTGTCGGTATTTAAGCGGCGTCATATTGTAGTGCAATTTGAAACGCCGTATAAAATAGGCGGGTGAGAAGAAATTCAGCTCATTTGATATTTCTGTTACACTCAGTGGTGTGAACGTTAGAAGAAACGCCGCTTTTTCAAGTTTCACTTTCAAAATATATCGTTTCGGCGTCAAACCGATTTGCTGCAAAAATATATTTCGAAAATGTTTTGTACACATGTTGCACCGCTTTGCGAGCTCTTCGACCGAAAGTTCTTCCGATATGTTTTGATTGATATAGAAAACGATTTCGCGTATTTCTTTATAATACTGAGTTTTGTTTGTAATAGTTCCGATAGCGGAGAGGAGTTCGCCCAGCAGTTGCAGTCCCAAGCCATTTGCTTGACACAGGCAAAAATAGTCGTGATCATTGAGAAGGTTGATGATTTTTTCGATATAACCCCGTTCATTCGGCAGGAACGGGAGATTTATGATATGTTCGTAATCGAGCACCATATTGTTCAGGTGAAACCAAAGGCAATAGAAATGCCATTCGGAATCTTCGGTAGCCATAAGTTGAAGTTTGTTATATTGTAAAAAAACAAAGTCTCCGGCGTGCAAAACATACCGACCTGAATCTGTTTCAATAATACCTTCTCCTGAGACGGTGTGAATAAAACCTACAAACTCGCTGTCGTGGTCTTCATTTTTACCACCGTAGGATGGATTGCGATAATTTTTTTCAGCATCCGTGATATAAGCTGATACAAAATTCAAGCTGACACTGTTTTTGGTGTGATTAATTCCATAAATCTTTTTGGACATAATTGCCCCCCCCCTTTTTTAAGAGTAACAGAAAAATTCGACGTTTGTCAATCGTTTTTTC
>WSNJ01000090.1:3217-6535 GCA_013316045.1 Clostridia bacterium
CCCCCCCCCTTTTTTAAGAGTAACAGAAAAATTCGACGTTTGTCAATCGTTTTTTCTCTAAAATTCTTAATTGCTTTTGAATGGCTTATATTGTTAAATTATTTCCGAAAAGTGCAATTTTGTGTTTGAAAAGTGTCTTGTTGTGTAAAAGTTAAAATGATAAAATAAATATATAAACAAAAGGAGAGCTATGAAAGTTAAAATTTTAGGTTCCGGAGCGTCGGAAGGTATACCATCTGTTTTTTGTCACTGTCCTGTCTGTGAGAATGCCCGCAAGGTGGGTGGAAAAGAAATCAGACGGAGGGCAGGCTTTTTGTTGGACGATACGACGCTTATCGATGTTTCACCGGATACGTTTATGAATTCCGCAATGGGTCTTAATATCACTGCGCTTGAAAATGTACTAATAACGCATACTCACAGCGACCATTTCGACTATGAAACGTTGCTTGCCCGTAGCCCGTACAACGCCGTTGGCGGGACGGTAACCGATCTTAATATATACGGTAACGAGCGCGTTGTCGAAAAGCTTGAAAATATTCTTACGAGCAGGCCCGTTATAAGAGAAAACACGTTTGTACATCTTCTCAAGGCAGGTGAGCAGGCAAAAGTCGGAAAGTATACAGTTGTTCCGTTTTATACTAAGCATATTCCCACCGAGAACTGCTTGGTGTATTTAATATCAGACGGGGAGAAATACTATTTTCATTGCCTTGATTCGGATTTTCCCGAAAACGAAGTGTTCGAATATTTAAGAATACATAAAATAAAATTATCTCTCGTAATTCTCGATTGCACGTACGGAGATATTAACAAAGAATTTTACGGTCATATGAATCTTAGACAAAACGTTCGGGTAAAAGAGAAGCTTGAACAGATTGGGACGATAGATGTGAGTACGCTTGTTATAGCAAACCACGTAGCACATTGCTGTGGAGAAACTCACGAGACGCTATCTAAAAAAGCTGCGCAGTTCGGCATAGGGCTGGGCTATGATGGGCTTTCACTGCAAATATAATAAAGAAAATATTTATGGAGGAATAAAGTAAGTGATGAGAAGAAGACGAATTGCAGTTATTGTATTACTGTTGGTTTTGGCGATTTCAGTCGTTGCCATCGGCTGCGGCAAAAAGTCATCGAACTATACGCTACCGGACTCTACCGAAATCGAGATCGGAACGTCGTACAAACCGGATTTTCGGTTGAGTAAAGGGACTACGGCAGAGTTTGTTTCGTTGACAGTGCCAATCGGTTCTGTTGCGAAAGTAGCCGATGACGGATCTTTTATGCCCGACCTTACCGGAAAATACGATTACACAGTACTTTTTAAGAAGAAAAAGGAGAGTTGGCTTGAAACGGTAAGCTTTACGGGCGTTGACCGCACAGCACCTGTTTTCGGAACATTGGCAGATAAAGACAACGTAGAGACAGGATTCTATACAGACATTCCCGCCGATATTGCCGCTGCGCCCGTTACAGATAACTGTGCCGAAAAAGTAACGGTTTACGCAAAAAGCATAACGTTCGGTGATGTTATTACAGAGATAGCGCCCGACGGAGTAGGACTGTTTCTTCCCAAAGTCGGAACGTATACGGTGACTCTTGTTGCCGAGGATTATTCGGGCAATAAGTCAGAAGGTACATATAAAATCAATACGGTTGACACGACGCCTGCCGTTATAGAAGCGCCTAAAACATTCATTGCTTGGTTAGATGCCGAAGGAAAGGTAGAAATTCCGAAGGTCAACGTCGTCGAGATAGGCGACTATACGCTTAGTGTAGAGGTCAAAAAAGGCGGTGCGGCGGTAGCTGTAACGAATAACAAATTTGCAGCCGAAGCGAATGCGCTGTATACTTTAACATACAAAGCGGTAGATAGGTCGAATAACGAATCCGAGCTTGATGTAAAGCTCCGCGTAAATCCTGCCGGCACGATTGCCGACTTTACAGATGAGGACGAGATAGAGTTGTGGAATAGTGAGACAGTTCGTTCGCAAGACGGTGCGATGTATATCTTATCCGAAGATAATACCGTAACTTTGGAATATTTCAATTATTTCCTCACCAAAAATTGGTCTGCTTTCAAGACATTCGAAACGAGTGTTTTCAACAACCGCGGTGTTGAACTTACCGTAAAAGCGCATATACGCGCCGACGGCGAGTGGAAGGAAATAGCCCCGCTCGAAATAGAAGGCGGCGAAATAGATAATAACTTGGAGTTTCTTGAACCCAAAACCGCAACCTATCGATTTTCGCTTGCGGACTATTCGCTGTCGCAGGTAGAGGGTATTCGCCTAATGCTAACATGCCGCGGCGGAGTCGATGCGGCGGTAGATAATATTACTCTCACTGTTGACGAATACTCCGAGGCTCTACCCGGCGAT
The DNA here is from genome assembly GCA_013316045.1 of Clostridia bacterium. Classification (GTDB taxonomy): domain Bacteria; phylum Bacillota; class Clostridia; order Christensenellales; family Pumilibacteraceae; genus RACS-047. The sequence continues at coordinate 5,602 of WSNJ01000090.1, forward strand.
GCAATTTCGCTCAAAGCGCATGGCAGTGGTAAGATAAGTCTTGAGAATGTTATGCCCGGCAGTGATTCCGACAATGCCGTAAAACTTACGCTGTATTCATCGGTTCAAACCGATGCACTTATCGGCCTCAAATTCGACGCACTCACGCTGTATGCGCGCAGAATGCTCGAAGCAGGTATAAATAATATAGTCCGCCTTTCAACGGCAGAGCTTAGTTCAGATATTGACGCAAGCATTTCGGCTACGGGGCTTAAGGCTATCGTTATCGAAAACCAAGAAAATTATCCCGTAACCGTTTCGGTTGAAAAAGTTGAGTTTGCAAATGTAAGCGATATTGGAATTTCCGATTATGCAAAAGAAAACAAGAACTATGGAGTTGCGTACGATGAGAAATTCGAGGTTCCGAATCCATTCCTTGCTGACGACAGATATTTCTCCGGGCTTACGGTATCTCTTAGCGGTACGCCCGAAGGCAAAAGCGATGCTGTGACTATTAATGATCTTACGATAGGATCTGTAATTTATGCAAAAGGCCTGAGCGAGAATGCAGACAATAATTTCAATGAGCTAAACCCCGGCAAATATACGCTGACGTATAGCTATTTTGACGCGTTTCAGCAATTGAGAACGATTACATACAACTTAACGGTTGCGAAAAAATTACTGGCGGTAGACATAACGGATAAAGTATTCTACTTGGAAGAAACCACTATGCCTACGCCTTCCGTTTCGAGCGACAAATTTAGTTCGTCCGACCTTTCCGCTGTGGAAATCAAGTCGTACTATCGTGAAAGCGGTCGCCTTTCTTGGATAGAGCTTGAGGACGGTAAGTTCAACCCCGAATTTGTCAAGTGGTATCAATTCCGCTATGTTACCGAATATAAAACGAACGGTAAAACGATTCATATTGAAAAGTTTATCAATAAATTCGTGC
>WSNJ01000091.1 GCA_013316045.1 Clostridia bacterium
AAATATAAAACATATCTATATCTCACTAGGCTACGAGTAGCCTAGTTCGTCCACGCTTAAAATACAATAGAAAAGGTATAACTTTATGCCATACTTTTTCTATTGCCTGCGACTTGCCTAAACTCCCTATGGGAATTACTGTAAAGAGCGGGAGAGCCTTTTTTGAAACTCAACGGCGTTTTTGTTTACATAAACGGCAAATTGTGTTAAAATAAATTTATGCGCATTTTGGGAGTGGAAAAAAATTCGATAGGAGAAGAGCTCGGACTAAAAGCGGGCGACGAAGTCGTTTCGTTCGACGGGTATAAAGCCGTCGATATTCTCGACTACGAATTTTACGACGGCTCGGAGCAATTCTCTCTCGGAGTAAAGCGCGGCGAAGATGAAACGCTTTACGAAATAGAAAAAGACGCTGACGAAACTCTGGGGCTCGAATTCGACAGAGAAATTCCGATTCGCGGTTGCAAGAATAATTGCATATTCTGTTTCGTTCATCAACTGCCGAAAGAAGAAACGCTCAGGGATACGTTGCGCGTGCAGGACGACGATTACAGGCACAGTTTTATTAGCGGCAATTACGTAACGCTTACTAATCTGTCCGATTTCGACGTTGAAAGAATAGTAAGACTTAAACTATCTCCGCTGTATATAAGCGTGCATACGGTAGACGACGGTTTACGCAACGAAATGCTCGGAATAAAGAGAAGCCGCCCGATACTGCCGCTGTTGAAACGGTTTCACGATGCGGGAATCGTACTGCATACGCAGATAGTTTACTGTCCCGAAGTTAACGAAGACCTCGAACGGTCTATAACGGAGCTTTCGGAAATTTGCGCGACGCTTGCGATAGTTCCCGTAGGGCTTACGAAAAACGCTAATCCGCGGTTGCGCTCCGTAAATAAGACGGAAGCGGAAAAAGTTATCGCGCTTGTGGAAAAGTATCAGAAAAAACTGCTCGGCGAAAATGGCTCTCGGTTTGTGTGGGCGTCGGACGAATTTTACGTTAAGGCGGGCATTCCCGTACCGGGCGGGGAAACATACGAAGATTATCCGCAACTCGAAAACGGCGTGGGATTGCTCGCAAAGTTTGAAGAAGATTTTGCCTATGCGCTCGGAAACGCCGCAAAGTGCAGGCGTAAATTAAGCGTGGCGACAGGCGTGTCGGCGTATGAGTTCATAAAAGCGCACGCCGAAATCTTAAACAAGAAACTCGGGTGCGATATAACGGTGTATCAGATAGAAAACAGGTTTTTCGGAGATACCGTTACCGTTGCGGGGCTTATAGTCGGGCGCGATATATACGAAACTCTTAAAGACAAGGACCTGGGCGAGCGCCTTATTATTCCGTCCGTAATGCTCAGAGAATTTCAGGACGTGTTTTTGGACAATATGACGGTAAGTAGGCTCGAAGAAAAATTAAACGTTAAAATCACGGTAGCGGACAGTTCCGGCGACGGATTCGTGTACGCGGTAACCGAGTAAAGGATAATTATGAGTAAACCTTTGGTGGCGGTGGTCGGTCGTCCGAACGTCGGAAAATCAACATTCTTCAACAAAATATGCGGCAGACGAATTTCTATCGTCAAAGATACGCCCGGCGTTACGCGCGACAGAATTTTTGCCGACGCCGAATGGTGCGGTTATAACTTTACGCTTATAGATACGGGCGGTATAGAACTGAAAAGCTCGGACGAAATGTTTCTGCATATAAGAAAGCAAGCCGAAGCGGCTGTCGAAACGGCGGACGTTATTCTGTTTTTCGTGGACGGAAAGCAGGGGTTGGTTTCGTCGGACTACGACGTTGCGGAAATTTTAAGGCTTTCGGCAAAGCCTATAATTCTGGTAGTTAACAAACTCGATAACTTCGAAGTCGAAAAAACTTACGATTTTTATTCGTTGGGACTCGGCGAACCTATTCCTGTTTCGTGCGAGCAGTCGAAAGGGCTCGGCGACCTTTTGGACGAAGTCGTTAAACATTTCGACCGCGAAGAAGCGACGGAAGACGACGGCGCGGTTAAAATCGCGGTAGTCGGAAAACCTAACGTAGGTAAGTCGTCCATAGTAAATAAGTTACTCGGCTTCGAAAGGGTAATCGTAAGTCCCGTTGCGGGTACTACGCGCGACGCGATAGATACTCCGTTCACATACGACGGCAAAAAGTACGTGCTTATAGATACGGCGGGTATGCGCCGCAAGCGCGGCATCGAAGAAGAAACAATCGAAAGTTACAGCGTAATGCGCTCTATTGCGGCTGTAAGGCGCGCGGACATCGTGCTTATAGTTATGTCGGCGGAAGAAGATATTTCCGAGCAGGACGTAAGAATAGCGGGATTCGTGCACGAAGAGGGCAAGCCGTCCGTTATCGTTATGAACAAATGGGATACGGTCGAAAAGGATACGCACACTATCGAAAAGTTTACGGAAAAACTTAACGCGGATTTGAGTTTTATGAATTATTTCACGTCGATTTTCGTTTCGGCAAAATCGGGTTTGCGTATAGAAAAGATATTAAGCCTTGCGGACAAGTCTTTTGAGAACGCGTCGCAGAGAATAACGACGGGTATTCTGAACGACGTTATCGCCGACGCCGTTGCTATGAACGAACCGCCGTCGCCGCACGGCAGACGCCTGAAAATTTATTACGCGACGCAGCCCGCTTCTAATCCGCCTAAGTTCGTAATATTCGTAAACGACGAAAAGCTCGTCCATTTTTCGTACAAAAGATATTTGGAAAACTGTCTGCGCCGTGCGTTCGATTTTGCGGGTACTCCCGTTAAAATTGTTTTCAACAACAGAAAGGACGAAAATAAATGAGCGAAACCTGGAAAATAGTTATACTCGCCGTTGCGTCTTATTTTTGGGGCAACATAAACGTTGCGCTCCTTATTTCGAAAATTCTCAAAGGCGATGTGAGAAAGCTCGGAAGCGGCAACCCCGGCTCTATGAATATGGTGCGCAATTACGGCTTGAAAATAGGCATTCTGACGCTTACTCTCGACGCAATCAAGGGTGCGTTGCCGACGGCGCTCGGTTGGCTGTTTATAGGCACTTCCGCGCCCGCTTTTACCGATAATCGATTGGGCGCGTATATCGGCGCGTTTTGCGTAATTCTGGGACACGTGTTTCCCGTCGTGTTGAAATTCAAGGGCGGCAAGGGGATAGCAAGCTCGATAGGCGTTTGCATAGTTTTGCAGCCTATCGTCATACTGATAACTTTTGCGTGCGCTTTCGTGTTCATTCTGTTTACGAGTATGGGCTCGGTATCGTCGTTTATGGCTATTTCCGTTCCGCTTGCCTATGAAGGCTTTTCCGTCGCGTCGTCGAATTCGCCGGAAGCTACGGCGGGAGCGATACTCATTTTCGCGCTTTTTGCGTTAACGTTATTCGCGCATAGGAAAAACGTAGTAAGGCTGTTCAGCGGCACCGAAAGCAAAACGGTTATATTGAAAAAGAAGAAAAAATCACCAGAAAAGCCGGTTGCGACAAAATAGGGTTGTACTTTATATAAAAATATTTCATAAATACGGATATATGCGGCATATACTCTTAGTACTATTATGACTTGGAGGATTTCAGCCACAGATGGAAGTTTATGATATCTATAAAGATATAAGCGAACGAACTAACGGAGATATATATGTCGGCGTGGTCGGACCCGTGCGCGCGGGTAAGTCTACTTTTATTACGGGCTTTATGGAAAAAATGATTGTGCCGAAGATAAGCTCTAAGCACGCTCGTGAAAGAATGGAAGACGAATTGCCGCAAAGCGCAAACGGCAAAACCATTATGACCACTCAGCCTAAGTTTGTTCCCAACGAAGCCGTATCTATAACGCTTGCGGACAATATCGACATTAAGGTGCGCCTTGTCGATTGCGTCGGTTACCTTATCGACGGAGCTACGGGGCATATGGACGGCGAAAAACCGCGTATGGTTAAAACGCCTTGGAGCGATAAGGAAATGCCTTTTTCCGAAGCCGCCGATTACGGCACGAAAAAAGTTATAACCGACCATTCGACGATAGGCGTTGTTATGACGACGGACGGTTCTATAACGACCGAAATTCCGCGCGCGTCGTATGTGGAAGCGGAAGAGAGAGTAGTAAGCGAATTAAAGGCGCTCAAAAAGCCGTTCGTTATCGTACTTAACTCTACCGTTCCGAATTCCGCGGAAACGAAAAAACTTGCCAAATCGCTCGAAGAGAAATACTCTACGCCCGTAATGCCGATAGACGCGGCAAACCTTACGGAAGAAAACGTTACGGCAATATTCGAAAAAATGCTTTTCGAATTTCCGCTTAACGGTATCGAGATAAAGATTGACAAGTGGATGCAGGCTTTGCCTATGGATAACAGCCTTATTACCGAACTCAGCGAGATATTTATGTCGCAATCGGCAAATATGCTTAAAATGTCCGACTATAAGGTTCTTCCCGCGGCATTTACCGAAAGCGATAAGTACAATTCGCTCGAAGTCGAATCGGTCGACCTCGGAACGGGTAAAATCACTTACAGTTTAAGCGTTAAACCCGAGCTTTTCTATAAGGCGCTGAGCGAGCAGTGCGAAATGGAGATTACCGACGATTTCACGCTTATGGCGAATGTGAAAGATTTGGTTTACGCCAAGAGAGAGTACGACAAGATTAAAACCGCGCTCGAAGAAGTCGAAAGAACGGGCTACGGCGTAGTTACTCCGTCGCTCGAAGAAATGACGCTCGAAGAGCCGCAAATAGTAAAGAACGGTTCGCGTTTCGGAGTTAAACTGAAAGCGTCCGCGCCGTCGTTGCATATTATGCAAGTCGATATCGCTACGGAAGTAAGTCCCGTAGTCGGCACGGAAGCGCAGAGCGAAGAAATGGTAAAGTACTTGCTGTCCGAGTTCGAGAACGACCCCAAAGGCATTTGGGAAACGAATATGTTCGGCAAATCGCTTCATATGCTCGTGAATGAAAATCTGAACAACAAAATAAGCTCTATGCCCGAAGATACGCAGAAGAAAATGCGAAAAACGCTTTCGCGCATTGTAAACGAAGGTAAGGGCGGCATAATTTGCATATTGCTCTGAGCCGCGAATAAAACGCAAAAAGGCAGTCAAACGATTGCCTTTTTTGTTTGCTGTTGGTATAATAGACGTATGAAAAAATTGCTTGTTGCGAGTAATAACGCTCATAAACTCAAAGAAATACGGCAAATTCTCGGCGATAGATTCGAAGTGCTGTCGCTTAAAGACATAGGACTCGAAGTCGAAGTCGAAGAAACTGGCTCTACGTTTGAAGAAAACGCTCTTATTAAAGCGAAAGCGGTTTACGAGCTTTCGGATATGTACGCTTTGTCCGACGACAGCGGGCTTTGCGTTGACTTTCTCGGGGGCGCACCCGGTGTGTATTCCGCGCGTTATTCGGGAGAAGACGCAACGACTGAAAAAAACAATTCGTTACTTCTCGAAAATATGCGCGGCGCAGAAGACAGAAACGCGAAATTCGTTTCAGCCGTTGTACTTTATTTCGGGGACAATAACTATATCTGCGGCTACGGCGAATCGAAAGGTAAAATTTTAGAGAGCGCGAAAGGCAAGAACGGTTTCGGATACGACCCTTTGTTCTTGTCCGACGAGCTTAATAAGACGTTCGCGGAAGCAAGCGACGAAGAGAAAAATTCCGTCAGCCACCGTAAACGCGCGCTAGAAGACCTGATAGCAAATCTCGATGAAGCTCTTTTATAGTCCTATCTGAAAAACGTAGTTTTATATTGAAGCGGGGAGTAACTTACCCGCTTTTTGAAAATTCTCGAAAAGTAATTGTAATTTTCAAAGCCGAGATTTTCGGCGATTTCATTCAGCGGAACGTCTTCGAGTAACAGGCGTTTCGCTTCTTGTATTTTTTCGTTTATGGCGTAGCTTACTATTGATTCACCCGTTTCCTTTTTGAAGATTTCGGAGCAGTATACGGGAGAAAAATTTGTTTCTTTTCCGACGCTTTCGAGCGTTATGCGCTTGTCGATATTATTCTGTATATAATCTTTTATTAGCAGAGTGAGCGGACTGAACGATTGCATTTTTTCGTTTACGGCGAGTTGCTTTATAATACAGCTCAGAATGTATCCGAGCGAATCGAATTCGTCGGTACGTATGTTTTTTTTGTGGATTTCGTCGCAAGCGGACAACAAAAGTTTTATTTCGGTGGTTATACAGTCGCGTATATGCGTAGGCAAATCGACGGTTTCGTTATCTTCCGTATCGAAGTTGAAACTTATGTAATCGGCTGAAACGGCGTCGCGCGCTCTCAGGCTTCCGCTTCTTAAAAATACGGCGTCGCCCTTTTTAAGCGGTATCGTTTTACCGTTCACGTAATAATTTACGTTGCCGTTCAGAATCAGCGTAAGTTCGTTGAAATTTACGTGTGCGGCGTCGAGCGCGGCAACCGAACCGAAAGTATTGTGTCTGAAAAAAAACAAATTCATAGTCAAACCTTGTATTGTGCTATTTTTAAGATTTTTTCAATGGATAATTC
>WSNJ01000092.1 GCA_013316045.1 Clostridia bacterium
CGTTATGCTGTAATAGATTTTGTTTTCGTGTACGGACTGATATATAAAACCCGCGATTATTGTACATATTTTTTGCGCTTGACAGTTTTTTTGCCGCCGTGCTATAATCGGCGTATGACTACAAGGCGTATTATCCGAATAAGCTATTTTACTATGCTTACGATAGTAGGCGGACTTATAAAAATTCCCGTTCCCGCGTTTCCCGATATGATGTTCACGCTCCAAACAACGTTCGTTATTATGTCGGGGCTTCTTTTGGGTGCGCGCGACGGAATGACAGCTCAGATAGCTTATATGCTTTTGGGGCTTGTCGGCGTTCCGATTTTTACTCAGGGCGGCGGTTTTTCCTACGTGTTTCAGCCGTCGTTCGGGTATATATTAGGCTTTCCGTTCGGCGCGTTTCTGGCGGGTAAACTCAAAAGCAAATTCAGAACGCTGTCCGTTATCAAGCTGTACTTCTGCGCTTTCTTCGGTAATCTGCTGATATACGCGATAGGTGTGCCGTATCAGTTCTTTATAATATGGCTCTATCTCGGCAGGGGTGCGCTTGCCGCCGCCGCAACGCTTATAACGTTGCCGTTTATGTTTATTATCGATTCGATAATTCTGTATCTTGTTTGCCTTATTTACCCGAGAATAAATACCTTTATCGGCATTGCCGACCCGCCGTTCGAAAAGAAAACGAAAAACAAAACCGAAACAGGCGCGGCGGATGAAATGAATATTGATTGAAAAGGCGAATCCGAAACTTCGGTTGAAGAAACGCCGCTGAATCTTTAATTATTTTGGTAATCCAGTATCTCGTGCGCTTGTTGCAAGCCGAACGCATTCGTATGCGCCGTTGTAGTAGCCTTGCGCTTTCAATTCTGTTATACGGTCGCATATGTGCGGGATAATTTCGTTGTCGGACAGTAATTTGTCTATCATAGAATTCAAGCGTTTGGCGGTGGGATATTCGTCGAGAGAATCTCCGAGTTCTCTGCCGTTAATAGCGCCGTAGACTTCGTGTCCGCCTATATGTCGCATAAAAATTTTCGGTATGGGGTAGTAGGCGAGTTCGCTCGGCTTTGTGATTAGCAGGTCGCATACGGGCATAAGGAGATTGGTGGAGTATACCGCACGGAAAATATCGTCGTTATATATGGCAAAGACGCCGTCGGCATTGCCGTCTTTTAATTCGGCAACGAGTTTTTTAAGTCCGTCGTAGTCGTTGAAATACGTTTTTACGGATTCGAGCCGCGCGGCTTTTATGAGTTTTTCGCATACGTTTTTATGGTCTCCGAAGTTTATGAACAGCGCGACTTTCTTAGCTTTTACGTATGGCAAAATATGTTTTACGGTAGATACGAACATATCGAATCCCGCGCCTGCGCCGCCAACGGTCAATAGCAAACGCAAAGGATTTCCGCTTGCAATCCGTTCTTTTCGGCGGCGGTTGTCGTTTTCGATATCAACCAAAAGCTCGTGGTCTATAAACCGACCTACCGCTTTTATGCTTTGCTCCGGAATGCCTTTCAGCGGCTTTTCGGCAAATCCGTCGAGCGTTTTGTAGCCGAGATAGGCAAAGGGCGTTTGTACGGCGTGCATTGCGCCTTCCGAAAGGTGCAACGCCATCGGCCAGTTGTCGGGGATTGCGTTTACAACGTGTTTCATTCCCGCGTGGACGGCGGCTTGCGACGGCCAAACGTGAGTGGCTATATACGGTATGTTCTTATCTATGTTTTCGAATACGGGAACGAGCAATTCGCTGTTTTTTTGGTCGACGGCATTGTATGTTATTTTCTTGAACCCTTCGCTGTTCATCGGCTCCCATACAAGAGCATTGAAAAGTTTCGACTTCTGTGAAATCCGCGAAGCGAGCGAGTAAAGGTTATTCTGTTCTCTTATCATTTTCGAGCCGACGGCGTCGAACGACGCCAAATCGAGCCAATACGGCGTGTAGCCGAGAGCGTGAGCGCACGATGCCATAGCAATCGAGATTCGATAGTGTCCGAATCCCATTCGTATATTGCCGACGATAAGCGCGTTGTCTGCAAACGTATCGTTCTGCTCTCCGAAATTTATGTTTTGCGCTTCGATGAAATCGAGAGCGTCGATAGGCGAAAAGGCGAGCTTGTAGTTCGCGTCCGAGTCGTCGCCGTATTTTTTCAGATAGCGCTTTTTGCTTTTATTGGCGCGTCTGACTGTTTTTTTATCTATTTCATTTCCGAAAACAACGCGCGTTTTGTCCGTATTCATAATAATACTCCTTTTTTTGCGTCGTATTTTATCGTTTTCGCAATACCGTCGAGCGAATAGGTTATTTCTGTTACGTTGCCTTTCCGTTCATATCCGACTATATGCGCGCGGCGAAATAATTCGAGCGAATCGCTTAAAAGTCTTTGTTTCTTCTCGTCGTATTCGCCGATGTTGTCGGAAGTCATAAGCACGTTGCCGAACAGCGCGTTCAACGTTATAAGTGCTTTCCGTTGTGCCGCCGAAAGTTTTGTTTTGTCGTCGCGCAATAAAAATACGTCGGGGTCGTTTCCGAACAATCTGTCGTTGAAAAACGAGCGATAAATCGTGTTCTGTAAAGTTACCTTAGTGGAAATGCGTTCCCGATGCATAAAGCGCATATACCAAACGTCGTCGAATTCAAGCGATACGTCCGGACCTACGCGCAGATAGTCGAACTTGTCTATACAGTTGAAAACGGTCGCTCCGCAACCCAATATAATCTTATTTCCCAAACATTTTCTTAAAAAGGAATAAGCGCTTTCCGCGCTCATACTGCGGCTTTTGCCGTCGCTCGCCGAAAGATTGACGGCATACAAAAAGTCGAGTTTGAAAAAGTCGAATCCCGATTCTGCGTAGTGATGTAGGCATTTTTCTATATACGCGCGCGTTTCGGGGTTGTCGATATCGAGAGCGTAAAATCCGCTCCAATTCGAGCCACATTTTACAAAGTTTCCGTTTTTGTCTTGCTTGAACAGGTCTTTGCGGGTTTGGAATAAATTGCTTTTTTCTTCCGCAACGAACGGGGCAAGCCATATGCCTGCTTTCAAGCCTTTCCGATGCGCGGCTTCCGTCAACGGTTGCAAACCGTGCGGAAATTTTTTTCCGTCGACCGACAGCCAATCTCCGACAGCCGTTTCGTAACCGTCGTCTATTTGAAACAAGTCGAATCTTCCGTCCAAAGCGTTTAGGTCGCGCAACAGAATTTCTTCGGTAATGTTTTGGTAGTGATTATACCAAGACGTATATCCGAAAATCTTCGGAGTGTTTTTGCGCGGAAATACGGCGTTAAAATACAAAATGCCGTCGGATACGCTGTCGGAAATATAGTAATCGGCAACGGTGAATTCTTCTCCCGCCGAAACGGCGTTGCCGCCGTAATCATATGACAGATTCAGTTGCTTTTTCTTTTTGTCGAGTTCCGTCAGGAGATAAGCGCGCGCATAGTTCAGATTCAGGATAAACTTTTCGCTTTTTCCCTTGCAATAAAATACGTCGTAACCGTGCATAAGGTTTTTGTCGTATTTGTAAAACGTTGCGTCGCCGTAGCGGTCGAAAGAGAACGCGTTTACCAAAAAGCGCGGTAACTTATTTATATTTTTCTCACGTTCGACGGTCGTCGATTCTTTTGTGTCGGTCCAAGATTGATATCCGTTAAAAAAATACAAGTCGTCTTTGTTAGGCGAGAAAGGGTAAGTTTGCGAGAAAGACAGCAAATTTATATCTTTGCGGGCGCGAAGCGTTGCGGTGAGCCTGCCTTCGTCGTCCTTAAATATCGGCTCCAAGTCGTCGTTGCTTTCGGACGTAGAAATTATTTTCCCGCAAACCGAGTATTTTAGCGTAAACGCAGTCATTGCCGTTCACCGTTATCCGAAATTCGGTCGTCGTCGGAAACGTTATCGGAAACGTTATCGGGTTCGGTCGAAGCGAATTCGGTCGATTCGTTCGATTCCGATTTTGACGAATCGGGTGTTTCGGCCGAAGCGACGGGCTTTTCAATCGTTCTCATTATTTTCTTCTCGTTGTAGAACAGCAGAATCACCGCGCCGGCTATGCAGAATGCGACGGCTACTATGCCTACTACGGTCATTCCGAGCGTCGACGCGCTTATGTCGTTGCTGTTTGTGTTTTGCGTAGTGCCGATAATCGCAAGCGACGTAAATAACAGCATTGCGAGCGATTGTCCGAACTTCATAGCAAACGTGCGCGCGGCAAAGAACATACCTTCGCGGTTTTCGCCCGTAACGATTCCGTCGGCTTCGGCAACGTCGGCTACTATCGACTGCGGAATTATGCCGAGCAACGCCATAGGGAACGCGGCGATAACGCAAATCAGCGCGCCGAACACAACGCCCGGTATTTTACCTATACCGAGCAATCCGGGATTTTCGGCTGTTCCGAACACGCCTATGAGCGTTGCTATAACGTATGCGAGCGCAAGCCCCGAAAAGCCGACCACCGTCAATTTCTTTTTGCCGAATTTTTTAACGAGTTTGGAAACAATGGGATAGAATGCCGCCGACAGCACGGTCATACCGCCGAGAAAGTACATTGTGAACGACTCGCTTATGTTCATAGATACTTTGACGAAGAACGGCAGTCCCGTTTGAAAAAGCGTAAGTCCGACCCAATACATTATATCGGAAAATACGAAAGTGCGGAAATCGCCGTTTTTGAATGTCGCCGCGAGAGATTTGAACATATTCGCGTTTGACGGAGCCGTATCGACGAAGTCTTTTTCGTTGAGCAGGAAAGTGGGCAATAGCATACAAACCGCGGCTATTAGCGCGAGTATAATAAAACATATGCGGTAGCTCCACGCAAATCCGACGCTTCCGCGAATCAGTCCCGCAAATACAAACGGCGTATACGCGAGCAACGTGCCGACGAAGTACGTAAGAGATATTGCCGTGGAAATAAACATACGGTCGTCGGGAGTTTTTCCGAATTCCGATATCAGCGCGTTGTACGGGGTGCAGTACATTGTCATAAACAAATAGAACAGCACTATGAATACCGAAATCCATAAGACGTTCCAACCGCTTATTTCCCGAACCGGCGCGCAGAAAAGCAAGACCGTTACGACGGCAAGCGGTACGGCGGCGTATTGCATAAACGGAATGCGCCGTCCGCGTTTGTTTTTACTGCGGTCCGACATCGACGCAATCAGCGGGTCGGTTACCGCGTCGAAGATTCTGCTGAGAGCCGTTATCAATCCCAAGACGGTAAGAAATCCGCCGATTACAAGCCCCGGCATTATGTACTGCAAAGCTCCGCCTTGCGAAATGTCGGCTTCGGTAGGAAGGTAGAACGTAACGAACCAAGCGCTTATAATACCGCTGAGCGTCGACCAACCCAGTTGTCCTACCGCAAATATCCACATTTGCTTTTTCGACAGTCGTTTCATAATCTCATTGGGCGCGCCGTCCGAAAGAGCGCCCGATTCCTCCTTATTTAATTTATTTTTTTACTTGCGTCGGACGCGCAAGCCGATTGCAACATTATTATATATGCGGGTAAAATTATTTGCTTTTCAATTTGTAAAGTATAATATCCGTAAGGGTGGCTATTTCTTTTTCTTTACCTTCCGCCGAGTCTTGCGGGACTATCGCGGCGGCGGAAAGTTTTTTGCACAGTTCGAGCAGGGCGTGCGTGGTCGAGTAATAAAAAGTTTCCCAGTCGGGGACGGGCGATATACTGCCGTCTTTAAGTCCTTGCTCGTATGCTTCCGAGCAAAGAGTTTTGAACATATCCAGACCCGAAGCGTATTCGGAGTTGTCCGTTTTGCCTTCGCCGAGCATATATGCGTCGAACTCGTTTATGAACTTGAAAAATTCGCGGTGGGATATAAAAATTTCCGAGTAACTGTTGTAGAACAGAGTCAGCTTTTCCAATCCGCTTTTCGCGCGGCTCAAATCGAAATAAGTTTCGTAAATTTGCTTTTCGAGCTTTGTCGCGGCGGCGCAAACAAGATTTTGTTTAGTGGAAAAATAGCGGTAAATCGTCGCTTCTCCGACTCCCGCTTTTACGGCTATATCGTGGATGGTTACTTCGTTTATCGAGCGCTCCGAAAACAGCGTAATCGCTTCGTCCGTTATGAAACCTGTTTTTGCATCACGAATCGTCATAATTTCCCCTTGTTTTGATAGTTATACTATCATTTTGATATGTTAACTATCTAAATATTAGCAC
>WSNJ01000018.1 GCA_013316045.1 Clostridia bacterium
CATATAAATAAATTACTAATGCAACTTCATTTAATTCATTCAATACAGTATTGTCTATTTCATAAGTTGAATCGATTTTTAATAATGTGTATAGTGTCCAAATACATTCCAAATCAAAGTGATTGTTGGAAAAGCTTTCTAATATTTGGTAAAGAAGATGAAGGGCTTCTTGATTTTTCCCATTTTCTGAATAGTAACTTGCTATATTTCTACAACTAGTGATTAACGCTTTAGGCATATTTTTCAAAATGCTTAATGATAACGATAACGAAATATTACTACTCATATTTTTAGATAAAATGTTTCGACAGAAATAAAGCAAAGCCCCATTCTGAATCTTAGATTTTTCTATTTGTCCAAACATTCCAAAAGAGTCCTCTAAATTGGTATCATGATTTAATGTATCATAATTTATATAAGTATAAAAAGGGAACTCTTCTATTTTAGTTTTAGTGTCATTTAGAGAAAGACCATAAGCTTGAAAAATTTTATTAAAAATACTTTTTATGTCATTAATAACTTGACGGTCATTTACAAAAACGTCATAATCATCTACATATCTAACAAAATCTACATTAATTTTGTCTAATTCATCTTTTAATTCTACGTCAATTTGAGATAATAAAGCTTCAGCAATAATAAAAGAAATTCTTGGTCCTATTAACAATCCATGAGTTCGTTTGAGATTCATTGCTATAATTTTATCGTCTAAATTTTTTAAATCTCTATATTCCGCAGTTGAAGCACTTCTTTTATTTTGCCATATTTGAAATTGCTCATTAGCCCATTTCTCTCCTTGCGTTAAAGCGGAAATATAATGGGTATAGATACTATTATAGAAGTTTGATATGTCTAAATGCAAAATACAATTGCAAGCTTTAGATTTGTCAATTTTTATCTTTAGATTCGACATAAAATCACTTTCAAAATCTATTTTCGCAATCTCTTCTTTATCAACAATTTCTTCCTCTGTGATAAAAAACTCATCGCCATCACTTGTTATATAAAATTCATAACTATCGCTAAATTGTCTTATTTCATGTTTTTCATTAAGAATTTTTGACAAAGAATTGTCATCATTAGCGTTTATATCTATAATTTTATCTAAAATTATACCGGACGATAATGCTTCCACCGCATTCAAAAAACTGCCAATTTCGGGAATAGACATATATCTCCTATTCCCTAAATCATTATATTTATCCATTGTAAAAACTACAGGCGGTATAAGATTGCTATTTGGGATTGAAAGTAAGCCTTCGTTTAAACATTCAGTTGAAAATTCCGATGGCAAATACTCTGAAAACAGACAAGTATGTAAAATATTTTCCTTCAATTCCTTCTTTTGTATTTTATCCATAATAGTTAACTCCTTTTCTTGTATATTACAATTATAGCATATCAATGAGAAAACGAGTGTTAAAATGAAAACATTTCAAAAAAATAATATCAGCTGTCATCATACCATATAATATCATACAAATATAATACGCGATTCAAAGACATTGTCAGTAGCGCGTAACATTTTCTCCCTTTCGGAACAATATCACGCTCATTCGGAATAAAATTATTGTAACTATACTTTCAATTTTCTTGCGTTTTATTGAAACCATATTTTAAATCTTTTTTCTTTAGGTTTTGGGGCTCCAAGATTTTGCCTTTCGTGGTGTCTATCGTAGCACAGTTCTCGTAAAAGTAAACTCCCAAAAAACAGCACTTAAAATTCATATATAATCTTATAAGCTCGACAGTAATGTCGGGCTTTTTTCTTATACCCACGAACGCACTGTTTTTTGGATGGCATACCGATAATATCTACTTGCAGTTTACTTTTACCGACAGCATAACATGTTCTCTTACACTTGACCGAACAGTGCCACGATGCCCCTGCCGAAAGGCTAATAAAATCTTGGAGGTAAAAGAAAATGCAAAAAGTAGTTTACTCGGTAACAAATGTAAATGCAAAATATGGGCACACATTATTTCTTGAATTTATAGGCTATTACCGAAGAAAAATCCACTTTGTAAACAATGTCGATAGTACGTTCCTTGCCCGTAACTTTCGGCAAGCCACCTACAACAACACGGTCTATGAGTTCGTAACACATTTCACGGGTTAATTCGGGTGCATCCAAATACTTCTTAATGTTGCATATAAACTCGTCCATGTTCTTAGTTTCGCTTTCGGCACTCGCTATTTTTTCTTCTATCGCGCCTATCTCATCCGTAAGCGTTCTTTGTTCGTCGGAGTATTTTCGTATAAACTTCAAACAAATATCTTCGGGCATTTTGCCTTTCGCTCTGTCCTCATACGCTAATTCCATAAGTCGGGATAATTCTTCGATACGCTTCTTCTTAGCCTGCAATTCTTTCTTTGCCGACTTGAAATTCTTATCTGCAAGTTCAGCGTTGTGACGCATATATTCTTCACGGATAGCGGCTTCGTCGAGAACAATTCTCTGTGCCATTGTCTGTATATCATCGAGCACTATTTGCTCAATGGCTTTTGCCGGAATAAAATGCGAGAAACACACCGCCTTTCTGAACTTCTCGTGATTTCTGCAATTAAACGCATATAAGGGTTTGGGCAAAGATTTTCTACCGAACGTCCTCATTTTCATTTTACAGCCACAGTCTGCGCAGAACAGAAATCCCGAAAGCGGATGCGTATGTCCGTGTTTCGTCTTTCTCCCTTGCGCTACGGATTTCATTCTTTCGTGAACTCTGTCCCATAGCTCTTGGGATATAATAGGCTCGTGCGTATTGTAAACTATTACCCATTCACTTTGGTCTTTCTTATATGTCTTATGATTTTTGTACGATACGGAAGTCGTCCGTAATTGCGCCATGTGTCCAAGATAAACCATACTGTCTAACGTGCGAACGATTGCCATCTGCGCCCACAGCCCTTGACTGTCCTTATGTCCCTTGAAGCCATATTTCTCACAGGCATACCGTTCGGGCGACAGAATTCTTTCTTCATTCAACGTTTCGGCAATCTTATTCGGTGTTATTCCCGAAGCGTACATTTCAAAAATACGTCTTACAATAGGTGCAGTTTCTTCGTCTATAACAAGAGTTCGTTTTTCGTCGTTTCCCTTAATATATCCGTAAGGTGCTTTTTTCGCGTGAAGCACACCCTCTGCCGCCTTTTGTTTAAGTACCGCGCGGATTTTTTTACTCGTATTCGCGGCGTGCCATTCGTTAAAGACGTTCATAATAGGCATCATTTCCATTGCACCGCTATCTCGGTTAGAAGTATCTACATTGTCCTGTATCGCTATGAAGCGTATATTGTACAATGGAAATATGTAATCGACATACTGACCGACTTCAATGTAGTTTCTGCCGAACCTTGAAAGGTCTTTGACAATTATGGTATTTATAACTCCCGACTTAGCATCATCCAAAAGTCTTTGCACTTGCGGCCTGTCGAAAGTAGTACCCGACACGCCGTCGTCTATGTATTCGTCGTGAATATTCCAACCGCGTTCTTCGCAATATTTACGAAGTATATGTCTTTGGTTGTCAATAGAGAGCGACTCGCCGGTTCGCTCGTCCTCTTGGGAAAGACGGTAGTATAACCCAACTTCTTCTTTTACTTGTTTCATTGGTTTCACCCCACATTTTTGTATGCTTGCTTTTCCGCAAGCCGTTTAACGGTTTCATTAAAATCTTTATCGCCGATATAATAACTGCGGACGGTATAGGTCTTACCGTTGATTGTTCTCTTTTTCGTAATGGACGGATAGAAGTAATAAGGTTCTTCTATCCCGTATTCCGAAAGGTCTTGTTCTTGCTCATAGTTCTGTTGCTGCATTTTGTCCTCCTTGCAACTGTTTTTAGTGTCGCCCGAATTAAAAACGCAGTCTTTGCTGTCTGTACAAATTTATTCATTGTATTTTGGGGCTTCCGAAATACTAATAGGATATTTCACCCCTACACACAATATTTTTCCATAAAAATATTTTTCAAGGCGGTATAAACTTATGGACAGTACGCATTAAAGTTGCGCTCCGTATCTGCTCATAACCTTGTTATAGCGCCGTTGCATAACGTATCTGAAACCGTGAACGCCGCCTATTGTGCAGTGAAGCATAACGGCAAGTTGTGAATTACTTACACCGTTCATTCTGCCGTATAATACAATTAAATGTTTTTCGCCCAAATTCATAAGCGATATTATCTTTTCAACGCGGTCATAACTCTTTTCAGTTTCTTCATCGGATTTCTCTATAAAATCCCTGTTATCTTTAATGTATCTACACAATGCATCCAAAGAACAGTTCTTACCGCCGACATAATAGCGTTTATACAACTCACGTTTTATCATGTAGTAGCACTCGGCTTTTATCGTTACGGCTTTACCTTTCTTGGACGTATAGAGATAATCATCTAAATATTCTCCGAAGTGTTCGCATAGAAAAACGGCTACGTCCTGAACGAGATCGTAATAATCGCTCAAAACATAGCCGTCGTCATCCTTGTGCATAACGTCGAGATATACTTTTTCGTGCGCTACAATAGCGTCGTTGCCTATAAATCCGATTAAAGTCTTTGTCTGCTTTATGGTTATTAACTCTGCCATAATAAGCACATTTTCACGGGAAATAATCTCTCTCAATACTTTGAAATTACGCTTTTCCATTTCAATCCACCTCGCAGAAATCTTCAAGCGCAATCTTGTTTTCATAAAACTTGCCGTACTCGAAATACAGATTGCCATTTTTATCTCGCAACAGGTCAAACATATCTTGCGTAATCTTGCCGGCACGGGTGATTGCAACGGTGATGGTCTGACGGATAAAATCTACGTCCACTATGTTGAACGTAATCTCATATTCTCCGTCATAGTACGAGAACTCGGAAAGGAAGAACTTTCTTTTGTTCTCTTGATTGGTTACATCTTCTTTGCTCATTTTGGATTTACCTCCGAATATTTGATTTTGCCTTTTCGGCAACAACCGGAAGTAGCACGGAGAAAAGATTTATTCCCCTTATTTTCAATAGCGGTAACACGGAAGTCAACGAC
Organism: Clostridia bacterium; assembly: GCA_013316045.1. GTDB lineage: Bacteria > Bacillota > Clostridia > Christensenellales > Pumilibacteraceae > RACS-047. Next base: position 5,033 of record WSNJ01000018.1, read on the forward strand.
AAAGAAAAAATTATTGCTTTTCCGTCTTTCCTATTGAAATTTTATGCAATAATTTTTACCGTTGACTTACGCTTTTATCTGTGCTACCGCCACCAACCGAAAAGGCAAAATATCTCGGAGATACACATATAAGATTGCTTTTTCTACCGAAAAACAGTAAAATATATTTGTATGAGCCATTTACTTTATGAGAAATACGAAAGAGCCGAAGTTGACATAGATTATCTTCTGCATTGGGAAATATTAGAGCCTAACCGTTGCGGTTTCGTATATGTTAAAAACCCTCGTTACCCTATGGAAGACGACGACAGAGAATATCTCATACGCAAGCCCACACCCGAAGAACGTCGGGAAATAGTTATAAACCTTATAATCGAGTGCAACGGCAGGTCGTTTTCCATTCCGAATTTAGCGCATAAATTAGGCGTTACGGACAGGACAATTCAAACGCTTTTACGCTCTTTACAAAAAGAAGGCTTGATACAAATAATTCCGCGCAAAACTAAAACCGGCGCACAGAAAGGCAATGTATATAGATACATAGGCGAGCCTTGCGAAAAGTACGGTTCGGGACTTACGTTAAAACTTCTGTACGATCCAAACACAGACGTTGGTTTCCGTAATTGGGCGTGGAAAGAACACGAATTTGCTCACAATAAAATTTGGCATAGTATTTACCCATTATGTAAAGAAAAATTCAAATGCCGTATTGCGAGAAAAAAGTATTTGCAAGGCAACGGTTATCCTCTTATAGTCCCAGAAGATATACGATACTTGGTACTTCGTTACTGCTATTGGAAGGGCGACGAAGAAACCTATTCAAGGCAGTCACATAGCGACAACGGTTTACATTCCAAAGACGGAACAATAAAGATTGCGATTGAGCCGTTAAACCGAACGGAAAAGATAAAGTTTTACGGTTATACGCTTTCGGTAGAGATATGCGGAACGAAAGACAATCCCGTCATAACAATAACGGATTCGGAAGACAACGAACTTCTCGGCGTGTTCACTTGGTTCGACGAGAATGTAATAGACCGTTCTTTTGAGTTGGATGACGGGCTGTTCGAGCAGTTCTTCATATTAGGCGATTTCGCCACAAGATAATTTCATACACGGCAGACAAAAAGTGCAAGGGAAAAATTACTTTGCACTTTTTTCGTGTATTATGGGGTGAAAAAATCTATTAGTATTTTGCAGGGACTTGTTACGTTTTCTTTGCCGCAGGCTTATTTTTATTCCCTGACTACACCCTTTAAGGGAAAGGAGATGAAGTTCTATGCAACGACAGGATTTAGGCGAACGGTTAGGCAAGATTGACAGCGACGGCATAGCCGAATGGTATGTGAATTGCAAAGTACGCTTTGACGGTAGCCATTACATTGCTATTCCGCATACGACGAATACTTCGCGGCGCACCAAACGCACAGAAGAAAAGATTTCGATATCTATGCAAAACGGAAAGTTTATGTTGGAAGAAACGACAGAAAATACTCCTGTAACGCCCGAAAGTATTGCGGTTGAAGAAGTTATTGTCGGCAAAGAAAAAAGCCCGTCCGACAGCAAGGACAAGCCTAAAATAAAGTGTACTACAAGGAAAGAATTGTTCGACGAACTCTACGAAAAATATTTATATCTGAAACCGAAAGAACGCAAAAAAGCGATTTACGCAGATATGCAACCGCTGTTTAAGAACGAAACGGATTTAGAGATGTTCGTTGAAGAAAACTGCTCTCGGCGTTGGCGTAACATAATAGTTCGCAGACAACGGTTTGCGCGGAAAGCGTATAACCAACATTTTCAGTATTTCGTAACTTTTACCTACTCGGACGAAAAGCATACCGAAGAAAGTTTTAGACAGCGTTTGCTTGAAACGCTACGCAGACTTTCTACACGGCATAATTGGAAATATATGGGTGTATGGGAACGCGGCAAAGACACTGACAGATTACACTTCCACTGTCTGCTTTACATTCCGGACGGTGAAATGGTTGGCGAGTTTATACAGACACGGGATTACAATAAAAAGACGGGCAAACAGAAAGTTATTACGCAGAACACGTTTTTCATTGACCGCTTTGGGCGCAATGAATTTGACGATATTTGCTATTCGTCATCCGAGTACGGAAACGCCATAGGTTACATTATGAAGTATATGGAAAAGCAGAACACAAAGGTAGTTTATTCTCGCGGACTGTACGAATATTTCCGCTCGGACATACAGGGCAAAGATGTTTTAGTTAGCGTAAACACGATAGACGAAACGGACAACCGGCTGATACTTGCAGACGATTTTATGTGCATAGACGAAGGTGCATTTATGGGAAAAGTATCCGAAGATACGATAGCCAAAATGCCGAAGTCCACATAAAGCGGTTCAGCGGTTACGGATAAAGCAAAAGACAGCGGCGGCGAGAAAGAAATACGGCGAGCACGAACGTAGCCTCGCGCGTGCCGCCGTATTTCCGCCGCCGCTTTTGCGGTTGCTCTATTTCGTTTATCTGTTTGGTTGGTTGGGCGTGTGCCTGTCCGCGACACGCAGTGCCGCGCTTGTTCAAGACAGGCACACGCCTAAAAACCATTTGAATTAAACCTCATTTAGATAACAGCTTTGGAAAGATATGTTAAACTCTTTTATCGTGATTATAAAGTGCTTTTTTGAAATTTCATAACTTTTTATAATCGAATTCTATATTCACGCCGTAATCTTTTTCAGAGCAATCGGCAAATACCGTATTACCGTCTTTTACGCCAATATAACCAAACATACAACGCAAAAGAATTACAGCTGCGACAGACGCGAAACCGTGATTGCAACTTGCCGTCGGCAAATTATTTTCCCACAGCGTACCGGTCTTCTTTGCCATATCCGAAAAACACGTTATACACTCGGAAATCGCCCTATCGTATTCTTTTTCGCCTACGAGCGCGAACAGCCTTAAATAGTATCCTATAAACATGTTGCTTTTGCCGATTTCGGGCAGTTCGTTTTCTTTACGCGACGGTCCCAAAACGTCGAAGACCTTCTTTTTGAACGCATTGTCGGGACAAATTCCCGTAAACAGCGCATAATATTGACACGTTTCGCTTATATGATCATCACGGCGAACGAGTTCCCCGTTCTCGCGCACTGCATTGTCAACAAAAAATATGCCGTTATACGACCGCTTTACAACTTCTCTTTTAATTTTTTCGGCTCGGGTGCAAAGCGAATTGTCTTTGTACAGCTCCCCCGCTTTTTGCAGCATTTGCGCATACAGCATATTACTCGGAAAGTTTACGCCTTTTATATAATCGTCGCTGTTGCAAACGCTCCATTCCAAGAACACCCAACTTTCGAGATTTTCAAGCAGACCGTATTCGTTTTCGTATCGATTGAAAAATTCTATAATTCCGTAAACTTTGCTTTTTGCCAACGTTGCAAGCGTTTCGTCGCCCGTGCGCAAAAAGTAATCGTGAAGTTCCAAAACAAACCACATTGCCCAATTCGGGATATATCTTCCGTCCGCGTGTTCGGTGGGAAAACATTTCGGCAGCATATCTTTCGGAATTTCGGGCGTTTCCGCGCGCAAAAAATTCAAAAGGAATGCGCGCTCCATAATATTGTTTCCGGTAAACAGCCGTTCGGCTTTCGCAGTGAAATACGAATCGCACAACCAACCGGCACGCTCGCGTCCCGGGCAGTCCGTAAAAATATCCACGGCGTTGCAGGCGAAAGACTGACGCGCCGCGTAGAATATACTTTCTATTTCGGCATTACCGCTTAAATTCACGCAGTTTGCTTTTCCGTTTTCGAGCAAAATAATTTTCGGAATTATTTCGCATTTGCCTTTGACGCAAAGCATCAGGTGCATAAGAGAATACGGTTCGAACGATACGAACTTATGTTTCCCCGCAGGAAATTTCAAAATTATGCAGTCGTTGCACGACGACCTGCGAAAAAACCACTTACCGTCGGGAAGATATTCTTCGAAAGCCGCAAGAACGGTTATTTCTTCTTCCGCAACAACGTCAAGCGCTATAAATCCCGCGTGTATTTTATCCGAAACGTATTCGTATTCCGTAAAACTCTCTTTTGCCGCGTTTTCGAACAGTTCCGGAATATCGGGCGCGTTTTCGAAAGCAAAATATTTATCTTTTTGCCTCTCCCACCAAAGCGGACTTTTCACCGAAGAAAAACCGTCGAACGGTTTACAGCATGTTTTTTCAAACGGAATCTCCGCATAAGACGCGACGTCTCCGACATTTTCGTCTTCTTCGACGGGAGGCGGTACGGAAACCGTTTCGACTTTTATTTTGCCCGCGCGCGTAAAGTCATAACCCTCGACGAATCCTCGCTGACAGCTGTAACGCGGCATTTCGACCGTGCGCGAGTATTCCGTAAAACATTCGAAATCCTCGGTCGCATATATCGCCTTGCCTTTATACAGCAGTTCCGCACCGAAATAAGGAAGCTGTAAATCGCAGGCATACGTCGGAACGTTATACGCGATTACTTTAATTTCAATCGTCTTTATATTCGCTATATTTATGCTACGCGCATACGCATATCCCGCCGCCGTTCTCTGCGGTCCGTAAGAAACAAGCTGCCCGTCAGCAAACACCTGATAAAAATCCGCCGCAACGATTCTCAAAACGTCGCACGCCTCTTTCGGTTCTATCGCAAATACAAGCCGGCTGTTCTTTTCGGCTCTGTTTAAGCCCCATACATAGTTCATCGCTGTTCCTTTTTACCGCCTTAATATTCTTCAGTCCACCAGCGGTCGTGAGTTTCGTCTATTTCCCACTGCGCGACTATCGTTATATCGCTTGCCGTCGTATAAGTTCCGTTTGTAAACGCAGTTTGCGTGCTTTCGATAATCCAGCCGACGAATTTATAACCGTTGCAAGCAGGTTTTGCAAGATTGTATTCGGCGTCGAACGTTACCGGACAATACTTCTTTCCCGTAGCCGAATCAGTTTTAAGGCTTGCATCGCCGCCGGTTATCGCTATATTCTGCGTATCGTTTTTGCGTTCTCCGAGATCGTAGAATACTTTATAATTATTCGGCGTTTCGACCGCGTTGACGGTAACGCTTTCGCTTATGTCGGTAAGTTTTTCGAGGTCATCCGGATCCCAAACGACAGTATATCCCGTCTTGCTTACCGGCGCGTCATATGCGGATAGCGTGCCGCCCTTCTGCACGTTATACGTCTTGTTACTCTGACCTTGCTGTACGAAAGTTACCGTACATGTATTTGCGGACGCTTCGATCCATTCCGCCGTCAAAGTTACGTTATCCGCGATTTTCCATACGCCGTTCGGCGTCAGCGACTGCGCGCCGTTCTTCCAGCAGACAAATACTTTGCTCGCGTCGGGATAAGTAGGTGTTTTCAGCGCATACGCCGCGTCGAAAGCCACTTTCTGCGTATTTTCGTCAACGGAACCGCCGTTTGCATCGTAAGTTACCGTATAGGTATTGGCTGTTTTTACGGCGTTTACCGTTATATTCTTATTTATATTCGTAAGATCTTTGCTCTCCCAAACGACGGTATATCCCGTAACGGGTACAACCGACGGAACGTCGGTAAGCGTGTCGCCGGCATTGACGGTTTTGACTACGTCTTCCTGTCCGCTTTGGACAAACGTAACCGTATACGTATCGGGCTTCTGCAAATCGTTTTGATTCCCTCCCGAACAAGCGACGAGCATACAGCACAGCACTGTCAACAAAATCAAAATTTTTCCCTTTTTCATATTCTATTCTCCTTTAATTTATTTCAAACGCCGATAAAAGCGATCGAATGCGAATTTTCAAATAATAACCAAATTTTTTACCGCGTCGAATATAAACTCGTCGCGCGCGTCATCGAAATAAGTTTCCGTTTTTACATTATCCAAGCAAAGCCCGTCGACATATCTGAAATATATTCCTTTTGCGGGCAGAATACGTCCGTACATATTCACTTCCGGATATGCGTCCGTTTTTTCGGGAACGTCGCGCTTAAACTCGCTTACTCCGCCGTGCATTACGATTTTTATATTGCGAAGCGTTAAATTCCTTATGGGACTTTCCGACAAGCCGCAAATATTTCCGCTTATCATCCAAGGCGACTGCTCGGTATCGCGGCATACAAAAGATTCGTAATTCCATGCTATCGTATTATATGGAACATACGGTCCGTCGACCGAAATATCCTGTAATACAATATTTTCTATACGCCCCGTTGTTCGTCCCTCGGGTCCGCTCATTCTATTGCCTATGTGCATGAAAAACGGAGCGCCTGCATTTTTCATTGTTACGTTCTTTACCGTTACGCCGTCGATAATCGCGCCGTCTTCGCTCTCTATCGCTATCCCTGCCATCCTCGTTTCGTAAATATGTATATTTTCGATAAATATATTTCTGAAAAAGCCTATCGTTTCCGTACCTATTTTTACGGCGTTACAGCGGCTTTTCAAGCGACAGTTCCAAACCTTTATATCGTCGCAGTAATCGATTCTGTTCAGGTTATATGTGCTTTTGAATACGATACCGTCGTCTCCCGTTTCGAGATCGCAGTCGTGAATACGAACGTTTTTGGAGTTGTCCGGCGATATGCCGTCGATATAAACGCGCATTTTGACAAATCCGATATCCACATTGCGGCAACCCGCAAAGTAAACGGCGAGATCCGTTGCGTTAAGTACCGTTATGCCTCGAATTTCTACGTTCTCGCACTCTTTAAGCGCGATACATTTCGGACCGCGGTGAACAATATCGCGAACGTTGTCCTCGTCCCAGACGGAGCGCATATCTATTATACCCTCGCCGCGAAACGCAATATTTTTGCATCCGACGCCGACAAACATAGAACAGTGAAAATACGTATGCGAAGAATCCTGATAAATAGGAAAATCTATTTTTTCTTCGGGTGCGTAATCGTAAAAACTTTCCGCGCCGTAAATTATCGCGCCTTTGCAAAGTTCTATACATACGCCGCTTTTCAAAAATACCGTGGATAAAATATATGCGCCTTCGGAAAACACAATGCTTCCGCCGCCCTCTTTGCCGCACAAATCAATCAGCGACTGCAATTCGGCGCTTACAATCTTACCGCTGTTAGGCAAAATCCCGTAATCTTCTACAAAATATGTTTTCAAAATCGACTCCGTTGTCTTATTATTTAAGCGGTATTACGAACGACGCATAACCTGCGGACAAATCTTTTTTATATACGCCGTTTTCGAGACGCACATAATTCAATACGCCCCTCTCCCACTCGGCTACCCATTCGTATTCCGCTCCGAAATTCGCTTCTACCGTCATCGCGGTATTTCCGAAAGCCGAATAGTACGGGTCGATTGCGTTCATAAGCATATACATATACAGGTTGTTTTCGCCGTCGTGCAATTCCGTTACAAGCGAGATATCGTTGTTTATTTTAACGTCTTTCAAAACGTTGAATTCGTACGAGTTGTCGAATTCCATAACCGTACCCGTCGCAGAATCTTCGTTCGTTATAAAATATCCGCTCGTGCCGTATTGCGCAACCCCGTTGCCCGTGAAAAGTTTCGAACCCTTGAAATCGTAGCTCAAAATAACTTTCTCGAAAGAGCGGAATTCGTTCAGCACCCTCTGCGTGCCGTAATATGCGTCCGTGGGATTGCCGTATTTGTCGATAAGACTTGCTCTGTCATACCACTGATTTTGATTGTTTTCATTCGAATACCAGGGACAGTATCTGAACCAGAATATCTTGTCGACTCCGTAACCTATCAAGCTGTTAATATTATGGTAAATATCGGCTTGACCGAGCGGACGCGAAATCATAAGCCCGTTGGAAAACTCGGAATATGCCTGCGCGTAATAAGACATTTTTGCACCGTATTTGTCGCAGATTTCGCGCAACTTTTGCAAATTCGGATAAAAACCTCTCTTAAAACCCGTGCGAGTAAACGGATAAAAATCCACGCAAATCGAATCTGCCTGCATAGCCGTCGCATAATCCTCGAGATATTTGGTATAGATTTCTTCAAGATTTTCATACGTGCCGACTTTGCCGTAACAGTCGTAATTCACGTTATCGACCATGCAGGGATTCAAATTTATGAAAATTTCCGTATCGGGCTTGCCGAGAGCCGCCGCGCATCGCTTTACAGAACGGTAAATCTCGCCCACGCCTGCCGTCTGCTGATAAAACGGCTCGTCGGGAAACGTTATTCCGTAAAAATACGGCTCATTGATATACATGGAAAGCCTGCCCGTAATAAACGCGTCCAAATCCGTTTCTGTGAGAAAACGACCGCCGCCGCTCGGATCGACTACTTTCTGCGGCGCGTAAGTTATTTTGTCGGTTATGCCGAGATCCTGAATGAAAATTTTTTTAACGCCCGTCTCATAGGCTATATCGGCAACTCTTTTCATTTCGGACTTTTGAAAATCTTCTTCCGCGCCGAAACCGTCGCGCAAAATCAGAGTATCGAGTCCCGAGTCCTTGAATACCGTATACCCCTGCTCCGTCTGCAAACTTTCGCTTACGGTATAATCGCCCTTGTCGAATCGAAACGTGCCGTCGCCCGGACCTCCTCCTGCAAACGTAAATTCTCTTGCGGTGTTATATTCGGGCAGTTTAATCGGCGGAACGTCGCCTTTATTCGAACACGCGCCCATAACGGCAAACGAGAACGCGAGCGCAAGCATTGTACATATGATTTTATCTATTCTTTTTTTCGATTTCATAATTTACCTCTCCTATTTACGACGCGCTCTTTATATACGGCATAGAATATCCGAAAGTAGTTTCGCCTTTGCCTTTCATGGATCCCATAGCAATTATTTTGCCGTTCGGCAAGTCAGATGACGTAAAATTCGTTTTGCAATTTATTTCCGAAAGCTGTTGCCAATTCCCGCCGACTTCTTTATAAAGAATGACGTGCAGGGTTATTTTTCCCGAATCCGAATACGTGCCGACCGTATACTTGAATTTCGTGTCCGCCGCTTCCGAAAGACCTTTTTGCGTCAGATACGGCGTATCGGAATATATACTCCTGTTAAGCGGAACCGTTTTATCCACGTATCCCGCATTTATACATTTATTCGCATAAATGCGATAATCTTCGTGCTGCGAAACGTGATCGCCGTTCGGATCGTTGAACGCACCGCTTAGCGTAACGCCGTTTATCAAAAGCACGCCGCGTATCGTTTCGTCGCGAGCGCCGTTCGTACCCTCGGCATTCATAACGTAATTCGTAACGTTGCCGTTTAACGTATTCGCAAACAGACGCACGATAGGCATATTGTTGCCCGTAAACGTAAAGTCGACGTACGTCCCGACGCCGTAATCGTTATTAAATGCGATATAGTTATTGTTTATCGACGCCAAATATCCTATGTTCAAATTGTACGCGGCGTACGTTTTCATAGTAACGGTGTTATCGTCGTTATACATTACGCCCCTGCTTGTCATACCTGCGGGATCGGTCGTGCCGGGCGCGATCCATTCATACGGCTTTCGGTATCCGAACGTTGCTTTCCCCTTACCTTTTACGGGAGCGAGCGCAATTATATATCCATCTTGTATTTCACCGGTTTTTACGCCCGTAGCCGTTTTGACCTGTCCGATTTTTTCCCAGCCGCCCGCAATCTTCTTATACAAAAGGGCATGAACGTAAATCTCGTTTTCGGCATTGGCATACGAACCGACCGTATATTTGAATTCGGTATTTTCCGCCTCCGCCAAGCCTTTCTGCGTAAAGTACGGCAATTCGTCGTACGTATACGTTGCAATCGGCGCATGTCCCTTGTTGTAAGAAGGAATCATGTCCGGTCCGTAAATGCGGTACTCGTCGGTTACGCTCGGATGTCCGTCCGTTCTGCCGGACGTTACGAGTCCGTTTATAAGTATAAAACCTTTGCTGTCGTCCCGTTGGGAAAGATCTATGTCGTAATTCGAAAGTTTGCCGTTTTCTTCATCTGCGAACAGACGCACGATAGGCATATCGTTTCCCGTAAACGTAAAGTCGGTATAATATCCGACGCCGTATTTTTGCGAGAACGAAACGTAACCGGTTTCGTTTATATTCAAATTACCTGCATTGTAATTGTAAACCGACTGCGTAACCAAAGTTACGGTGCCGTCGTCGTTATAAGCGGCGTTATAACTGCTCATTCCGTCGGGATCGGAAGTTCCCGGCGCATCGTAATTATACGGCTGAGAGAACGAGAACTCCGCTTCTCCGTTGCCTTTAAGCGGCGAAAGCGCAATTATGCCGCCCGATTCGAGTTCGTTCGACTTAATACCCGTATTGAACTTTTCGTCATAGAGTTTTTTCCAATCGGCTCCCGATTTTTTATACAAAATTATATGCAGGCGTATAAACGATCGTCCGTCGATATAAGTGCCGACGGTATACTTGAATTCCGTTTCCTCGGCTTCGGAAAGACCTTTCTGCGTCAGATACGGGTGCGTGTCGTACGTGTAAGCGTCGATATGATTTCCGCCCAAATACGATCCGTGCATTATATCGGGACCGTAAATACGATAATCCGCACGCTCGGAGGTATGATCTTTATTCGGCTCCGAAGTTACGATACCGCTCATCAGAAGAAGTCCGCGGTTGCCTTTCGTTATCGCGTTTGCGTTATGCGAATAGTACCCGTTTATTCTATTCGCGTAAAACCGCACGGTCGGCATATTGTTGCCCGTAAACGTAAAGTCCACATAAGTCCGCGCGCCGTAATCGCCCTTGAAAGCGACGTAGCTTTTTTCACCCGCGTCTATCTCGCCCACGCTTCGGCTGTAAACCTGCTCGGTCGTCATTTTAACTCTATGCTCCGCCGTGATTTCCGCGTCGCCGCCGAGAATTACGCCGTCGTACCCGTCGGGCGCTATCAAAATTTCCTCATCGCGCACTATGCGCCCCATCTTGTTCCCGTTCGCGTCGACCGGCACTATTTGCAACGCAAAATACTCGAACGGCTTTGTAAAGTCTTTAATCACTATGCTCGTTCCGTACACATCGACGGTCGAATCGGATAGACGAACAAGATACTTTTCCGCGCCGGCAACAGGCGTCCAATATGCTAAGGTCGTTTTCTCGTCATACTCTATGCGCGCGTTCGGAATCGTATCCAAATAAGCGAAATTAACTTTGGCTATTATCTTTATGTCCGTTTCCGTCTTGCCTCCGGAGTTTTCCGATACTAAGCGGAACGTATACTCGCCCTCGTCCGAAAACGTAAAATAATTGCCGTCAACGTATTTGTTGTTTTCTCCGTACTCGTAAGAATGAATTAAACCGTCTTTTGTTTTTACGGAAAACCGCGAAAAATATTCCTGCGTTTCGGTACCGGACACTATAAGAGGTTTTACACGGCTTATAATCATCGGAACGGTAAGACGCAAATCGACGTCGACGGTGGTTACGGCGATAAATCCCAAATAAGGGACCTCGTCTTTAACGTCGAACCCGATGCTTCCCGACGTTTCTTTTTTACCGGAACGCGCTTTACAGTTAAGCGTATAGCGCCCCGCTTCGGCGGCATAAAACGTCTGCCCGATGACGGCGATACTTTCGCCTTTCGGAGAGTCTACCGTAAAAGAATATTCGACGCCCTGTTTACGCTCTATAAAATCGTAACAATCTATATTGCTACCCGTCTTATACTCGACGGAAAGTTCTTTGAATTGCAACTCGGATTTTTTCGCGCACGCGCCGAGCGATATCCCACACAGCGCACACATGAACGCGGAGAAAATGCAAATAAAAATTTTTTGTTTTTTGTTCATATGGTTTACCCCTTCAATCCGCCGACGGAAATATTTTTGATAATGAGCTTCTGCATGCTGAGATACAACACGATTCCGGGTATCATGGATACGACGAGTACCGTATAGAATATATTCTCGCCTGCGTTGCTCCAAATTGCCGGCATCTGAAAAATATAAAGTCCGTACGCCAAATTCGGAAATTTATTCAATACGAGTTGAGAAACCTCGTAGTTGTTCCACTGTCCTACGAAATTCGTAACGAATAGCGCGACTATGGCAGGAAAAGCCATAGGCAAAATGATTTTGCCGAGTATTCTGAAATTGCCTGCGCCGTCTATCTTTGCGGATTCCGTATAGCTTTTGCTTATCGACGAAAACGTTCCGTACAGTATAAACGCCGAATAGTCGAACCCTGCCGCCCAGGAAATCCAAATGGTAGCCGGATTGTTAATCATTCCGAGCGCGTATTTTAGTTTCCAAGATGCCGCGCCGGCGCCTATAATCGGAATTACCTGAATGAAAATCATAAAACCGAACAGAAATTTCCTGCCGGGAAAGTTGAACCTCGCCAGCGCGTATGCGACGAGCATACTCGACATCAAATTGCTGAAAAGATAAAGCATTGTTATCCAAATCGAATTCCAGAGCATTGTTTCGAAATAAATGCCGCCCTGTATCTTGAATTTGTCGAAAACGTCTATATAGTTACGGAAATTCCAGGTAGTCGTAAGCGCAAGTTTGCTTTCGTAAATTTCCTCGGCGGTTTTCAACGAATTGTTTATCGCGAAAAACATCGGAAAAAGATGACAAAACACTTCGACCGCGAAAAACAGGAAAAACAAAACGAGAACTATCTTTACGCCGAGCGATTTGTTTTTGAATTTGATAAGCTGTTTTTTCAATTGCATTTTTTTCGCACCGCCTAAAATTGCACGTCTTCGCCCATCTTGGACAGAATTTTTCTGCCGAAGATAACTACGGGAATCGTAATTGCCGTTATGCAAATACCCAGCGCAGACACATAATTGTACAATATCTCGTTAGCTCCGCTCGTTTCGCTTATGGTAACCTGCAACTTATAAAGTGCGAACGTAACGGACGTCATGTTATGATTGCCGAGTCCGTTCGAGTACATATAAAAACTGAGATCCGCCGTAAAGAAATGGCAGAGCGAAAACACGAGCATTGTGGAAATGGTACTCCACGCGCACGGAACGGCTATTTGAAACGTTTCGCGGAAAAAGCCGCAGCCGTCGAGTTTCGACGATTCGAAAATCTCGTTCGGTATACGCATATAAGCTCCCGCGACTATCATATTGCCGCCCGCTATACCGTATACTATCGACTGAATTATGAGCGTCTGAAAAGCCGTTGAATCCGAGGCGAGCAATCCGCCGCGCAATACGGCGTTATCGGAAAGACCCATTTTCAAAGCCATTTGAGTAATCGGTCCCGAATAACCGTACAGCTGTTTCATTATCGTAGAGAATACGACCACGCCGACAAGCCCGGGAATCGCGAACACCGCGCGGAAAAACGTACTGCCGACCATATGTTTCGTAAGCATATAACAGGTAAATACGTTTACGAGCGTGCAAACGACGTTACTGCAAATCCAAATAACGACGCTGTGCCAAAGCATTGTGAAAAGCGGATTATTCTGAAAATCGTTATTGCGTATGAAGCCTTCGAACACGAGCTTTAACGTGTCGAGCGAAAATTTGCCCGTAACGTCCTGAAACGCAAGCAAGAAAGACGACGCGTTGACGTAAAAGAAAAATATAAGCACCTGAGCTATCGGAAAAGCGAGCAACAGCGCTATAAACGGAAAATCACGCCTTTCCATTTTGGAATATTTACTTAAAAATTTCACTGCGAAAAATCCTCTTTTCAACGAAGCGTCGAATAATTCTTGGCGTGAGCGTAGATAGCTTCCGCCATTGTTGCCGCCGCGTTTTTATAAACCGAATCGTTACCCGTTTTATTGTAGGTATTGTCCTGATACATCGTTACGCGGTGATTGGAAAGCACGTAAGAATGCACGCGAAGTCCGGTAAGCGTAAATACATTGTAAATAGCGGCGTTTTCGCGACGGTAGCCGTTCGCTATACCGACAAGCTGTCTGAAATAGCGGTTCGACATTATATCCGCCGTGCTTCTGCACCATTCGATCTGCGAATCGGAAAGCGCGGAAAGATTGAACGGATTGCATGAATTAAAAGTATTCGCTATAAGCGAAGCTCCCTCGTCGCTCGTCCACATTCTCAAAAACAAAGCGCACAAATCTTTGACCTGCGATTTACTCGACACTACCGCAACAGATTGCAGGGAGTTATTGCAACAAGCGTAGCCTCGGCGTTCGCAAACGGTTTTAACGTCAGCTTTGTCGAGCGAAACCGAAAGTTTGGCGTTTACCTGCGCCGTTATATCATCTACCGACTTATTCGCGTCCGCTCCGTCTATAATCTCGCGCAAAACGCTTTCGCACTTATCTTCGTCGAAACCGTACGACGTCCCCGCGCCGAACAGCTTCGTTCCCAAAGCCGAAATCATCGGCGTGCGGATAAATACGACGTCGTTAAGATAACTTGCGTTGCGCGTTTTTTCCTCGTTATACAGCCAGTCGCCGCTCGTATAGAACACCGCTTCGCCGCGATACAGCTGTTTCTGCGCGTCTTTATAAGTCTGAGTTTCCGCTCCGAACGCCGCCGTATTGTAATCGAAAATGCGTATGAAATCTTCAAGCATCGGCTTTATCGAAGCGTGGTTGAATACGTCCGCGGGATTGTCTAACTTGGTTCCCACAGGGTTTTCCATAGACCAGAACACGTCGTATTCCTCTATACCGCCGTACTGAGCCATCCACAAATTCACATAATTTAACGAATAGTTATTGTCGCCCACCGAATAAGTAAACGGAAACACGTTGGTCGTATACGCCTTTTTCATAATTTCTTCTATGCAGTGCGCGTATTCTTTCGTCGTCTTGGGCAGTTGCAGACCGTATCCGTCCAAAAGTTTTTTATTCACCGCAAGACCGAAAATGTTCAGAACATACGGCAACCCGTAATATTTGCCGCCGTAACTGTTCAAAAACGTAAGTCCGTCCAGCTTTTCTTCAACTGTTTCGGATTCTTCGGACTTATCGAATTTAATCGGCTTTTGCTTATACACGCTGTTCGTTATATCCTCGAAAAGCGGACCTTTGTCGTTATAGTCTCCGTCTACGCCGCCTTTCATATCGGCGGAAGCTATGTAAATATCGACGCCGCTGTTTCCCTGATATATATCCTGATATATATACTGTTCGCCCATTCCCTCTATGGGAGCGAGCAAATTGGCGCGATAGCCGTCGTCTGCGAAAGTTTCATTAAACTGATTGCACATCGCCTCGACGTAAGCGTAGCCGAGTCCTTGATTGTTAGTTCGGATATTGATAGTCTTACCGTCGTTTATTACGGTGTTGTTACCGCCGTCATCGCGATTGCACCCTGCGAAACAGGTAGACAGCAAGCATACGGCGAGCATACAAATCAAAATCTTGCGAATTTTCATATTTTTATTTTACCTTCCTTTTTAATACAAATCTATTTCAAACGACCGCGCCGAAAGCGGAAGAAGTTCCGAAGTCAGTTTGCCGTCGAAAAAACAGTATTCTGTTTTAACGTTTTTAGGATAAGCAACGCGGCAATCGACGGCTTTATACCGCATCAAATCAACTGTATCCTTTTTGGTTCTATCGCCTATATTCCACACGTTAAGGTACAGTTTTTTGCCCGATATAAGTCCCGCATATACAATTTCGTCATCGAAGCCGGCATATCCTTTCGGCAATACCGGAAAAGCGTTTTTCTTGAATTTCGACAAAGCGCGATAATAAGCTATTCCCTCTTTCAACAGTTCTTTTCTATTGCCGGTAATGCAGTCGAAGCGTGATGCCAGGTGCATAACGCCGAACAGCGAATTAATTACGTTCATTATGACTTCTTCGTCGTCCGTCGCAGGATATTTGCTCAACCTAACGGGCATACACCAAACGGCGGATTGTTCGGGAAGCATCGACAGCGGGATATTCGCTACGATAGGCGCGTAGTTATAATAACTTTCCTGATCCGATATGCTGAATACTTTCGTAATCCTCGCTATGCCGCCGTCAGCCATCATTCCGCCCGACGCACAGCTTTCGAACACGATATTCGGGTACTTTTTCTGAATTTCTTCAAACCAAGCAAGGTACGCCTCATAATGACGGGCAAGTCCCTCCGCATAGCTTCCGCCGGCGCAATCGGTACCGTACTGCAAATGATTGTAGTCGATTTTTATGTAATCGGGACTGTATCTTTGCACGACGCCGTCGACTATATCCGTCGCGTAGTCTCTTACGCGTTTATCCGCATAATTCAACTGATACCGCCCGTTGCCCACGGTCCGTATGCCGTCTATTTTGAAAAAGCAGTCTTCGGGCAAAATATTCTTGGCTTTGCAATAAAGTCCTATGCTTTGAAGTTCGAGCCACAAACCGAATTTCATTCCGTTTTTTCGAACTCTGTCCGCCGTAGCCGCAAAACCGCTCGGATAACTACCCTTATCCTCCTGCCATAAACCTATCTGCTGAGTGCGGTTTGCCTCTATACCGTCGTCGTGCCAGCCTGCGTCGACTACATAATAATCGGCGCTGTACTCCGAAGCGAGCGATATAAACTTTTTATCGTTTTCTTCCGTCGGATTCGAGTACGCGTTCTGCATAAAATTATTATAAATAACTTTGCCGTCAAGCGTTTTACCGTTATGTATCAGGACATTGCGTCTGAAAGCAGTTATCTCGCGCAGAATACCGTCCGTATCCGCCGCGCCAGTAAGTCTAACTTCACCCGTTTTATGCGTTTTACCCTTTTTGAGTTCTTTGTACCAACCGTTGTCGCCCAACGTTTTATCGGTTACGGCAAGAATAAGATCGTCCGGCTTTGCCGTACCTATTCCGGTTTCTATCTCGTAGCTCCAACTGCCGGTCGGCAGAAGCTCGAACATGAGCGAACCGAAATTTTCCTTTTCGAATATGCCGAGCGGCAAATAGCGGTGCGTGGTCTGCGAACCGTTGCTTACAATGCTTAGCTTGGCAGACCGCCTTACACGCCCGTGAGCGCGCAACCCCTCCGCCGCCAAATCTACCTTTTCGAAACATGCTTCCGAAAACCAACCGTTATGAGCTTTTATAAATACGGGCAAGTCATCGCTTTCGGATACGCAATAAGAACTTTTCGCATCGGCGGAACCCGCCGTTATATCGCGATCGACGTCCGTATCCGAACATACTCCGTCTCGCTCTGATTGCGACATTATTCCTTTAAGCGTAAGCGGACATACGCATTCTAACACAACGCCGTCTTCCGTCGCCGTAACTTCCTTACGGCACGCAAGCGTCGCACAATTATCGTACAGCGTATATACCGTCTTTACCGATACGCCGCCGCCCTCCTCGACAACCGTCAGCGTCTTAAATCCGACTCCGTAATCTTCTCGGCTCTCCGCAAAGCGCAGTTTTTCGCCTATGCCGCCGTAGCGATTAAACAGTTTTCGCATATACGGCACGCCGAGTCTGCAAAGATAAGTATTCCTAAGCCCGTCGCCGGACGCGCAGACAAACGTTTTTCCGAAAAACGCGATACGCCGAATATGCAACGCGTCCGCTTCGACTTCGAATTCGATTTTTGTAAATTGATTTTCGAATGTAAACATTTTTCTCCTTTACAGCGGATTGTTTGTTACCATTGTCTGCCAGCTGTTATGCCAAACGTCTTTATCGTTGTTGCGGTGAATAAAATACGGCAGGCGCTCGCTTTCGAGTTCCTCTATTTTATCTATCTTTCCGTCTATGTACTCGTCAAGCGTTTCGGCGCAGTGTTTTAATCTCCGCATAAGTCCGCCGAAGCGAATATCCTGCACGTCGAAACCGCACGATTTATTTTCACTTTTCCATTGATGCAAAAACGACTTATAAAACGTTTCCGTCTTTTTAATCGCGGATAAAAGTCTTTGCCTGCAAGCGATAAGTCCGTCTCTGTCGCCTTTGCCGTAACACTTATATATTTCCACTCCGAGCGCCGATTTATAAGTCAAACACTCGCACAGCGCGGAAAGAGTTGAAAACAAATAGGAATACGGAGTTTTGCGCGCCGAAAGTTTTTTAAGTTTTGCGGCGAATTCCGCGTATTTTTCGGGAAAAGACGTGCTGTCGTAAGCGTCCATAAGTCCGAAAAACGGATCGTTGTAAAAAAGATATTTGCACGGATTTACAGGGAAATTTTCGCAATCGTTCACGGCATTGGGCAAGTCCAAAGCCATAAATTCGTCGTAGCCGTAACCCGTTAGTCTTTGCAACGCTTCGTCCTGCCGCCAAGGCGAACCGTCGTTCGCGCATACGGCGGCAAAGCCGAGTATAGACGGCAAAGCCGAAAACACCGAACATTCCGCACCGTTATCGCCCCAAGCCGTAATAAGCATGTCGTCTACATGAAATCGTTTGCAGACCTCGACCGCCGCAGTCATATTCTTTTCGGTCAACGCGTTGTGCGGAGCAAAGCCGAACCATTTCCACGCGCCGCCCGCAAACACGGGATTGCAGTTTTTGCAAAGTTTTTCAAATTCGGCATAATAAACGTTTTTATCGCTCTGCTCGTATTCCCAATAGATTAAGCGCGCGCCCGCCGGCAACTCTTTCAAAAGCTCGTAGTTTTGAGTTTTGAATATCATGTCACCCCAAAAATAAGGTATAAATCCGTAGCGCTCCGCCTCGGCCGCAACGCGTTTTAAGTGATTTATATAAATTTTACCGCTGTCGGAATAGCCGAATTTATCGCAATACGATCCGCGTCCCAAGCGATGCGCCTCGTCCATGCCGATATGTATTTTTTTCGTGCGGAAACAATTTTTGAGCGACGCAAACATTTTGCCGATAAATTCATACGTCTTTTCTTCGCCGGCAAGCAAAGTATCGTCTATATCCCAAATATCGGAATAACACTGCCAGCGGAAAATCGTTTTGAGGTGCGCAAGCGTCTGTATACACGGAATAAGCTCTATTCCGAAATCTGCGGCATACCGATCGAGTTCCGTCAGTTCTTTCGAATCGTAACGTCCGCGCCCATAACCGAAATAAGGTTCACCGTCTATTTCGTACAGATCTTCCATATAAAGTTGCAAGTACGTATAACCGGAAACGGCAAGAATACGAATAAGTTTTTTTATCGTTTCGACGCTTGACACGGCATTACGCGAACAGTCGAGCATAAAGCCGAGATCTTTGCAAAATAGTTCCGGCATTGTTTTTTGCGGCGCATCGCATAGAAGTCCCAAGAAAAGACCGCGAAAAAATTCGTTCCGTTTCGCATATTTTACAAACACGCCGTCCGCCGTTTTTTCGACCGAAAAAGCGTTCGACTTTGCAAAATAAAACTTTTCGCCGCAATCGGAAAGCGTAAAATTCAAGTCGGCTTGCAATTCGAAAACTTGCTCTTTCGGAAACTCGCCGCAAACCGTTATTTTTTTCTTTGTCTGCTTCATTGTTTTTATTGCGCTTTCAGCGTAGGCAAAGCCGTGCAATGCCCGTTTGCGTCCAAGCCGGTCAAATTCCAAAGTTTCGAGTCAAAATCGGAGAAATTCGCCGTGCTTAAAAAGTTTGCTTCTTTATATACTCCGCTATTGCTTACAACAGCCGAATTGCCGTCGTTCGCGCGTATAACTCCGTAGTTCACAACTCGGTCATTTATACCGTCGGGGACCTGAACATAAACGTTATTTACTTTTGCCGAGCTTCCTTTAAGAGAAAGCGAAACGGCGGGTGCAAAACTGCTAGCATCGTCAAGTTTTATAACGCCGTCACTCGTTTTGGTAAGTTTGACAACGCAATTGTTTATTTCGGCATTGTCCGTTACCCTAAAAGCAAGAGTTCCACTTCCGTATGCGGCGTTATGCGTATAAAGCGAATAAGTAAATTCCAAATACACGTTTTCGATTTTACCGCTTACGCTTCCGCAAAGCCCCGAAAACATTGTAGCCTGATCTTTCATAAACTGTTTTACATAATCGTCCGTGCCTATTGTAAGATCTTGCAACGGCGCTTTCTTGCCTACCAACCTATTGTAATAATTACGAATATATTCACGCCTCATCATCTGTAAGTTCTTAAACCCGATATTTTTAAGCGTTCCCGATAAACTTCCGATAAAATTGGTACAAGCATCGTAGTTGTTATTGTTTTCAGTTGCTATATACGGGTTGCCTTTATATGCGTTTGTCATTAAATACGCGTTGCTTATGCTGTGTCCGTTTCCGTCTATCGTGCCAGCAAAGCGGTATTTGCCGGGATTAAATCCGCCCGCTTTAACAAAATCCGCGGCGGTCGAGCATTTGGACAGTTGCGGCAATTCCGTTTTTGCAACGATAAACGCGTCGTATGTACCGGCAGTGTTATATTCGTCCGTAAGATTATACCAAGCGTACATACCTTCATAAGACGGTTTTACGTCGCCGTTTGCCGTATTTTCGAAATACTCTTTCATAATATCGTCGCCGTATTCGGCTTTCTGCGCGTCCGTCAGCGTCTTATTTATATCATTGCCGGCGGCGATCGGATACATTACTTTATTGCCGTAATCTATATTCGCCGTGAGTTTATACAGATAGTCGTGCGAAACAAGTCTCGTATTGTATTTATCCGACGTCGGCATCGTAGCAAAAGCAAGCGCGTTAAGATCTTCGCGAGAGCTTATCGCATACGCAACGCGAACCGCGCAACTTGCCTGCAAATTGCCGAGCGCGGCTTTTACCGTTATTTCGCCGTATATCGGCGTGCCTGCCGTCAAATTTCCGTTCTCGTCTATCGAAAGATTGCCGTCCGAAACTTCGCCGCGGCGGCTATCCACCGACCAATTAACGTCTATATTTTTTACGTTATCGTCTTTGTCGGTTACCGTAGCCGTCAACGCCTTGCTCTCGCCCGTGCGAGCCGTACCGTTTACCGTCGTGTTGCCTATGAGTTCGACGGCTTCGCTGTCAATCGTAATTGCCTTGTATTCGGTAATCGAAACGGTGTCCGCGCCGAGCGTGCCGTTTGCCGACGAAATTTTAACGTCGAGTCTCGCCGCCGCATCGGTAACGAAAACTATTTCTTTATTGCCTGTGCCTGCGGCAAGACTTGTCTGTCCCCGCAAAATATCGACATCCGCCGAGTCTATACCGACGTTAATCGAGTATGTCCCCCCCCCGTCGATTGTCGCGCCCTTGATCGTTACCGTAGGCATATCCGTACCGTTCGACGCTATTTGCAAATCGTATTCGCTATTCTGCACCTTGACGAGTTTGAGCGACGAGCCGTCGACTTTTTCATATTCGTATGCCGAAACCGAGCGCCCGGCAACAGTAATTCCAGTAAGGTATTTGCCCGCAAGAGTCGCTCTGTCGTCATCCGCAAGAGCGCCGTCCTCGGCATCGGCGCAAGCCATAAACGCAACCGATCTTAACGACCGTACGTTGTCGGCTTTTGCCGAGTATATTACGGTTGAGCCGTACTTGGCATAACCGACGCAATCGTACTCTTTATCGTAATCGGTTATATTGCTTAGTACCGACGCATATTTATATTCGGTCGCTATCGCGCTGTCGGGAGTAAATTCTTTATACCAGCCGTTCGAAACTATTTTCGTAGCATTTGCGTTTTCGAGCGTCAGCGTTTCTCCCTGCGGAGCGGCTATTGCACCGAACTCTATCTCCGCACCGTCTGCCGCGGCAACGAGCGCGTCATAATCCGCTTTTCCGATCGACGTAATAAAACGCAAACCGTGTTCGTCCTCCATTATGCGCACAGCGGCGCCGTCCTGCATGGCAAAACTTGCATATGTACTCGGCGTTTCCGCATAAGCAACGCCGACAACGGCGCACAAACTCGCGAGTATTCCGACACAAAGTGCCGTCATCGCATATTTTACCCCCTTGAAACTTCTTCTCATCATAATTTTTGCCTCTAAATGTTATTACAAAGAAATTTTTTCATCTTTGCATAACTATTATGGCACATAAACTTCTTCATGTAAATATGATTTTTAGCAAAA
>WSNJ01000093.1 GCA_013316045.1 Clostridia bacterium
AGAGACAGATCTATCTGCGTATAATATTCGAGATAGTAAACGGCGGCTACGCAGATATGCTCGCGTTTATAGAAAAGCATAAGCATTGGGCGGACAAATCGGCGTTCGACCTTTGCGTTTCGACGGGCGAGTGGGGCGTAATGGAATACTTTATCGAAAACACCGATTTCCGCATTCCGTCCGATACTGCCGTCGCGCAAGCGATTTACGAAGGCTACTTCGAGATTCTTACCATTCTCGACAAAACGGGTTACGATTTTTCCAAAAAGCCCGTATTTTTGGAAAAGGCGTGCAGAGCCGCTTACAGCAAGGGGACCAAGAGCCTTGAATTTCTGCTCGAACGCGGCTATTCGCTTAACGACAGATACAAAGGTAAAACGGTTCTCGAACACGCAAAAGACGACAACAACGTTCCGCTTATCGAGTTTATACGCGCGCATTCGTAAAGGAGAAGCAGGTTAAATGACGGACTATACCAATCTTACGGACGAGCAATTAAAGCCGCTTGCGGACGCGGACGATAAAGACGCGCTCTACGAAACGGCAAAAAGATACAAGGCGAACGGCGACCTGCGCGACGCGAGAAAGTTTTTCACTTTCGCCGCAACGCTCGGGCAGGCAAAGGCGTGCGTCGAACTCGGAAAGTTTTACGATGAAGAAGGCATAAACGACAAGGCGGTCGAACTTTATCTGCGCGGGTACGAGCTCGGCGACGAAGATAACGTTGCGCGACTTGCTCAGCTTATGCTCGGTTTCGACGAAGAATACGCCGTGGAACTTCTGACGGGCAGTGCGGTATCGGGTAACGCCGACAGCATTGTCGCACTCGAAAAATACTACGCGTCGGTCGGCAACGATAAAGAAGCGAAATTCTGGAAAGGAAAGCGCGATGGCAAAAAAGAATAAAAATGCGGATACCGCCGAGAAAGAAGTCGATATGGAAAAACTCGACAGATACGTTTCTCGCAGGAGCGACGACGAGCTTTACGCGTTTCAGGTAAAAAAGAGCGTGTTTTTTATATTGTCGACGGCGTTTTTGCTTATCGCAATATTTTTGCCGTCCGATACGAGTTGGCACGGCACGCATAAATCGCTTGTTTCCGTGTTTTCCACGCTTAACGTAATAGGGCTTATTTATGCGCTGTATATGTTTTTTCAGGACAACCGCAAGCACAAAATACAAAAGACGGTGCTTAAAAGCAAAGCGCCGCACTACGGATATAACAATAAATTCACTTTCCTTACATACGAGATTTTCGTAATCGCAATGCTGTTTTTCCTTGTCGAACAGTGCGTTATAGTTGCGTTCGCGCGCGACGTTTTCGCAATAGTCGGGCTGTGCCTTACGGTTGCGGCGTTCGGTTTTGCCGTGGCTTCGCGCTTTATGCTCGTTATTGCTAACTCGGGGCAAATGGAGCTTATCGAAGCAAATCCCGAAAGCGAAGATACCGCCGAAAGCGCAGGGGATACCGTTACCAAAGACAAGAGTATCGAAAATACCGCTACCCAAAACAAAAGTATCGAAGATACAGCCGATGATTTTTACGCGCCCGTTGAAGGGAAAGCCGAACAGAAAGAGTAAAGTATGTATTTTTTAACTTCGCTTATCAGTATTTCTCTGCTCGTTGCTCTTGCGCTTCCGGGCTACATATTAGTCAAAACGCGGCTTCTGCCGCAGGATTCTTCAAAGGCTTTCACCGTATTTTTGCTATACGTGTGCCAGCCTTTTTTAACGGTTCAGTCGTTTATAAAATCCGAGTACACGCCCGAGCTTCTCAAAAATCTCGGCTTCGTCGTGCTGTTTGCGTTTTTGTTCCTTATAGGTTTTACGCTGTTGTGCGCGCTTGTGTTCAAGGGCGTGCGCGACGAAACGGCTCGGCGCGCGAGCATAGGGGTTGCCGTATTCAGCAACTGCGCGTTTATGGGAATACCGTTTTTGCAGGCGCTGTTTCCGAGCGACCCGACCCCCGTGCTGTACTGCAACGTTTTCGTGATAGTGTTTAATCTGCTCGCCTGGACGCTTCTCGTATTCGTGATAACCGGCGAGAAAAAGCACATAAGCGTTAAAAGAGCGATTCTGAATCCGCCGACAGTCGCGCTCGTCGTGGCATTGCCGCTGTTTTTTACGAACGCCGCCGTGCCTAACGAAATTATGATACCGCTCGACTTTCTGGCAAATATGACTTCGCCCGTGTCGATGACAGTTCTCGGTATACGTCTTGCGTCCGTTAAATTAAAAGAGCTGTTTATAGATTTGCGGCTCTATTTCGCGTCGGCTGTAAGGCTTGTAGCCGTGCCGCTTTTGAGTCTCGGCGTACTGCTTTTGTTCAGACTGTTCTGTCCGCTCGACGTAACCACGGTTACTACGCTCTATATTCTTATGGCTATGCCGTCGGCTACGATTGTCGTGCTTCTTTCCGAACGCTTCGGCTCGGACAGCTCTTTCGCCGCAAAAGCCACTCTGCTTACTTCGGTTCTGAGTTTCGTAACCGTTCCCGTGCTTATGTTGCTGTGTAACTTCATATAATCGGGCGATATAATTTATACTTATACCTATATGAAAAATACGTATATGAAATTATAGCGAGAGCGTTTGGAATATTCGGCTTTATGGGATATAATAATAGTATAATTATATCTAAGGAGATTTAAGGGAAATGGCAGAAATCGTAAACGACGAAGAAACGCTGAAAAAGCGTATCGAACAGGTACGCGCGGCGCAGAGAAAGTTTGCAACGTTTTCGCAGGAACAGGTAGACGCTATATTCGGAGCGGCTGCGCTTGCGGCAAACAAACAGAGAATACCGCTCGCTAAAATGGCGGTGGAAGAAACGGGTATGGGCGTTGTGGAAGATAAGGTTATCAAAAACCACTACGCGTCCGAATACATATACAACACGTATAAAAACGTTCAGACGTGCGGAGTTTTGGAACGCGACGAAGCGTTCGGAATTACAAAGATTGCCGAACCCGTAGGCGTAATCGCTGCCGTTATCCCTACCACAAACCCCACGAGTACGGCTATATTCAAGTCGCTTATCGCGTTAAAGACGCGTAACGCGCTTATCATAAGCCCGCACCCGAGAGCAAAAAAGTCTACCATTGCGGCGGCTAAAATCGTTCTCGACGCGGCAATCAAAGCCGGCGCGCCCGAAGACATTATTGCGTGGATAGACGAACCGAGCGTTCAGCTTTCGGCTCAGGTTATGAAAGAAGCCGACCTTATTCTCGCAACGGGCGGACCGGGAATGGTCCGTTCGGCGTACAGCTCGGGAAAACCCGCCGTCGGCGTAGGCGCGGGCAATACTCCCGCAATCGTAGACAGCACCGCCGACATAGAAACGGCGGCGTCCTCGATACTTCATTCCAAAACGTTCGACAACGGTATGATTTGCGCGTCCGAACAGTCCGTAATCGTTCTCAAAGACGTTTATGAAAAGTTCAAAAAGGAAATCGCATACCGCGGCGCATACTTCCTTAACGAAGAACAGACCGAAAAGGTACGTAAAACGATTATTATCAACGGCGCGCTGAACGCCAAGATAGTAGGTCAGTCCGCCGCGACTATCGCGCGTCTTTCGGGCTTCGAAGTTCCCGAAACGGCGAAGGTTCTTATCGGCGAAGTCGAGAGCGTGGATATTTCCGAAGAATTCGCACACGAGAAGTTAAGCCCCGTACTTGCAATGTACAAAGCCGAAGATTTCGACGACGCGGTAGCAAAAGCCGCTCAGCTTATAGCCGACGGCGGACTCGGTCATACTTCTTCGCTGTATATCGACCCCGTTACGCAAAAGGAAAAAATCGAGAAGTGGGAAAACTCGATGCGCACCTGCCGCTTGCTTATAAACACCCCGAGCTCGCAGGGCGGTATAGGCGACCTTTACAACTTCAAGCTCGCGCCGTCGCTTACGCTCGGTTGCGGAACTTACGGCGGAAACAGCGTTTCCGAGAACGTAGGAGTTAAGCACCTTATCAACATTAAGACTATTGCCGAAAGGAGAGAAAATATGCTTTGGTTCAGAGCGCCCGAAAAGGTTTATTTCAAAAAAGGTTGCTTGGGAGTAGCTATCCGCGAACTTAAAGATTTTATGAACAAAAAGCGCGCGTTTATCGTAACCGACACGTTCCTGTTCGAAAGCGGATTTACAAAGGCTATAACGGGCAGACTCGACGAAATGGGAATTTCGCACACTACGTTCTTTAACGTAGCTCCCGACCCGACGCTCGCTTGCGCGGAAGAAGGCGCAAAGGCAATGGCAAGTTTCAAGCCCGACGTTATTATAGCCGTCGGCGGCGGCTCGGCTATGGACGCGGCTAAAATTATGTGGGTTCTCTACGAACACCCCGAAGTTAAGTTCGAAGACCTTGCGATGGACTTTATGGACATAAGAAAGAGAGTCGCGGCATTCCCGCATATGGGTGAAAAAGCGTACTTTATCGCAGTTCCCACAACCGCGGGCACGGGTTCGGAAGTAACGCCGTTCGCCGTAATCACCGACGAAAAGACGCATACGAAGTATCCGCTCGCAGACTACGAGCTTATGCCCGATATGGCTATAATCGACGCCGACCTTATGATGAATATCCCGAAAGGACTTACGGCGGCATCGGGTATCGACGCTCTTACTCACGCGCTCGAAGCCATAGCGTCGGTAATGGCTACCGACTACACCAACGGCATTGCGAAAGAAGCAATAAAACTTATATTCGATTATTTGAAGCGTGCATACGATAACGGCGGAAGCGACCCCGAAGCGCGCGAGAAAATGGCAAACGCTTCCACTATGGCGGGTATGGCTTTTGCGAACGCTTTTCTCGGAGTTTGCCACTCTATGGCGCATAAGCTCGGCTCGTATCACCACTTGCCGCACGGCGTTGCGAACGCGCTTATGATAGACGAAGTTATCCGCTTTAACTGTGCCGAAGCTCCCACGAAAATGGGTACGTTCCCGCAGTACAAGTATCCTCAGGCTAAGCGCCGCTATGCGGAAGTTGCCGAAATGTTGGGACTTAACGGTAAAAACGACGACGAGAAAGTCGAAAAGCTCATAAAGAAAATCGACGAACTCAAAAAAGCGCTCAACCTGCCTATGACTATCAAAGACGCAAAGGTTGACGAAAAGGCGTTCCTTGACAACTTGGAGCAGATGACGGAAGACGCGTTCAACGACCAATGCACGGGCGCTAACCCGCGTTATCCGCTTATGAAAGAAATCAAAGATATGTATCTTAAAGTATATTACGGTAAGGAGGTCAAATAATTATGGAACTCGGCAAGCTCATTGTAAAAAGAGAGAGAAAGGCGGTTTACCGCAGCGGGGACTATTGCGTTAAACTTTTCGACGAAGGATATTCCAAGTCGGATATTCTCAACGAAGCGCTGAATCAGGCGCGCGTCGAAGAAACGGGGCTTAACGTACCCAAAATCGACGGCGTGGAGAAAATCGACGGCAAGTGGGCGATTGTTACCGAATTTATCGAGGGTAAGACGCTCGAACAGCTTATGGACGAAAACCCGAAGAAGTTCGACGAATATCTGAATAAATTCGTTGATATTCAGCTCGGAATTCAGAAAAAAACTTGTCCGCTTTTGACTAAGCTCAAAGATAAAATGAACCGCAAGATTAGCACGAGCGGTCTTGACGCAACTACGCGCTACGAACTTCATATGCGCGTTGACGGCGCGCCCAAACATAACAAGCTGTGCCACGGCGATTTTATTCCGAGCAATATCATAGTGGGCGACGACGGAAAAGACTACATAATCGACTGGTCGCACGCAACTCAGGGAAACGCGTCGGGCGACGCCGCAAGAACTTACCTTAGATTCTGCCTTGCGGGCAAAGAAGACGTTGCCGAAAGATATATGAGCCTTTTCTGCAAAAAGAGCGATACCGCCCGTCAATACGTAGACAAGTGGCTTTCGATAGTAGCCGCAAGTCAGCTCGTAAAGGGTAATCCCGACGAGAAAGAGTTTTTGATGCGGTGGGCGACGGTAGTCGACTTCGAATAGTCGGCGGTGTGGGCACGCACATATAGCGGCTACGTGCGGCACGTCGGCGCGGTTACGTATGTTTTGATACGCGCCCTTGCCG
>WSNJ01000094.1 GCA_013316045.1 Clostridia bacterium
ATTGGGGAGATGAAAATCCAATGGCAAGTTTATCCTTAAAACACATCTACAAGATTTATCAGGGCGGAGTAAAAGCCGTTTCGGACTTCAACCTTGACATCGACGATAAAGAGTTTATCGTATTCGTCGGACCGTCCGGTTGCGGTAAGTCCACGACGCTCCGTATGGTTGCGGGGTTGGAAGAAATTTCCGCAGGCGAGCTTTATATCGACGGTAAGCTTGTCAACGACGTAGAACCCAAAGACCGCGATATAGCGATGGTTTTCCAGAACTACGCTCTTTATCCGCATATGACGGTTTACGACAATATGGCGTTCGGTCTGCGTCTGCGCAAGATGAACAGTCAGGAAATCGACAGCCGCGTGCAGGAAGCCGCCGCAATACTCGGTATTACGCCGCTCCTTACGCGTAAGCCGAAAGCTCTTTCCGGCGGTCAGCGTCAGCGCGTAGCTTTGGGCCGTGCGATTGTCCGCGAACCTAAGGTGTTCCTGCTCGACGAACCGCTCTCCAACTTGGACGCAAAACTCCGCGTTCAGATGAGAACCGAAATTACCAAGCTACACAACAAACTTGCAACTACGTTTATTTACGTAACGCACGACCAGACCGAAGCTATGACGATGGGTACGCGTATCGTCGTTATGAAAGACGGTATCGTTCAGCAGGTCGATACGCCGCAGTGCCTGTACGATTATCCCGAAAACATATTCGTCGCAACGTTCTTGGGCTCGCCGCAGATGAACCTGTTCGACGCGGCGTTGGAACGCGACGGCGGCAAGGTTTACGCAAGATTCGGCGAAAACAGAATAGAAATTCCCGAAGCTCGCGCAAGACGTCTTATGGACGAATCGTATTTCGGCAAACCCGTTAAGATGGGCGTTCGCCCCGAAGATATTCACGACGAAGAAGTGTTTATCGCAGGCTCGCCGAACACGGTTATCAAAGCGGATATCGACGTTATCGAAAAGCTCGGTAACGAAACTATACTTTATATGAAAGTCGACGGAAAGGAAGATTACACGATTGCGCGTATCGACGCAAGAAGTACGGTTGAAGCGGGCGAGAGCGTTAAACTCGCGTTCGACGCAAACCATATTCACTTCTTCGACCCCGAAACGGAACTTACGATTATGGGCGTTCCGAGAGTCAACAGAATTCCCGCTAAGTTCCTTGCGGAACCCGATAAGCTCACCGTAAGATTCGGCAACGTTAAAATAGATTTGCCCGAAGCCGTCGCTAAAAAGCTCGTAAGCTACGACCAGATTAACTCCGACGTAATTCTCGAAATCGCACCCGACGCTATTATGGACAAAGAAGCGTTCGACGCGGCTGTGTTCAATCCCGAAGCGGAAGAAGGCGCAACCTACGACAACAGCGAATATTTTGAAATGGACGGCGTTGTCGACTTCGTGGAAAAATATCCGAGATACACGGCGGCTTACGTTGCGGTTCCCGGCAAGAAAGGCTATATAGTAGCTAAGCTCGCTATAGATACGAAAGTAACGAGCGGAGATAAAATCAAACTCTATTGCAAAGTTACGTCGGTACAGCTCAGAGACGTAGATACGAACAACAAGCTCATCGCTTCCAAGGCGGTTACCGCAAACAAGGCGGCGGCAAACGTTACCGTTAAGGAAACTATGGCAAGCATTGCATTCGGCAAGAGCAAGATTGCAATCAACACGAACGAAACCGTAAGAGAAGCGGGCGAATACGCGGTATATCTCGACCCGAACTACTTCTCGATTAACCTTGCGGACGTTAAGAAGAACCCGAAACAGGTTATTGTCGGCAGAGTTAAAGACGCGGACGTTATGGGCGATAAGACGCTCGTTTACGTGGCTGTGGACGGCGTGGAAGATTATCTCTGCGCAATGGTTTCCGACCCCGTAAACCTTAATCAGAACGATAAAATCAAGTTGTATATCAACGCGGCGGGCGTAAGCGCGAAAGCTCCCGAAGCTCTTGCCGACGTGATTGCGGCTAAGTCGGCGGAAGCTCCCGCTTACACGTTCACCGCTCCCGTAGCCGAAAAGCCCGCAAAGGCGGAAAAAGCGGCGAGTGCGGAAGAAGAACCCGCTAAAAAGCCTGCGGCAAAAAAGCCCGCTACCAAAAAAGCGCCCGCTAAAAAGCCCGCGGCTAAGAAATAATCGGAATTAACAAAAAAACAATAAAAAGGTCGCGTTTTTGCGACCTTTTTGCTTGGAAACGCATTTATCGCGGGATACGGACTACGTGCAACGCGTCGCTACGGTTGCGCATTTCTTTATACGCGCCCTTGCCGCCGCGCCGCCTGTTGTCCGTCTGCCGCGCGACTGCGTTTCCAAACGGCCGAACTTTTTAATTTTAACAAGGAGAATATTTGCGAAATGGAACAACTTAAAATAGGAATTATTGGCGCGGGCGCGATAGGCGGCGTTACCGCGGCTCAGATGGCGGACAAGGGTTACGATATAGAGCTTGTCTGCAAGCATAAGGAAATCGCCGATATAATCAAAAACGACGGCATAGAAGTTACGGGCGTTGTCAACAAGAAAATCAAGTTGAACGCGGTCGAAAAGGTTTCGGACTTTTCGGGCAGAAAAGACATAATAATGATTGTAACGAAAGCCTACGATATGCAGCAAGCAGCGCGCGACGCGTTGCCGTTTGCGGACGAGAACACGCTGTTCGTATCTATGCAGAACGGCATTTGCATAGACGCGCTCGCCGAGATAGTCGGAAAAGAGCGCACCGTGGGTTGCGTTATCGGTTTCGGCGGAACTATGACCGCGCCTGCAAAACTCGTAAAGACTTCGGAAGGCGACTTTATAATCGGTATGTACGACGGTTGTTCTTCGCCGCTTTTGCCTAAACTCAAAGACGCGCTCGAAACGGTTTCGCCCGTGCATATAACGGATAAGATTTACGAAGAACTTTACTCTAAGTTGCTCGTAAACTCGTGCATAACCGCGCTCGGCGCAATCTGCGGGCTAACGCTCGGCAAGATGCTTAAAATCAAAAAGCTCAGAAATCTGTTTATAGAGATTATGCGCGAGGGAATGGACGTTGCGAACGCGCTCGGGATTAAAGTGCCGCCGTATGCGAACAAGATAGACTATTACAAAATGACGGCGCGCAAGGGCGGCTTTTCTGATTTCAAGCGTCATCTCGTAATCCGCGTTGTCGGAATCAAATACAAGAATCTCAAATCGTCGTCGCTTCAATCGTTGGAGCGCGGCGGCAAAGCCGAGATAGGCTTTTTCAACGGCTATATTGTTTCCAAGGGTAAGGAGCTCGGCATACCTACGCCCGTAAACGACAAAATAGTCGCGATGGTTTCGGAAATCGAAAACAAATCGCGACCTATGACGCTCGATAATTTCAAAGAGTTCTGATTTATAATTTTTCTACCGTAAAGCCGTCTTTTGCGTCTTTTACGGCGTAGCCTTTTTCTTTGAGTAATTCGCGCAGGCGGTCGGATTCCGCCCAATTCTTGTTTTTGCGCGCTTCCCATCTCTCGTCGGCTATCGCTTTTATGTCGTCTGGAATTTCCGCCGGTTCGGGTTTGTCGGCGTATTCTTCGCATTTGTCGAGCGAAAGTCCGAGCACCGTATCGAATTTAAGCGCGAGCGAGTAAACGTCGCGCGAGTCCTTTTCGTCTTTGAGCATAGTCCAGAGCGTGCCGAGCGCGAGCGGAATATTCAGGTCGTCGTCTATTGCATTGCGGAATTCCGTTTCGTATTTTCCGAGCGCTTCGGCGCTTGCTTTTTCCGTGCCTTGCTTATGTTTGAGCATAAGCGCGTAAAGGCGTTTGAGCGACGTTAACGCGGAGTCCATTCCGTCGAACGTAAAATTCAGCTTTTTGCGGTAGTGCGCATTCAGACAGAAATATCTGAACGCGAGCGGGGGATAGCCCTTTTCTTTAAGCTGGGCAATCGTGTAGGTGTTGCCGAGCGACTTGCTCATTTTGCCGCCTTCGACGAGCATAAATTCGCCGTGGAGCCAATAGTTGACGGTCTTGCAACCTTCGAGCGCTTCGCTCTGTGCGATTTCGTTTTCGTGGTGAACGGGGATATGGTCCACGCCGCCCGTGTGAATGTCGAGCGTTTTGCCGAGATACTTGCGGCTCATTGCCGAGCACTCGATATGCCAACCGGGATAGCCCATTCCCCAAGGCGACTGCCATTGCATAATGTGGTTTTTTTCGGCTTTCTTCCAAAGCGCGAAGTCGGCGGGGTGGCGTTTCTCGGAATTCACTTCCACGCGCGCGCCCGCTATCTGTTCGTCTAAGTTAAGGCGCGAGAGCTTCCCGTATTCGGGGAACTTGGCTATATCGAAGTAAATGCCGTCGCTCGTTTCGTAAGCGTAGCCCTTTTCCTGCAACGCGACTACGTACTTTATCATATCGTCGATATGCTCGGTCGCCTTCGCTATTATCTCGGGCATTCCGATATTCAGAGCGGCGGTGTCGTTCATAAAGATTTCCGTGTAGTAGGCGGCGATTTCGACGGGCGATTTTTTCTGCTCGCGGCTCGCTTTTACCATTTTGTCTTCGCCGTCGTCCGCGTCGGACAGAAGATGCCCTACGTCCGTTATGTTCATAACGCCCTTGATTTTATAGCCGTCGTATTTAAGAACTCTGCGCAGAACGTCCATAAAAACGTAAGTGCGCAGGTTGCCGATATGCGCGTAATTGTATACGGTCGGACCGCACGAATACATAGTTACTTTGTCGGCTTGCGGCTTGAATTCTTCCTTTGTGCGGGACAGGGTGTTGTATAATTTAAGCATTGAATTTTTTCCTTTACATTATATTGCAATGATTTTATAAAAACGCAGTTGTCCGTATCATCGGATGAATGCGTTTTTATTTTTTGTTTATTTTCGCGTATATCTCGTCGAGCCGCTCGTTAATCTTATTCAGCTCGTCCATAATGGGGTCGGGCAGGTTTTGGTCGAGGTCGTCGACGCGCTCGCCGTTAAGGCGCACTATTTTGCCGGGAATGCCCACGACCGTCGCATTGGGCGGAACTTCGCGCAGGACAACGCTTCCCGCGCCTATTTTCGCGCCTTTGCCCACGGTGAACGGTCCCAAAACCTTTGCGCCCGCGCTTATCATAACGTTGTCTTCGATAGTGGGGTGGCGCTTTCCCTTGTCCTTGCCCGTACCGCCGAGCGTTACGCCCTGATAAATCACTACGTTATTGCCGATTTCCGCGGTTTCGCCTATAACTACGCCCGCGCCGTGGTCGATGAACACGCCTTTCCCGAGTTTTGCCCCGGGGTGAATTTCTATTCCCGTAAAGAAGCGCGAAATCTGACTTATTATCCGCGCCAACAGCTTATATCGGTGAACGTAGAAGAAATGCGCGAGCCTATGTAAAACTACGGCGTGAAAACCGCTGTAAGTCAAAGCGACTTCGAGCTTGTTTCTTGCCGCGGGGTCGTGCCTGAGCACCGCCTGTAAATCTGTCTGAAAGTTTCCCATAGTTTTGCCGAATAATAATATATATGCCGCTCGCTACAAAAACGATAAAAGGTTGAGAACTTCGTCGATATGACCGAGCGCTTCCCTGTATTCGCTTTCCTTGTTCAGTATCATTCGGAAATTGTCGTCGAGCTGTGCGAGCAGGGCGCGGATTGAGTCCGTACCCTTTTGAGTTAAGGCGTAGCCCACGCGTCTGCCGTCGTTTTCGTAGCGGATTCTTTCGATATAGCCGTCCGCCGTCATTTTGTCCGTAAGGTGGGTTAGGTTTGCGTCCCCTATACAGAGCGAGCTTTTGATTTCTTCGGCGGACAGCGGTCGCTTTAATAACAAAAACAGCGTCTTGTCGCTTAATGACAGAACGCTTTTTCCTACGGCATTGTCTTTCTTGCGGCACGCTCTGCGCGTGGCAAGCCTTAGCTCGACGAGTTTTTCCGCGATGCTTTCCATCTTTGTGGGTTAATTATACAATGCGCGCGGAAATTTGTCAAATAAAAAGTATTTGTTTGCGCGTTTCGGGTAAGCAGCTATCTTCTTACATTGCTAGCAGTCTATTGCGGCAAGTGCTAAAAAAAACTTAAACATTTGCATATAATAAATATGCGTATATACGTAAAAATCTT
>WSNJ01000095.1 GCA_013316045.1 Clostridia bacterium
TTATTACGTTATGCCGGTAATCGACGCGGAAAACCGCTATTTTTTGCTGATTGGTATAATATTACTTGCCGTAATCGAAATTTTTGTCATTACCTATATAAACGTAAGATTAGTTGTTCGCCCGATGTGTTCGATAATAAATTCGACTAAAAAGCTCACAAAAGGCGAATATATAAAGGTTAATCTTAAACGTTCAGATTTATACGTGAAAAATCTTGCGGAAAATTTTAATGCAACCGCACAGGAATTCGAAAATCTCGAACAGTCGAGAAAATCTTTTATATCGAATGCGTCGCACGAATTGCGTTCGCCGCTTACGTCGATTCAAGGCTTTTTGCAAGCTATGCTCGACGGGACAATAGGCGAAGACGACCGCGAAAAGTATCTCAGAATAGTTTTGAGAGAAACAAAGCGTCTGAGTTCGCTTATCAATTCGATGCTTGACCTTTCGCGTATGGAGTCGGGAAAGTATCAGCTTAAACCGAGTAGATTCGAGATAAATTCCGCTATTAGGCAAGTTATAGAGCGTTTCGAACCTAACTTGATAAAGAAAGAAGTGCAGCTCGACGTCGATTTTGTCCGCGAAACAAATTACGTTTATGCGGATAAAGACAAAATTATTCAGGTTCTCGTAAATCTTATAGACAATGCGATAAAATATTCGCCCGCATATTCACGCATACTTGTAACGACGCAAATACACGGTAAAAAACTTTACGTTACCGTAAAAGACAACGGCTTCGGTATAAGCAAAAAAGACCAGTTGTTTATTTGGGACAGGTTCTATATGGCGGACAAAGCGAGAACTCCGACTAAGAGCAAAGGAACAGGGCTGGGGCTGTCCATTGTCAAAAAAATAATAGACGACCACAACGAAATTATTTGGGTCGAAAGCAATAAAGGCGCGGGAGCTACTTTCATATTTACGCTTTCTCTATTCGACCCGAATAAACACGAAATCGAAAATGGTAAAATTCTGAATGATTCGGACGCAAAGAAGGAACAAAACGGAAAGGCGTCGGAAAAAATAAATTCGTAAGGTGAAATTATGGACGTATATGCAGAACAATCTATAAATAACGACGGAATCGACAGGCACGGAAAAAGAACGAAAATTTTAACAATCGTTCGTTACGTTTGCGTTGCGGCAGTTGTTATCTTTTTCTTTTTGTTTTGGCTATTGCCGGCACAAGAGAAAGGCGGCAACATTGCGTTGCAATTCTTAATGAACTTTTTATTTTGCTTTTTTATGGCGGTGCCGTTCGTGCTTGCTTTTATTTTTATAGGTAAATTTATCAACAGAACCAATCTTGAATTCGATTATTATCTTAACGGAGATTTGTTCAGGGTAGTCAAGGTCGTAAACCGCAAAAAACGTAAAAAATTCGTAGAGATAGGCTTATCGACTTTTCAATCGGTCGGTAGAGTTACCTCCGAAGCTTACGAAAGATATGCGTCGTTTAAAGGAATAAAAAACGAGATTGCTTTTTGCGAAGTCGAAGACGAAAACGAAATAGTTTATATATACTATGTCGTGGAAGGCGTACCGCATTTATTGCATATTCAGCCAGACGAAGTAATGCTTATGTCGATAAGGCGCGGCATTCCGAGAATCAGCGTTTTGGATAAAAGTTTGAGTATGCCTGTTAAAAAATCGCCCGTAGCAACAGAGAAAAAAGAAGACGAAAATAAATGATTTACCTTGATAATGCCGCCACTACAAAGCCTTATAAAGAAGTAGCAGAGCTTATAAACCGTATAAACGAAAACGAATATTTCAATCCGTCTGCGCTCTACGGCAAAGGTTCGGACGCAAAGGCAACCATAGAAAAATCGCGCGCCGAAATCGCGGAATTATTAGGCGTTACGTCTGCCGAAATATATTTTACGTCGGGAGCGACCGAAGCCGATAATTGGGCAATTTCGAGCGGATTCAAGAACAAAAAAGGCAATATAGTTATATCGGCAGGGGAGCATTCCGCAATATACGAATCTGCACTCAACTTGAAGAATAAGGGCTTTGAAGTGCGTTTTTCGCCCTTAAACGCAGACGGTGCCGTCAATAAAGAAAAATTTGCGCAACTTGTAGACGAAAATACGTCGCTTGTTTCGGTCATTCATTACAGCAACGAAACAGGCGCGATAAACGATATTTTCGCTTTATCAAAGCTATGCAAAGCTAAGAATAAAAAGATTTTGTTTCACTCGGACGGCGTACAGGCATTTTGCAAAAACAAAACGGTGCTTAAATATTCCGACGTTGATTTATACAGTATAAGCGCGCATAAAGTCGGCGGCGTAAAAGGTTGCGGAGCGCTTTATATAAAAAAAGGCGTCAATCTCTCGCCGCTGATTTTCGGCGGCGGTCAAGAAAGCAATATGCGTTCCGGAACCGAAAACGTTGCCGCTATCGGTACGTTCGGAATTGCGGCAAAGTCGTATTACAACGACTACGACGAAAGCAAAATGCGGATTCTGAAAGATACTTTTTTGAATACAATAAATAATGCGGTTACCGATTATAAGGTCAATTCGAATATTAACAACGCTTGTTCCGCTATAATTTCAATTTCGTTTGCGGGATTAAATGCGGAAGTTTTACAGCGGCTCAGTGCGGCGGAGAACATATTTATCGGGCTTGGAAGCGCTTGCGCGTCTAAGTTGCGCAGTAATCGCGTGTTGGGCGAAACGGGGCTCTCTCAGAAGGATATTGCGGGGAGCGTACGCATAAGTTTTTCTCCGCAGAATACGGCAGACGAAATTAAAAGAGCGGCAGTCGTAATATCGGAAAAAATAAAAACATTACGGAGCGGTCAAGTTGGATAAGGTTATTTTAATACGCATAGGCGAGATATATCTCAAAGGAAAGAACCGCTGTTTTTTTGAAAATTTGCTTGTTCGCAATATAAAAGAAAAGCTCGCAGGTATAGATTGCAAGCTGTTTTTCGGAAGAAACCGCTATACGGTTTCAGACTACAATCAATCGGAAGAAGATAAAATTGTCGCGCTTCTGAAAACGGTATTCGGAATAAATTCTTTGAGTTGCGGTTACAAAATCAAGTCTGATTACGACGAAATCTTCAAACTTGTTAAAAAAATAATTCCGCAAAGCGGGAGTTTTCGCGTATCCGCAAACAGAGCCGACAAATCATTTCCGCTTGATTCGATGAAATTAAGCCGTGAGCTTGGCAGAGATTTGCTCGATACTTTCGGCAATTTGACTGTCGATTTGCACAATCCCGACTTTGTCGTTTACATAGATATACGAGAAAACGGCTTTACGTATATATTTAACGAAAAAATTGCGGGAGCGGGCGGAATGCCTGTCGGAAGCGCAGGGCGCGGACTTTTGTTGCTTTCGGGCGGGATAGACAGTCCCGTTGCGGGTTATATGATGGCGAAAAGAGGACTTTCTCTTTCGGCGCTTCACTTTCATTCTTACCCGTACACGAGTGAAAACGCACAAGAGAAAGTTAAAGAACTCGCTAAAATAATGCAAAATTATTGCGGGAAAATCAATCTGATTTTCGCACCGTTTACTAAAATTCAAGAAGCTATTCATAAAAATTGCGATAACAACTATCTTATAACTATTATGCGCCGTTTTATGATGCTGATAGCCGAAAAAACCGCAAAAAGATTTTATTGCGACTGCATAGTTAACGGTGAAAGTCTCGGACAAGTGGCGAGCCAAACCGTACAGAGCATAACGGTTACAAATAGTATGATTAAAGATTTGCCTATTATGCGTCCTCTTATAGGTATGGATAAACAGGAAATTTTCGAGATTTCCACTAAAATCGGGACTTACGAAACTTCGATTCTTCCATACGAGGATTGCTGTACGGTGTTTTTACCCAAAAATCCCGTAACCAAACCGCAAATCGAGAGATGTGAGTTCGAAGAAAAGAAAATCGAAAACTACGACGAACTTGTCGAAGAAGTATTAAACAATCTCGAAATTATCGAAATCGGTTAAAATCCCGTCATTTTCGTATTCGTAATAGTTACCGCTGTCTCGGCTTTTCGGGACGGTGGCTTTTGTAAAATAAGTCTTTTTCCTGAATTTCGGCGGCGTTTTGTCGTTTGCGGCAATAATTTTATGATTTCTGTTTAATTCGTCCGAGTCGATTTCGGCTTCTATAATAGTTGCGGGAACGTTGAATTTACTACCGTAAGTTCTGATATGTTTTCCGAACAGCGTGTTGGCTATCGCTGTCGGTAAGCCGCCGCCGGTAACGTTATTTTTGTATTCGGAGTTTTTGCATCCTATCCAAACGGCAACGGTATAATCGGGGCTGTATGCAATGCAATATGCGTCCGTATTGCCGTTTTTATCTCCGACGGTTCCCGTTTTGGCGCATATTTGCGAAATATTTCCGAGTTTTCTTGCCGTTCCCGTTTTCGCACATTCGGATAGCATACTGTTTATAAAAAATGCTGTTTCCGAAGAAAATACGCGCTTTTCATACGGTTTTCTGCGGTAAATGTAGTCGCCGTTTTCATTTTTAATATATCTTATATAACTG
Source organism: Clostridia bacterium (assembly GCA_013316045.1). GTDB lineage: Bacteria > Bacillota > Clostridia > Christensenellales > Pumilibacteraceae > RACS-047. Next base: position 4,530 of record WSNJ01000095.1, read on the forward strand.
CTTTCGATATAGTTTCCGTCGTTTGCAAAAACCTGATAAGCGTTTGCGATTTCTCGGAGCGTTACGCCGTCTGTAAGTCCGCCCAAAGCTATCGCCAGCGATTTATCGTTTTTGGAAAATTTAATTCCGCATTTTGTCGCATATTGCTTAGCCGTGTCTATTCCCGTCATTTCGAGAAGTTTTACGGCGCAAACGTTTGACGAATGGATAAGACTGTTTTGTGCGGTAGTCCAACCGAGATATTTCGAATTAAAGTTCGACGGGGCGTAGTTGCCGAATTTTGTTTTGCTGTCGAGAATCGGAGTAATGGGCACTATAAGATTTTTCTCCAAGGCAGGCGCGTACGATAAAACGGGCTTTATTGTCGAACCGGGTTGCCGCTTAACGTCAGAAAGGTTGATTTCACCGCTTCCGCCAAGTGAAATAATATTTCCCGATAAATTATTCATAACGAGAATTTCGGCTATTGCGCCGTTCGGCAAGTCGTACGAGTCGATTATGCCGTTTATAGAAGATTGTAATTTTGTATCCAGATTTGTGCCTATCGTAAGTTTTTTTCGGAACAAATCCTTTTCGTCGCAGTGTAGAAGGTCGCTCGCTTGCTTGATTACGCTGTTTATATATTGGTAGTTTGCATTTGAAATCTTTTCTATTTCGATAGGGGATTCTACTGCTGAATTGTATTCCGATTGTGTTATTTTACCGTTTTTCAACATCCGAGAAAGTACGAGATTTCTGCGCTTTAACGCATTTTCGGGGTTCTTATACGGATTATACAGCGCGGGGTTGTTAATTATTCCGGCGAGTAAAGCGCTTTGAGCCGGGCTGAGTTCTGATACGCTTCTGTTAAACATAGTTTTTGCCGCCGCGCTTATTCCGTAAATGTTGTTTCCGAAATACAACATATTCAGATACATTTCCATTATTTCGTCTTTGGTGAATTTTCTTTCGAGTTCTCTCGCTATTCGAATTTCTCTGATTTTTCGGGATATGTTTTTTTCACTGCTCAAATGCGTATTTTTTACAAGTTGTTGGCTTATCGTTGATGCGCCTTCCTTAAATGAGCCCGACAATATATTCGCTTTCGCCGCCGACAATATTCTGATATAATCTACGCCTTTATGCTTATAAAACCGCTTGTCTTCAATCGATATAAAGGCTTCTATGGTGTTTTTCGGTACTTCGTTTATCGGGGTATAGGTTTTATTGGTATCGTATAATGAATTTGCCAGCGGAATTTCTTCGTCGTCAAGAATAGAGATTGTTCTTTCGGCGCGAATAAGTTTGGCTTCGTCAAGAGTTTCCCAACCGTCGATTTTCACTTTCGGCTCTAAAATAAGTGAAAAAGCAAATATTGCCAACAAAATTAGCAATATCAGCGTAATAAACGTTGCTTTTAGAATCTTTTTTAGAGTCGAAAGTGAAAATCGACGGTTGGGAAACTCTTGACGAAGCCAAACTTATTCGCGC
>WSNJ01000096.1 GCA_013316045.1 Clostridia bacterium
GCTTTAATTTGGGTGTTGTTTGATATGAAATTAAGTGTTATTGTTCCGATTTACAATTCCGAAAAATATCTGAAAAAGTGTATTGATAGTTTGGTAAATCAAACGTACTCGGATATTGAAATCATATTGGTGAATGACGGAAGTACCGATAATAGCGAGAGTATATGTTATCAATACCATCAAAACGACAATCGGGTTAAATATATTCATAAAGAAAACGGTGGCCCGTTATCTGCGCTGAGAGCGGGAATAAGTGCTTGTTCCGGGGATTATATGGGTTTTGTTGACAGTGATGATTGGATAGAGCCCGATATGTATGAGCGTATGATGGAAAAAGTTCTGAAAAACGATTCCGAAATAGTTGTTGTAGGATACAGAACGTTTAACAGAGAGAAAGATTTTGAAAATACTCTGACGGCGGACGGCGGTTTTTACGATAAGAATGATATAAATGAAAAAATCATCCCGTCGCTGATAAATAAAGGTTCATTGAGAAACCGAAGCTGTATTTATCTATCGCGCATAAATAAAATTTTCAAGAAGCATTTGCTTTTGAATAACGCCGATTATTTTCTTAATGATGATATACAGTTGGGAGAAGATAATTTAATGGTAATATCATCCGTACTGGATGCAAAATCTTTATATATTATTTCGGGATATTATCCGTATCATTACAGAATAGAAAATGCCGATTCTCTTACGCATAAATATCAGGAAAATCTTTGGAATAACTTTATAAACTTAAACGAAACAGTTAGAACTATATTGATTGAGAAAGGTTATGAAAGAGAAACGACGCAACTGTCGTATGAATACGTGTTCCATACAGTGGTTTCTTTAATAAATATAAGGCGTGGGATAAAGAATAAGAGAACGGCTGTCGATATGATTAAAGAGATATTGAAACATCCGGAAATTGCACAAGGTATCGGTGAAGTAATAAGAAACGAGTCAAGATTTGATAAAAAGATTTTTCTGCGTTGTATAGCAAAAAAACGTATAAGGTTACTTTATTTAATATTAAAGTTGGTGTATTCATAATGGTTTACGTTTTATTATGTTCTTATAACGGCGAAAAATATATTTCCGAACAACTGCTTTCTTTAAAAAATCAAAATCGAAAAATTGATGCGGTTAGGATTTACGACGATTGTTCTACCGATAAAACGGCGGCGATTATACAAGATTTTATTTCAAAAAACAATTTAGATAACTGGACTTTAAAAATAAACGAATTTAATAAAGGTTGGAGAATAAATTTTTTTGACGCCGTATGCGATTGCAGTCCCGATAGTGAGAGTTTTATATTTTTTTGCGACCAGGATGACGTTTGGAAGCCGGATAAAGTTAAATATATGTTGGAAATTATGGAAAAAAATCCAAGGATTTTGAGATTAAACGGCAGTTATAGCTTAATAGATTCAAATAATAAAGTAATTAAGCGCGGAAGTAATTCGGAAAAAGTTTATAAGGAGAATATTGAAAATAATTTGCCGGGCATTCATTGGAACGGGAATATAGGTTGTACAATGTGTATCAGAAGTTCGTTATTGAATTATATACGCTTTTTTGACAGAAATAATTGTTTTTCCCACGACCTTTGTTTTGTTTTGATATCGGCTTATTTAGACGCAGGTTTTCGCTTAAAGAAATCTGTTATCGATTACAGGCAGCATCAAAATAATGAAAGTAAAAAAATAGCGGGCGGCAATCGTTTGAATGATGCGTGCAATGAGCTTGAAGTTATACAATACTATTTGAAAGCATTTGAAAAAATAGACGAACAATCAGAAGTTGTGAATTGGTTGAATATAAGCAAAAAATTTAATTCAATACGAGTTTCTTTGTTAGAAAATTTATCTGTAAAAAAATTATTCAAACAATATAAACTTTATAAACAAGTCGGAAAGAGAAAAACATTTTTGGCAGATTTTAATTATATTATTCAAAGGAGAAAATCTCAATAATGAAAGGAATAATACTCGCGGGCGGGTCGGGGACGCGGCTGTATCCGCTGACGAAAGTAACGAGCAAACAGTTATTGCCCGTGTACGACAAACCGATGATTTTTTATCCGCTTTCTACGCTTATGCAGGCGGGAATAAGGGAAATACTTATAATCTCCACGCCTACGGACTTACCGAATTTCGAGCGGCTTTTGGGCGACGGGAGCGAATTCGGAGTAAAGCTGAGCTATTGCGTTCAGCCGAGTCCCGACGGACTTGCGCAAGCGTTTTTACTCGGCGAAAAATTCATAGCGGGCGATTCGTGCGCAATGGTTTTGGGCGACAACATATTTTACGGAAACAATTTCGAAGAGTATCTTGTCCGCGCGAAAGATAACGCCGAGAGCGGCAGGGCAACGATATTCGGATACCACGTTAACGACCCGCAGCGGTTCGGTATAGTAGAGTTCGACCGTAGCGGCAAGGTTCTGTCGGTCGAAGAAAAGCCGAAAAAGCCGAAATCCAATTATTGCATAACGGGACTTTATTTTTACGATAAGCGCGTAGTCGAGTACGCGAAAAAAGTAAAACCGTCGGCGCGCGGCGAGCTGGAAATAACGGACCTTAACCGTATGTATCTGGAAGCGGGAGATTTGGACGTCGAGCTTTTGGGACGCGGCTTTGCTTGGCTCGATACGGGTACTATGGACAGTCTTTTGGAAGCGTCGGAGTTTGTGCAGATGATAAGCAGCCGTCAGGCAATAACGATTTCCGCGCCCGAAGAGATAGCGTATAACAACGGTTGGATAAATAAGTCGCAGCTACTCGCGGCGGCGGACAAGTACGGCAAATCGCCTTACGGAGAGCATCTCAGAAAAGTTGCGGAAGGAGTAATATAAAATGAAAAAGACAATAATAGTAACGGGCGGCGCGGGATTTATAGGCAGTAATTTTATTTTTCATATGCTTAAAAAGTACACGGACTACCGCATAATATGTTTGGATAAGCTAACGTATGCGGGGAATCTGTCAACGTTGAAAAGCGTTCTCGACAATCCGAAGTTCAGGTTCGTAAAAGCGGATATATGCGACAGAACGGCGGTGTACAAGCTGTTCGAAGAAGAAAAACCCGACGTTGTAGTCAACTTTGCGGCGGAGAGCCACGTGGACAGAAGCATAGAAAATCCGGACGTATTTTTGCAAACGAATATTATGGGCACGGCAACGCTTATGGACGCGTGCCGCAAATACGGAATCGTTCGGTACCATCAGGTTTCGACCGACGAAGTTTACGGAGATTTGCCGCTCGACCGTCCCGACCTGTTTTTCACGGAAGAAACGCCGATTCATACGAGCAGTCCTTATTCTTCGAGCAAGGCGAGCGCCGACCTTTTGGTCTTGGCATACAACCGCACTTACGGTTTGCCCGTAAGCATAAGCAGATGCAGTAACAATTACGGACCGTATCACTTCCCCGAAAAACTTATTCCGCTTATGATTGCAAATGCGCTTAACGATAAGCCGCTTCCCGTGTACGGCAAGGGCGAGAACGTGCGCGATTGGCTGTACGTAGAAGACCATTGCAAGGCGATAGACCTTATTGTTCACAAGGGGCGCGTCGGTGAAGTCTACAACGTAGGCGGACATAACGAAATGGCAAATATAGATATCGTCAAGCTGATTTGCAAGGAGCTGAATAAGCCCGAAAGCCTTATAACTTACGTAACCGACCGCAAGGGGCACGATTTGCGCTACGCGATAGACCCGACCAAAATACATAACGAACTCGGTTGGCTGCCCGAAACGAAATTCGCCGACGGCATAAAGAAAACGATACGGTGGTATCTCGACAACCGCGAATGGTGGGAAACAATCATCTCCGGCGAATACCGAAACTACTACGAAAAAATGTACGGGAACAGATAAATGAAAGTTTTGGTTACGGGAGTAAAAGGGCAACTCGGGTTCGACGTTGTAGGCGAGCTTGAAAAGCGCGGGCACGAAGCCGTCGGCGCGGATATAGCCGAAATGGATATAACGGACGGGCGGCAGGTCGCGCGGGTTATGCAAAGCGTCAGCCCCGACGCCGTTATTCATTGCGCGGCGTGGACGGCGGTGGACGCGGCGGAAGACGAAGCAAACCGCGAAACGGTGCGTAAAGTCAACGCGACGGGAACCGAGAATATAGCGCGCGAGTGTAAAAAGCTCGGCTGTAAAATGCTGTATCTTTCTACCGATTACGTATTCGACGGGCAAGGAGAAAAACCTTGGCAAGCCGACTGCAATGATTTCAAGCCGCTTAACGCATACGGAAAAAGCAAGCTCGACGGCGAGATTGCGGTGAAAAAACTGCTCGATAAATACTTTATAGTGCGTATTGCGTGGGTGTTCGGTAAGAACGGAAACAACTTTATAAAAACTATGTTGCGCTTGGGTAAAACTCACGACAGCCTGCGCGTTGTAAACGACCAGATAGGAACGCCTACGTATACTTACGATTTGGCGCGTTTGCTTGTGGATATGACCGAAACGGAAAAATACGGTTGTTATCACGCGACAAACGAGGGCGGATATATTTCTTGGGCGGACTTTGCAAAAGAGATTTTCAGGCAAGCGGGGTATTCCGCGGAAGTTATACCCGTAACGACCGAAGAATACGGCATAAGCAAGGCGGCGCGTCCGCACAACAGCAGATTGGATAAAAGCAAACTTGCGGCTAACGGCTTTGAGCCGCTTCCCGATTGGCAAGACGCTCTTGCAAGATATTTGAAGGAGATTGAAGAATAATGGGACAGATAAAAGTCGAAAAAAACGTCGGCGGAATAGAAGGGCTTTATATAATAGAGCCTGCCGTGCACGGCGATAACCGCGGCTATTTTATGGAAACTTACAACAGCCGCGATATGAAAGACGCGGGACTTAATATGAATTTCGTGCAAGACAATCAGTCTATGAGCGTTAAGGGCGTTCTGCGAGGACTGCATCTGCAAAAGAATTATCCGCAGGGAAAACTCGTGCGCGTGATAAAAGGCAAAGTTTTCGACGTGGCAGTGGATATGCGAAAGGACAGCAAAACGTACGGCAAGTGGTACGGGGTGGAAATCTCCGAAGAAAACAAAAAACAGTTTTATATTCCCGAGGGATTTGCGCACGGCTTTTTGGTGCTTTCCGATATCGCCGAATTCTGCTATAAGGTAACCGATTTCTATCACCAAAGCGACGAACTCGGTATAGCTTGGAACGACCCCGACATAGGCGTCGATTGGGGCGTGGTCGGAACTTATAACGGAACCGCCGACCCGTCGGGCTACACCCTTCCCGACGGTACGCCGATTATTATGAGCGATAAAGATAAGAAGTGGGAGAAAATGTTATAATATGAAGAAAATTTTATTTGATTTTCTTACTTTGGAGGATTCGTATATTAACGGCGGCGCATTATATGTGAGGACCGTATTTTATAATTTGATTAAAGAAGATGTCTGCTTGTATGGATTATGCAAAAACGAAAATAAATTAAGTGCTGAAATAAAATCTATTATTCAAGAACTGCAAATACCGCTGATAATGTTACAAGGAAATTTTGTGCAAACTGTCAATGCGGAAAAATTCGATTGTTTTTTTGTCGGTATAGCTCAAAGATATAATATATATGATTTAAGTAAAATAAATTGTAAAATAATTATAGTGTGTCACGATATAGGCGACATTTGTCGATATAAAGCAAGTATCGATAGAAATTACGATATGATATACGATTTCTATAAAATGAGAAATAAAAAGTTTCCCAAACTGCGTTGTTATAGAAATCTTATGAAAAGAATTGCTTTTGATAAATCGTTTTTAGGTATCACATTGAAAAACGATAAAATGTTGAACCGATTCGGATATGATAACTTTTCAAAACTTTTACAAAAAGACAATGTGTATTTGGTTACTGTTTCACAATATTCTAAATATGCAATAGAA
>WSNJ01000097.1 GCA_013316045.1 Clostridia bacterium
TAATCAAACTTGTCGTATAATAACTGTATCTTAATTATACAAGGAAGTTTGAGAGATATGAAAAACACAAGAGCCGAACTTAACAAGAACTTGGCGCAAATGCTCAAAGGCGGCGTAATAATGGACGTAACCACGCCCGAGCAGGCGAAAATAGCCGAAAAAGCAGGCGCGTGCGCGGTTATGGCACTCGAACGCATTCCCGCGGACATTCGCGCGGCGGGCGGCGTTTCGCGTATGAGCGACCCGAAAATGATAAAAGGCATACAAAACGCCGTTTCTGTTCCCGTAATGGCGAAATGCCGTATAGGTCATTTTGCCGAAGCTCAGATTTTGCAGGCGATAGAGATAGACTATATCGACGAAAGCGAAGTATTGTCGCCCGCAGACGATAAGTATCACATCGATAAAACGCAATTCGACGTGCCGTTTGTCTGCGGTGCGAAAGATTTGGGCGAAGCGCTCAGAAGAATCAACGAAGGCGCGTCTATGATACGCACGAAAGGCGAACCCGGCACGGGCGACGTGGTTCAGGCAGTGCGACATATGCGTCTTATGCAAAGCGAAATCAGGCGCTTGGTTTCTATGTCGAAAGACGAATTGTTCGACGCGGCAAAATCCCTTCAAGTGCCTTACGACCTTGTTTTGTACGTTCACGAGAACGGTAAACTGCCCGTTGTAAACTTTGCGGCGGGCGGAGTGGCAACTCCTGCGGACGCGGCTTTGATGATGCAACTCGGAGCGGAAGGCGTGTTCGTCGGTTCGGGCATTTTCAAGTCCGGCAATCCCGAAAAGCGCGCCGCGGCGATAGTAAAAGCCGTAACGAATTTCCGCGACGCAAAAATACTCGCCGAATTGTCGGAAGATTTGGGCGAGGCAATGGTCGGTATCAACGAACAGGAAATCGCGCTTTTGATGGCGGAAAGGGGCAAATAAAATGCGCGTGGGTGTACTTGCTTTGCAAGGAGCGTTTATCGAGCATATAAAAATGCTGCGCTCGCTCGGCGCCGATTGCTTCGAGATACGAAAACTTAGCGATTTGGAAGCGTCTTTCGACGCTCTTATAATTCCGGGCGGCGAAAGCACCGTTCAGGGCAAGCTGTTATGTGAACTGAACTTATTTTCGCCGATAAAAAAGCTGATAGAAAACGGTTTGCCCGTGTTCGGGACTTGCGCGGGGCTTATATTGCTTGCGAGCGAGATAGACGGCGGAAAGGAAAAGCATTTTGCCACAATGGATATTTCCGCTCGGCGAAACGCTTACGGCAGACAGCTCGGCAGTTTTTCCGCAACAGCCGAATTCGACGGAGTGGGCGAATTTCCTATGACTTTTATACGCGCTCCGTATATAACGCGGGTTTTCGGCAAAGCAAAGCCGCTTGCTACGGTAGACGGCAAGATAGTGGCGGCACGGCAGGGGAATCAACTCGTAACCGCGTTTCACCCCGAGCTGACGGACGACACACGTATCCACGAATATTTTCTGAATATGGCAGGAAAGCCTTAGAATAATGCTTTAATCATTATATCTCAAAATAGGGATATATGGTTAACAATCCCTGATTAGGGATGATATAAATGCCAAGCAGAAAAGAAGATTGACAAATTCGATATGTACGTAAAATCCCTCGGGCTTTTGTCCGAGGGATTTTCTTGTAGCTGGTTTTGCACTATTTACTGTTTCGATTTTTTAATAAGCTAATTTTTCGTCGAAGTATTCTTTGAGTTTATCGACAGAAATTCTTATCTGTTCCATACTGTCTCTGTCGCGGACGGTAACGGTGTTGTTTTCGAGCGTATCGAAGTCTACCGTTACGCAATACGGTGTTCCGATTTCGTCCTGACGGCGGTAACGCTTACCGATTGAACCCGACAAATCATACGTGCAAGAGAAGTTTTTGCGGAGAGCCGAATATATTTCGTCTGCTTTTTCCGAGAGATTTTTCTGCAAGGGGAGAACGGCAACCTTATACGGTGCGAGCGCGTGGTGCAAATGCAGAACTACGCGCGTATCGGTATCGGAAATCTTTTCTTCTTCGTATGCGTTGCAAAGGAACGCGAGTATTACGCGGTCTACGCCCAAAGACGGTTCGACGACGTAGGGGATATACTTTTCGTTCGTAACGGGGTCGGTGTATTCCATAGACTGACCCGAAACTTTCTGATGGCATTTAAGGTCGTAGTCCGTTCTGTCGGCTATGCCCCAAAGCTCGCCCCAACCGAACGGGAACAGGAATTCGAAGTCGGTCGTAGCTTTCGAGTAGTGCGAAAGCTCGGCTTTGTCGTGGTCGCGGAGTTTAAGGTTTTCGTCTTTGATTCCGAGCCCCAAAAGCCATTGATGGCAGAAGTCTTTCCAATACTCGAACCATTCAAGGTCGGAGCCCGGTTTGCAGAAAAATTCGAGTTCCATCTGCTCGAACTCGCGTATGCGGTAAATAAAGTTACCGGGCGTAATCTCGTTGCGGAACGATTTACCGATTTGCGCTACGCCGAACGGAACTTTCGAGCGGTTTGCGCGCACAATGTTCTTGAAGTTTACGAAAATACCTTGCGCCGTTTCGGGACGGAGATAAACGGTGCTTGCGGTGTCTTCGGTAACGCCCTGAAAAGTCTTGAACATAAGATTGAACTTTTTTATCGGCGTGAAGTCCGAGTTTCCGCAGTTCGGGCAGGGGATTTTATTTTCTTTTATATAGTCTTGAAGCTGAGCGTCGCTCCAACCCGAAATCGAAACGTTCTTTTTCTTGCGCGCTATGTAATCTTCGATAAGATTGTCGGCGCGGTGGCGCGTTTTGCAGCATTTGCAGTCCATAAGCGGGTCGGAAAAGCCCGCAAGGTGTCCGCTCGCTTCCCACGTTTTGGGGTTCATAAGTATCGCGCAGTCAAGCCCCGTATTGTATTGCGACTCGGTAACGAACTTTTTCCACCAAGCCTTTTTAACGTTGTTTTTAAGCTCGACGCCCAACGGACCGTAGTCCCACGTGTTCGCCAAACCGCCGTAAATTTCGCTTCCCGCGAAAACAAAGCCCCTGCCTTTGCAAAGAGCTATGAGTTTATCCATAGTAACGGTAGAAGATGCCATAATTTAACCTCTGATTTTTCTTAATTGCAAGTCTTTTTTTATTGTAAAATTTTTTGCCGCTTTTGTCAACTTATACGCCCGCACGAAAAATAAAAAACCTAAAAAAATCAATCACACTCTTTTTGCGCGTTCATATTATGACAGTAGATATATCTGTTTTACCCGCGGGAAACAAAAGACGTTCCGAGTAACTTAAAGATAAACCCCGACGAATGCGAATTTTTCGGGAGTGCGGCGGTTCGAGGCAAAACAGTGGCCACTTTGCCGGCGACCGCATTACTTAGAATATCCAACCCAATAACGTATATAAAGGAGAAATCAAAATGTTTAATTCCGGATGCGGATGCGGCGGCGGATGCAACGATATGTTATTCATACTCTTGCTCTTGTGCTGCTGCTGCGGAAAAGACAACTGCGGCGGCTGCGGATGCAATAAAGGCTGCGACTGCTGCGACCTTGTTCTTTTGTACTTACTCATTTCGTGCTGCTGCGGCGGCAGAGACAACTGCTGCAAATAAGCCGAAGTGCCGCAATAAATCAAAGGAAAGGCGAGAACGCAAGTTCTCGTCTTTTTTATGCAGTCTTTAATCTTCCAACCCGAGCAGATAATCGGAAGAAACGTCCAAGTACTTGCATAAAAGAAACAATGTGTCTATACTGGGAACGCTTTTTCCCGCTTTGTAATCACTGATACACTGCTTAGAAACGTTTGCGGCTTTTGCGATTTCCGTTTGTTTGATTTTGCCAAAGTATAAGCACTCGTTGAACCGTTCTTGAAACTTTGTGATTTTCATAATCTCAGTATAGACAAAAAGTACGCTAATACTTGACAAGTACGTTAATAACGTACTATAATTATATGCGTGGAGATTTATTTGCTTATGAAAAATCTGAAAAAATATTTTTATGCAGTGCTTCTGATTTTACTTATTTTAGTAAGTTTGTCGGTTTTTGTTGCGTGTGAAGATATAAAAGGGGATACCGATGTTCCTATAACGGATAACAATCCGCCTATCGACAACCCCGCAAACGGCGATTCGGACAATAATATAAACGACGGTACAAATAACAATCCGAGCGGCGGCGATACAAACCCGATAATCGAACCCGCCACGATAACGGGCGTTGACGGCGGTAAAATCGAAAGCGGAAAGGTTTTGATGATTGTCGGTAAAGATACCGAAAGCGTTTCTCTTTCGGACAAAATCAAATGTAGCGATAACAGCGTTTGGAAGCTGTATTACGATAAGATGGGTCAGACCGAAATACCTACCAAAATCGCGGCAAATCCGTCGGGAACGCTCAATAACGGAAATAACGTTTTTTACATAGTAGTAAATTCTTTGGACAACACCAAAACGAACGTATACGAACTTAACGTTCACCGCAGTTATTCGGTTACCGTAAGTTATTATGATGATACAACATTTCTGAAAAAGGAGCAAGTGTTTACGGGCGAATATACGATAGAATATTTTCTGCCGTCGGTTATCGCAAAGGAATTCGCGGGCTGGAAAGACAAAAACGGCAAATCAGTAGGTAATACGTTAACGATTCTGGAAGCAGAAAGATTTGTCGCCGAATGGAATATCGACGAGAGAATGGCGGATTTCAAATTCGTTTCTGATAAAGACACCTGCACGATAACTGGCGTTAAGGATGTAAATATCGGAAAAGTCGTTATTCCCGATTGCGTTAACAGTATCGGTAATAGTGCGTTCTCTAATTGCTATGGCTTAACAAGCATAGAGATACCGAGCAGTGTAACGAGTATAGGTGAGTTTGCGTTCTTTTATTGCAGAAGTTTAACAAGCATAGAGATACCGAGCAGTGTAACGAGTATAGGTAGCAGTGCGTTTGAGGGTTGCAGTAGCTTAACGAGTATAGAGATACCAAGCAGTGTAACGAGTATCGGAGATAGTGCGTTCAAGGATTGCAGTAGCTTAACGATATACTGTAAAGCAAAAAGTAAGCCGAGCGGTTGGAGTAGCGATTGGAATATTGATAGTCCCACAGTATGGAATTGTGAACATAATAAAAAAGACGATAACGGATATGAATACTTTGTAATAAACGGTATAAGGTATCGCTTAAAAGACGGAGAAGCTACGGTAATAGGGCAACCCAAAAACATAACAGGAAAGATAGTAATATCAAGTTCGGTAATATATAATAACATATCTTATAGTGTAACGAGTATCAGTGAGTATGCGTTCTATTATTGCAGTGGCTTAACAAGCATAGAGATACCTAGCAGTGTAACGAGTATCGGTAATTATGCGTTCTCTTTTTGCAATAGTTTAACAAGCATAGAGATGCCAAACAGTGTAACGAGTATCGGAGATAGTGCGTTCTATTATTGCTATGGCTTAACAAGCATAGTGCTACCGAGCAGTGTAACGAGTATAGGTAGCAGTGCGTTCTATAATTGCAGTAGCTTAACGAGTATAGAGATACCAAACAGTGTAACGAGTATCGGAGATGGTGCGTTCTATTATTGCTATGGCTTAACAAGCATAGAAATACCGAGCAGTGTAACGAGTATAGGTAGCAGTGCGTTCTATAAGTGCAATAGCTTAACAAGCATAGAGATACCGAGCAGTGTAACAAGTATCGGACGTCAGGCATTCGATGGTTGCTATATAACGAGTGTAATTTTCGAAAATGTCTATGATTGGAAAGTTTCAAAGTCTTTTAATATGGAAAATGCCTCGTCAGTTAATCTAACTGACCCTAAAATAAGTGCAGAATATCTAAAATATAATTATCGCGATTATTACTG
>WSNJ01000098.1 GCA_013316045.1 Clostridia bacterium
TATTGACAAAATATAAGTTTCTGTGTTACAATGTATTCAATAATAAAATCGGAAACGATTAAATTGAGTTGGAGGGGAAAATATGAAAAAATTGACGTTGTTTTGTTTGGCGTTGTTGTGCGCGGTATCCTTGGGCGTCGGAATGACGTTCGGGGGGGGGGAACGCAACTTTCGTTAAGGCGGATGAGGAAACAGTAAGTTTTAACGACTTCAAATCGAATTTCATTTTGGATAACGCAACAATATCGAATTTCGGCGCAAATAATATGCCGAGATTCGACCAAAGCGAAGTAAAATCGGTTGATAGGGAAGACGAGAGTACGCTTAATCAGACTATGACCGTAACGTATAAGAATCCTATATACATAAAGGATAACGGAACTGACGTGCCTTTTGTCGCATTTTCGGCTTGGGCGAATTCAAGCGACAAAAGAGATTATGACGCTATTATTTTTACGTTGACTGATGCGGAAAACCCAGATAAACACGTCAGTATTATGTTTGGATTTTGGTATGTAGATGGCGGTGTTACATATTCCACAATGTATGCAAAAGGCACGGGACAAAAATGGAAAGGTTACCACGCGCTTAATTCCGGCGACAAATATTTCAATGCCGACTTGGGCGTAAGGCAAGGAACAATGATAGAACAGCCCTTTTTGAATTCTATGGGTGTAACTGTTTGGCTCTATTACGATGCGGCAAGCAGGAGTTTCTATTGCGATAAATATTGGAGTAGCTACAATAGCCGTAATATGACTTTTAGTTATGATGGCAGCGATAAAGTTATTTGTATAAGAGATTTGACGGACGTAACTTCCGAAAACAATGATGGAGTAGCATTCGACGAAGATATAGACAGCGCATATCTCAGTATTACCACGGTGCGCGGAATAAACAATTATACTGACGAATTCGGAGATAAAATCAATACGCACGTGTATCAGAACGCTTTCAGAGGAGGGTCGGGTTCCGGTCATACACTTTCCGATAACGGCGCGATTTTCGGACTCAGAGAGATAAACGAGGTTTCCTTAAACTTTAATAATTTGAATGCGATAAAGTCTACGGGAAAAACAGTTTATGTGGCGTCCGATTTCGAAAGCGAAAGCAAGGTAACCGTTCCCGCGCTTGATTCCTACAATGCCATTATGGGCAAAAAAGCAGCGACAGAGTACACGGCAGACTTGTACGTAAGAGCGAAAGACGCAAGCGGCAACATTTTTACAATGCAGGGACTCAACTCGGACAAGTGGGCGAGCGGGTGTTATTTCAAAGCTCCGACAACGGGAGAATATACGATAGAGTATTCCACGGTTTCGGACTTTACAAGCACGGTTGCTTCGTCTAAGTGTACCGTAAAGGCTTTTGCGCCCGATATGGATAATCTTATCAAACCTGCAAATGCTTCGGAATATTTCGAAGGAAATAATTACAGCGCAACTTTCGGTGAGTTCTCGACAGGCAATTCGGACAAGCAAAACGGCTTGATACTTTCTGTTTTTAACGAAAACAAAGCGTTGTACAAAAAGGATATTGACATAACGGACATCACAAAGGAAGATGTTCTCGTCGAATTTATGCCTTTGCAGAATACTTACGAATACAGGCAGGTTCATTTCAGGTTCAGTGATAAGAGCAACCCCGATAATTACTTTACGGTAGATTTCGAATATAACGGCGATTCTACTTACAGAAATCTTACAATGGTTTATGCGGCCGGCAACAATCAAGAAAAATACGGTCTTAAATACATACGTTCCAACAACGAATATGACAACGGTACGATTGCTCAGAATTTGATAGGAGTAACGCAAAGCGGAGACGCGTACACTACGATTGGAATTTATTATGACAGAGAAGAAAATTGTGTTTACGTTTCACCTACGTACGATTTTACAAGAGGTACGATAGGTAAGGCTAAATTGCGCGATTTCGACAGCGACGAAATCAGAACGGGTAGGGACGGCGCAACCGCACACCCCGAAGAGCCGTTCTGGAATGGTTTTACAGGCAATACCGTTACTATGGAAGTATGGGTTACGGGCGTCGGAGAAGACGCATACTGCAATATAGGAATATTAAACGTTGCGGGCGAGAGATTGTCGCAAAAGCTAAGCGCAACTCCCGTAACAAAGGCGGTAGTCGGATACGAATACAAAATCCCCGTTCCGAAATATTTCAATAATGATAAAAATGCTTACGAAGATTTTGCAAGCAGTAAATATACGCTTATAAAAGCAGAGAATGAAAGCGGCGACGAGGTAACCGTAACGGACGGCTCGTTCACCCCTGATGCGGCGGGCGAATATACCGTGATTTACGCAGTAAGAGAAGGCGAGAATTCGTATTGCTATGAGTTGCCAGTAACCGTAATGAGCGTGTCGGAAGCCGAACCTATCGTGTTTGATACGGCGCAAAGCAATGTATCCGACGGTATGTCGGTATATCTCGGTAACACGTTGATTGGCAACGTTACGGCAAGCTCAGATATAATTCTTTTGAATGACAAGACTTTGGACGTAGTAACAACGCTTTATAAGGACAGCACTCCTATAAAAACGTTTAATGCGGGTGAAACGGTTGAAATAGATTGCAACGAACTTGGGAATTATAAGCTCGTTTACAAAACAAGCGACTATGTGGGCAGAACAGCCGAAAAAGAAGTTGCGTTTACTGTAACGAGAACCTGCGTTATGTTTAAGGATGCGCAGGCGGAAAATACCGAATTCGATATTACAGACGGAATTATCGATGTGTCGGAAAACGATATAGTTGTAGAAGACATATACACTGACGGCGAAACGGAAACAAAGACGCCGAGCACTGAGTTTGCTTCTTTTAACGTTGCAGTCAAAATCAAGTTCAATGACGGTGAGTACGAAAACTACACGGCTCAATACAATTTGTCGAGAGTAGGCGTATTTACGATTAAATACGAAATAACTTATACGCTTACCGCGGGTGGAGATACACTGACGGCTGAGAAAATAAGAACCGTTAACGCCTTTGATAACGGAATGCCCGAATTCGATAAAAACGTTGAGATTACGGGCGCTAAGGTGAACGAGGACAAAACTGTCGGCGCGGTTTGGATAAAGGCGTTGACCGGCGCGGAAATCGGAGTTGCGGCTCCCAAAGCTTACGACACTGTCGGCGGCGTTAAAGGCGAGCTTTCGGGCGTAACAGCATCGTTCACAAATGCAAACGGCGAAGTCCGCGACATAACCGATTTGTTTGTAAGCGGTATTTATACGTTTATGGCGTCCGAAAAAGGCACATATTACGTAGTGTTCAAAGTAAGCGACGGTACGTGGGAAACAACTCTCAATTACGTTTTTGAAGTAAAAGATTTGTGGCTTACGGTGGATATTTCGGAAGATACGGAAGCGGTGGACGTCGGCATAGAATATGTTTTGCCTAAGCCGACAATCAAAGATTATAACGGCAATACGGTAGATGGCGGCACAATAACGGTTACGGCGTACTATACCGATACGCAATATGAGAAAGTTGCGGATTATAAGTGGACTCCCGCAAGCAAGGGCGACGTGAAAATAATTTACACTGTCGAGAAGGACGGCGAGATTGCGACGACGGAAAGAATAGTCAATGTTTTAGACCGTATAGTTCCCGTGATTACGTTCGATAGAGAGCCCGCAATGACCGGAAACGTCGGTGAAACCTACGTTTTGCCTAACGTTACGATTACTGATAATGCGGATTCGGGTCTTGCATATAAGGTATATCTCAAATTCGGTGAAGAGATAACCGAACTCGACGATATTTCGTTTATTCCCGAAAAAGAGGGAACTTACACTTTAATCATAGAATGCACCGACACTTCGGGCAACAAAGCCACAAAAGAAGTGATGGTTCAAGTGAGCGAAGCGCCTGCCGTCGGTAATGAAACGCCGAAGAAAGGTTGCAAAGGTTGCGGTTCGCAATTATCTGCCGCTTCGGTCGGAATTATTGCCGCTTTGCTTATCGCGGGAGTAGGTGTATTGATGATATTCAACAGGAAGAAAAAGGAGTATTGATTCATTATGAAAAAACACGGTGTAAAATTTCTTGCTTTGCTTATTGCGGCGTTTACGGCATTATCCGTATTCGGCTGTACGTTCAGACACGACGAAACCAAAGTCGACAAGAACAAAACACAATTATATGTCGGAATATATAACGGCGGCTGGGGAATGGATTGGCTGGAAAGCGCAAAGGCAAGTTTTGAAGAAATGTACAGTGAATACGAAATAGTTCTCACACCCAAAAAGAATGATTACGAATACGCGAGTCTGAAAGAGTCTATAAAGAGCGACCCGAATGATATGTATATTACGGCTTGCTCGTATTACAACTATATTCAGGACGGGACGATACTCGATATTACAGATTGCCTTACCGCCGATATGAAAGACGTAGGCGAAGAGGGCGTTACTATCGAGAGCAAGCTCGGCGACGCACATAAGGACTTTTATAAAACGGATAACGGCAAGTATTATGCGGTTCCGTTCGGCAACTCGATATGGGGACTTAATTACGACGTCGATTTGTTCGAGGAAGCATCTTTGTACATATCGTCGTCGAACGGTTCGGGTCAGGGTATAGTATGGACGGACGGCAAGAGCGGTTCTGCTCCCAAAGCGGCGGGACGCGACGGTGAAATCGGAACTTACGACGACGGTTGCCCCGTAACTTGGGCGGAATTCAAGTCGTTGCTTGCAAAAATGCGCTCTCAGAACATAACACCGTTTACTTGGTCGGAAGTTACGGGATATAATTCGTTTATGCTTTTATCTCTGTGGGCGGATGCCGAAGGCAAGGACGGCTTCGACATTATAAAAAATCTGCAAGGCTCGTTCGTAGGATACGATGACCAAACTTATGAGATAACAAAAAATACGGGTTACAATTTCAACTATATGAAAGGCAAGGCGTACGCGCTCGAATTTTCGAGAGAGATAGCCGCTAATCCGTCAAACTATTCGGGTGTAGCGGGTGCGCTGGGATTCACGCAATGCCAGGACAACTATATCGAATCGAGAAGCAAGGCGGCAAAAGGCGAAAGCAACCGCGTGGCGTTCATCTTGGACGGCGGACATTGGTATAACGAAGCGGAAGCGTATATAAACGAAACGAACAAAACACTTTATTCAGACGTTTACGGAAACGGAAGAAGATTTTCCGTTATGCCTTTCCCGCAGTTCGATTCCCGCCGCGGCACGCAGGCTACGTATCTCGAATCGTCGCATCAGTTCTCGATGTTCGTAAACGCGCAGACTAAGCAAGCCGATTTGGCTAAACTGTTTATCCGTTATCTTTGCTCGGATAAAATAGTACGTGAGTCCGCAATGATGAGCGGCATAAACAGAAGCTGTAAATATACGCTTTCGGAAGAGCAGCTCAGTCAGATGCCGCACTACTATGCGGAACTTTATAAGTTACAGCATTCCGATAAAGTAGACCTTGTAAACCTGAGAATGAATAATGAGTTCTATATTAAAGACCAGACGAAAGAAACTTTTTATTGGGTTTGGGTCGGTAGCTTTACCAATAGCAGGGGAAGCAAGACGAGTCTTACGGAATCGTTTGCGGATTTCAGGGAATACGCGGTGAAAGAGGACCTTACCGTAGAAAAGTTCATTAA
>WSNJ01000099.1 GCA_013316045.1 Clostridia bacterium
CTCATTCACATCAAATCTAACTATATTATTTATCCAACTTTTGGGGTTCACATCAAATGTTGAGTCCTTTTTGTATATATTTTTTTCTACACTACAAGGTTTACGAGTCTGCCTTTTATTACTATGACCTTTTTAACGCTTTTGCCTTCGAGCGCGGCGAGAACTTTTTCGTCGGACAGGGCTATCTTTTCGATTTCTTTATCGTTCGCGTCCGAGGGGATAACTATTCTCGCGCGGACTTTGCTGTTAATCTGAACGGCGATTTCCGTTTCGGCTTTTACGAGCTTCTTTTCGTCGCAGACGGGGAACTTGCTTAAAAATACCGACTTTTTACCGCCGAGCATTACGTTGAACTCTTCGGCTATGTGCGGGATAAACGGCGCGAGCAGTTTAACGAGCGTTGCGGTTACGTAGGTTGCGAAAGCGTCGTTTTTGTTTTGCAACGAGTCGTATTTGTACAACGCGTTTACAAGCTCCATAATTCTCGCAATAGCCGTGTTGAACGAAAAGTGTTCGGTATCAGCCGTAACGCACTTTATGCAATAGTTCAGCGCGTATTCGAGTTCCTTATCGTCTTTCGATTCGGCTTTTTCGCAAGGCGCGACTTTCTTTTCGGCGTATTTGGTTACGATTCTTTCAACGCGCTCGGCGAACTTGGAAACGGCTTTTATGCCGTCGTCGTTCCACGGACCGCCTTCGGTGAACGCAAACCCGAACATAAGGTAAAGCCTGAATATATCCGAGCCGTAACGCGAAGTGTAATTGTCGGGATTTACTACGTTGCCCTTGCTTTTGCTCATTTTATTGCCGTCGGGTCCGAGAATAAGACCTTGATGCACGAGCGACTTGAACGGTTCGTCGAATTTCAGATAACCCATATCGCGCAGAGCCTTTGTTATAAAGCGCGAGTATAAAAGGTGCATACAAGCGTGCTCCGCGCCGCCTATATATTTATCGACGGGCAACATTTTGTTGATAATTTCGGGGTCGAACGCGGCTTTGTCGTTTTTGTTGTCGGGGTAGCGCAGATAATACCAACTCGAACAAACGAACGTGTCGAGCGTATCGGGGTCGCGGCGCGCGGGTTTCCCGCAAACGGGGCAGGTAACGTTCATAAACTCTTCGCACTTTTTCAGCGGCGAGCTTCCGTCGGGCGTGAAATTCACGTCGTAGGGGAGCGTTACGGGCAAATCCTTTTCGGGAACGGGGACGGTTCCGCAATGCGGGCAGTGTATCATAGGTATCGGCGCGCCCCAATAGCGTTGGCGCGAAACCGACCAGTCGCGCAGGCGGTAATTCGTCTTAAAGCCGCCTTTGCCGCTCTCTTGCAACGAAGAAAGTATTTTTTTGATTGCCGCCTTCGTGTCGAGTCCGTCGAATTTTCCGCTGTTCACCAGAACGCCGTGTTCGGTGTAGGGGAGCGAATCGTCCGCGTTCTTGTCTTTCGGAACGATTACGCGGTTTATCGGCAACTTGTACTTTATGGCAAAATCGTAGTCGCGCGTGTCGTGAGCGGGAACGGCCATAACCGCGCCCGTGCCGTAGGAGAGCAGGCAATAGTCCGCAATGTAAACGGGAATTTTAGCGCCCGTAAGCGGATTTATGCAGTACGCGCCCGTGAATACGCCAGTCTTTTCCTTAGCCGAAGAAAGGCGTTCGATTTCGTTCGATTTAGCCGTTTCGGCTTTGTAGTCGTCTACGGCTTTTTTCTGCTTGGCAGTCGTAATCTTGTCTACAAGCGGGTGTTCGGGCGCAAGAACAACGTACGAAACGCCGCAAACCGTGTCCGCGCGCGTAGTGAAAACGCGTATTTCGTCTTTACCGTTCTCGCACGCAAAAACTATTTCGCCGCCCGTAGACTTGCCTATCCAATTCTTCTGCATCATCTTCGTCTTTTCGGGCCAGTCGAGTTTTTCGAGTCCGCTTAAAAGTTCTTCCGCGTAGTCCGTTATCTTAAAGAACCATTGAGTCATTTCCTTTTTGACAACTTCCGTTCCGCAACGCTCGCACGCGCCGTCTACTACTTGTTCGTTCGCAATAACCGTATTGCACGACGAACACCAATTTACGGGCGCCTTCTTCTGATACGCAAGACCTTTTTCGTAGAGTTTGAGAAAGAGCCACTGCGTCCAACGGTAATAGTCGGGCGAACAGGTATAAACTTCCGCGTCGAAGTTGAACATAGCGCCGATTTCGTCGAACTGGCGCTCCATCGTCTTAATGTTCTTCATCGTGCTGTCGTACGGGTGAATGCCCGTTTTTATCGCGTAGTTTTCGGCGGGAAGTCCGAACGCGTCGAAGCCCATAGGCTGAAACACCGCATAGCCCTGCATTTTCTTAAAGCGGGCGTAAGTGTCGGCGGGACCGTAGTTGAACCAATGCCCCAAGTGCAGATTCGAGCCCGACGGATACGGCAACATTTCCATTACGTACATTTTGTTGTCGGTTTCCGATTTGTCGAAAGAGTGCATTTTGTGTTCTTTCCAATAGTCGTTCCATTTTTTGTCCAACGCCTTAAAGTCCATTTTCGTGTTTATCTCCGTAAAAATTCGATTACAACAATATTATAATTTTTTTTCCGTCGTTCGTCAATGAAAAAATGTTTCAAAGTAACAATCGGTAAAGATATTTTATATAATGGTATAAGATAAATGCTTCGGCAAAGCGCAAGGAGAGTGTAAAACAAATGGCAAACGCCACCGATTTTGTAATTGCAGGCAACGACGAGCACGGCATCGACCCGCCCACCTACGGCAAGCGAACGCCGATAATGCCGTACATAAACAGGTCATTCTACGAGAACGAGTTCAACTATCCTACAAAAAACTACTTTCTTGCGCACGCCGCAAGGGTAAACTTCGGTACGTTCGACGTAAAGCCCGAAAAGCAGGATATGTCGATAACGACGCGCGTGAACCGCGTTAATTCGCGCGGTATTTCGCTTGTGGTTACGTTTGCGTATAACGCGACGGTAAACGAGAGATTCAACGGCTACGGCGGACTCGAAGTATTCTGGTCTGCGCAGAACGTTCAGAGCGCGAGAAGCCGCACTCTTGCAAACGCCGTATATAACCGCACTTCGCAAAACGGATACGTGCGCGGCAACGGAGTTTTAACGCTTTCAAACGTCGGTATGCTGTCGAGCGTGCGCGTCCCCGCAACGCTTATAGAAGCGGGCTTTATGACGAATTTCAACGAAGCCAAGTTAATGGTTGACCCCGACTACCAACAGCTTATAGGTCGGCTTTCGGTTCAGGGCGTGTGCGATTATCTCGGCGTGCCTTACTATACGGTGGAGCAAACCAACTTTCCGACGCTCAGAAGCGGTTCGCGCGGCACGAGCGTTTCGTATTTGCAGTTCAGATTATTGAATTACGGTTATTTTATTTCGGGAGACGGAGTTTTCGGTCCCGCTACGTTAAACGCCGTTAAAAAGTTTCAAATCGACAATTCGCTTGTAGCCGACGGCATAGTGGGGCGCAACACCTGGGCGAAAATCAACAACTTAAATCCTACGGGCGTAACTCTGCGGCGCGGAAGCAGGGGCGTGGAAACTTACTATTTGCAGCAGAAACTCTTATCCAAATTATATCCCGTAAGCGTAGACGGAATTTTCGGTCCCGCCACGGAAGCTCAGGTAAGAGCGTTTCAGAGCGAAAACGCGCTTACTGTCGACGGCATTGTGGGGCGCAACACCTGGGCGAAAGTCGCTACAATCGGCGGCGGAAGAAGTTTGTAAAATTTTTGCGGAAAAATCGTTGCATTATCGCGCGATTAGTGCTAAAATATAATTAACTTAATAAAGGGCAGTTCGTAACCATCCTGCCTAAGAGTAATCTTAAAACAAAACTAAGGAGTATAAGCGGCAGAATCTGCCGCGCGCCTTTGCTTGGTTGAAATCGGGTCGGGGCGCTTTTATTTTATGGAGAGATATTCGGAAATCACAGAAAAGGCAAAACGCGAAATCGTACTTTTGCGCGGTAAAGGTTGCGCTTATAAAAAATGCGTCTTTTGCGATTATCACACTGATTTTTGCCTTGACGAAACAGAAAACTTTATATTGAACTCGGGCGTGCTGTCGCGCGTTACGGGTAGGTACGGCGATTTGGAAGTGATAAACAGCGGCTCGGTGTTCGAGCTTGACGAAAACACGCTGTCGCTGATATCGGAAATATGCGAAGCGAAGAATATAAAGACGCTTCACTTTGAAAGTCATTATATGTATAAAAACCTGGTGCCCGCTTTACGGAAGCGGTTTTTCGGCGTTGACCTGAAAATGAAATTGGGACTCGAAACGTTCGATTACGGTTTCCGCGAAAACGTGCTTAAAAAGGGCATACCCGAGCACGACCCCGTAATAATCTCGGAGCATTTCGACGAAGCAAATTTTTTGTTCGGAATAAGCGGACAAACAGTCGAGAGTATGTTGAGCGATATAGCTCTCGGCAAGAAATATTTCGGGCGTATCTGCGTGAACGTTATGTGCGAAAACAGTACGCGCGTCGTGCCCGACAAAAAAGTCGTTTCCGATTTTCTCGCGCAAGTATATCCGCTGTACAAGGACGACGAGCGCGTGGATATTTTGGTTAGAAATACCGATTTCGGCGTCGGTTCCTGAAAATGCACTCATCGCGTGATACGTGCTACGCGCGTCAAGGTCGGCTCGGTCGGGTACGTCTGTGTACGCTCCCGTCGCCGACTTGCCGCCTGTTGCCCGTCTGACGCGCGACTGCATTTTCAGGCGGGCTGTCATCGCGTGATACGTGCTACGCGCGTCAAAGTCGGCTCGGTCGGGTACGTCTATTAAAAAAGGAGAATTGTAAACAATGAACGAACTTATTCTTATTTTATCGCTTATAGTCATTTACGGAATAGTTCTGCTGTCTTACGTGCTGTTCGGGCGCGCGGGTCTGTACTGCACATCGGCGTTTTGTACGGTTATGGCGAATATAGAAGCGCTTGTTCTGATAAAGGCGTTCGGAATGGAACAGACGCTCGGAAATATTCTGTTCGCGGCTACGTTTCTCGTTACCGACATTTTATCGGAGTGCGAAGGTAAAAAGTACGCGAATAAAGCCGTTTGGGTGGGAATATTCTGCTCCGTGTTCTTTCTTATTCTCAGTCAGAGCTGGTTTTTGTACAAGCCTGCCGACACGGATACCGCAATGCCCGCTATAAGAGAAATTTTCTCGAACACCCCGAGACTTATAGCCGCGTCGCTTGCCGTTTACGTATTAAGCCAATTTTTCGACGTATGGCTGTATCATAAGTGGTGGAAGCTCACCGAGAAAAAATCGGGCGATAAGAAAAAGTTCCTGTGGCTTCGCAACAACGGTTCGACTCTTATAAGTCAGCTTATAAATACGTTCCTGTTTACGTTTATCGCGTTTGCGGGCGTGTACGATATGGGTACGCTTTTTTCGATATTTGCGTCAAGCTACGTTATATACGTGTTCACGAGTCTGCTCGATACGCCCGTCGTATATCTTGCGAGATTGATAAAGAACAAAAAAGGCGAGCTCGGAGAAGGGCTGATTAAGTAAACTTTATTGTTTGTTTTGTTCGCTTTCCGACAATTTATCGTTCTTTTTATATAAAG
>WSNJ01000019.1 GCA_013316045.1 Clostridia bacterium
CCCGAAGTCGCGCGAAAGAGAAGGCAAGCGAGCATTTTCGACGGGGAGTTTATTTCGCATAAATGACCCGAGAAAAGCGCAGCTTAACGCACTGTTTCGCGATGAATTCGGGTTCAGGTATGAAAGTAATCGTAAACGGCTGTCGCCGTCCTCCTATCTATCCCGCTTATAGCTTCCAAAGTTTCAAGCGACGCGTTTTTAATATCGTCGATACGCTCGAAATGTTCGAGCAGAATCTTGCGCTTTTTGGGTCCCACGCCGCTGATTTTGTCAAGGCTCGACCCGTAACGCTTGGCGCGCAAATTGCGGTGATACGTAATAGCAAACCTGTGCGATTCGTCGCGGATTCTCTGCAACAGCTTCAACGGCTGACTTCGCTTGCTCAAAATCAACGGCTCGCTTTGCTCGGGCAGAAAAACTTCTTCTTCGCGCTTTGCGAGTCCTATCATCGGAATATCGTATCCCGCCGCCGCCATAGACTCGTGCGCCGCCCCGAGCTGACCCTTGCCGCCGTCTATAACGATAAGGTCGGGCATATCGTCGAACTTGTCGTCCCCCGCCGCGGCGCGGCTCAGCCTGCGCCCTATTACTTCCGCCATACAAGCGAAGTCGTTCGAGCCTTCGACGGTTTTTATCTTATACCGTCGATAGTCCGATTTGCTCGGCGCGCCGTTTATGAACACTACTCCGCTTGCGACTTTATCCACTCCGCTTATGTTCGAAATATCGTAGCACTCCATTCGGCGCAAAGATTTCAAGCCGAGAATTTTCGCCAAATCTTCCGCCGCGCGCACCGTCATATCGAGTTCGCGTTCGGCTTTTTCGACCGACTTTTCGAGATAATCGAGCGCGTTAGCTTCCGCCATAGAAACAAGCTTTTTCTTCATACCAGCCTTGGGGAAAAGTATCTGCACCGAGCGTCCCGAAAGCGAACAAAGATAATCTCCGAGCGCGTCGCAACCGAATTCGTTTTTAAGACAGACGGCTTGCGGCAAGTCCGTTCCGTCGCGGTAGTACTGACTTATAAATCCGCTCAACGCGTCCGATTCGCTGAGTTCGGCGTCGGACGCGGAAAAGTTTTTCACGCCCATCATTTTGCCCGCGCGGACTATGCTCACGCTTATTGCGCTGCGGCGCGAATCAGTTGCGTATGCAAAGCTGTCTATATCCGAAAATCCGCCCAAATCGCTGAGATTCCGCTCTTTGAGTTTTTTGAGCATCGCAAGCTGGTCGCGGCAGACTATCGCGCGCTCGAACTCTTCGCTCGCCACGGCTTGCTCCATTTTTTCGGTTATGAGCCGTTCGGCGGTGTCTTCGCGCCCCGAAAGAAACGCTACGACCTTTTTAACGACTTCGGCATATTCTTCCTTTGTAATGCGCCCGCAACACGGAGCGTGACAAAGATTTATATGATAATTAAGGCACTCGCGCTTGTTCGAATAATAATGCTTCGGGCAGGCTCTCAGCTTATACGCGGACTTGATTATTTCGAGCATATCCTTTGCGTAAATGCCGTTAAAGTACGGACCGAAATATTTTGCGCCGTCCTTTTTAACCTTGCGCGTTATCTCGATATTCGGATAGTCGAGCGCGGTGTTAATCTTCAAGTAAGGGCTCGATTTATCGTCTTTCAGGAGTATGTTGTACTTGGGCTTATGCTTGCGTATAAGGTTGGCTTCGAGCGAAAAAGCGTCCTTTTCCGACAGCGTTATAATATAGTCGAAATCGGCTATGTTATCGACCATAGCCTGAACCTTCGGCTCTTTTTTCGAGTTGGAAAAATATTGCTTTACGCGGTTTTTGAGAACGACGGCTTTACCTATATAGATAATGTTACCGCCGCTGTCGCGCATTATATACACTCCGCTTCGAAGCGGAAGATTTTTTATCTTATCTTGGAGCGACATAGTATAATTATACTATGGGAACGCGATTTTGTAAAGCGGTATAACCGAATGAACAGCCGCAATAGTTCTGCCTGTACAGTCCGAACTCTTTCGACAGCTCACCCGAACGCTTATACCCTTCGCGCTTTTTGAAATCGGAAAACAGAAACTTCGCACGCGTGTTTGCACCCGCCGCTTCGCCCGCCGCGTTTATAAGCGCGGAATTTTTGTGCGGACTTACCGTAAGCGTAGTGCCGAAATAGTCGAACCCGTTTCCGTCGGCATAATCGGCAGTTTTATTCAGGCGCAACGAAAAGCACAGCGGACACCGCGCGCCGCCTTCGGGATAGTTCTCGTAACCCTTTACCGCGCTTAAAAACTCATTCGCGTTATATTCGGGGATTATTATTTTCTCTATATCGTACGCTTTTTCTATTTTGTATAGCTCGTTTGCTCTGCGGTAATATTCTTCTTCCGTATCTATATTAGGGTTGTAAAAATACAGCGTAACCGAAAAATAATCTTTCAGCCGCTCCATAACCGAAACGGTGCAGGGTGCGCAACAGCTGTGAAGCAAAAGCCGCTTTCCGCCGCCCGAATTTTCCGCAATCTCTTGAAAAATCTTATCGTAGTTGACTGTATTCATCATTCCGTTTCGGCGTTGAGCCTTGCGGTTTGGTCGGCAATTCTCAACGCTTCGAGCATCTCGTCTATATCGCCGTTCATAAACGCGTCTATGCTGTAAAGCGTCATATTTATGCGGTGGTCGGTAACGCGCCCCTGCGGAAAGTTATACGTGCGAATGCGTTCAGACCTGTCGCCCGTACCGACCTGACTTTTACGGTTCTTCGACATTTCCGCGTCGGCTTGGCTTTGATACAAGTCGTTTAACTTGGTTTTAAGAACTTTCATAGCTTTGTCGCGGTTCTTGATTTGCGAACGCTCGTCCTGACACTGCACGACTATACCCGTCGGAATATGCGTTATGCGGATAGCCGATTCCGTTTTATTTACGTGCTGACCGCCCGCGCCGCCGCTTCGGTAAGTGTCGATTTTCAGGTCCTTTTCGTTAATGTCCACCACAACGTCCTCGGCTTCGGGCAGAACGGCAACCGTTGCGGTCGAAGTATGCACGCGCCCCTGAGTTTCGGTGTCGGGAACGCGCTGAACGCGGTGAACGCCGCTCTCGAACTTCAATTTGCTGTAAACGTCCGCGCCGTTTATCGAAAACACGGCTTCTTTAACGCCGCCGAGTTCGGTAGCGTTTACGTCTATATCTTCCGTGTGCCACCTGTTTTTGTCGGCGTACATTTTATACATTCTCATAAGCGACCCAGCGAAAAGAGCCGCTTCTTCGCCGCCCGCGCCGCCGCGGATTTCAACGATAACGTTTTTCTCGTCGTTCGGGTCTTTGGGCAAGAGCAAAATTTTAAGCTCGTTCTCCACCGTTACGCGCTCTTCCTTTTTAAGCTCGAACTCTTCCTTTGCAAGCGCGAGCATTTCTTCGTCCTTTTCGGTTTCGAGAAGCTCTCTCGCCTGCTCCATTTCGCTTGTTACCGCCGTCAGCTTATTGTAAGCGTTTACGACGGGTTCGAGCGCGCTGTGCTCCTTTACGAGCTTAGTCCACTCTTTGTTGTCGGCGATTATCTCGGGCTTGGAAATCAGCTCCGTAAGCTCGCCGTACTTCTTTTTTATATTTTCGAGTTTCTGAATATTCATATAAACTTAATTATTCTCCGATTTGACCGCCGCGCAAACTACTCTGTCGTTACCGCCGTAATCCTTTATTACTTCTATGTTGTAGAATTTTTCACCGAGCAATTCCGTAACGGGCGCGGCTTGGTCGTAACCTATTTCGAGCAAAAGCCGCCCGCCGTCGTTTAAGTGCTCGGGCGCGTCCGCAATGATTCTGCGGTAAAAATCGAGCCCGTCTTCGCCGCCGTCGAGCGCTTCGAGCGGCTCGTAATTCTTAACTTCCGTATCGAGCGTTTCGATAACCGCTTTCGCTATATACGGCGGATTGGAAATAACGAAATCAAACTTCCTGCCCGCGAGATTTTCAAACAAGTCGGATTCTACGATTTCCGCCGCGCCCTTTAAGTTCTGAGCCGCAACCGAAAGCGCTTTTGCGGAAATATCGCTCGCCGTAACGGCGGCTTTCGTGTTCTTTGCAACGGCGAGCGCAATACAGCCCGAGCCCGTGCAAAGGTCCAAAACGGCGGCGGGAGCGTCGCCTATCAGCTTTATCGCCGTTTCGCACAACAGTTCGGTTTCGGGGCGCGGAATAAGCGCCGAATTGTTCACTATTATGCGGTTGCGGTAAAAATCGGTATAGCCGAGAACGTACCAAAGCGGCTCGCAATTTTTTCGGCGTTCGAGAATCTCGCGTATGCGCCTGTACTGATTTATATCGGTCTTGGTTACTTCCCTTAACTCGTTTCTGCGTTTTTTGAGCGCGTCGCAAAGTATCCAATCGCTCTCGGAGCAGTCGGCGTTCGTGCCTTCGAGTTCCTTTGCTATAATGGCGCGGATTTCGGCTATCGGAATTTCTCCGAAAGAAACTTCCGCTATATTCGGGTCGTTATCCATTTCCGCGACCGCGAGAAAACTTTTCAACGCGACTTCCGCCATATCGTCGGTCGGCGGATACGTGGTAAGGCGTTGCAACGCAAGCCCCGGCGCGCGCAGTATGTTCGTAAACGCGTTATCGGGCAGAAAAGCCAAGAACTTCAACAGCTCGTAGCTAAGCCCCGCAACAAACGGCAACAGCGCAAGACGAATTCCGAATTTAATGAAAATATTAGCGACTTTGCCGTAGTTTTCGGCGCTTATGCCGGCTATCGAAAACAGCCAGTTCGCAAGCGAGAAAATAAGTATCGACACTATCATTACGAAAAACAGAAACGTCGTACCGCAACGGTTGTGGCGCGTCGAACACTTCTGAACGTTTTCGACCGTAAGGTCCAACCCCTTTTCGTAGCAGTTTATGGTTCTGTGCTCCGCACCGTGATACATAAAAGTACGGCGTATATCCTTTATCCGACTTACGAGAAAAAGATACAGCACGAAAATAAGAATTCTCAGAACGCCTTCGAGAAGCGAAGAAAGCAATACGCTGTTTATTTTCAGCCACGTATCGAAAAGTAAGGTGGCAAGAAACGACGGTAAAAGAATAAAAAGTCCTATTCCGAGCGCAAGCCCCAAGATAACCGAAAAGGTCATCCAGCCTTTGCCGGGAACTTCGTCTTCGGGCGCGGACACCGACGCGCTTTTAAGCAGCGTGTCTACGCCCGTAAAAAGGCTTACGAAAAACGCTATAAGTCCGCGAAGTACGGGCACTTTCGAATACCACTTGCCGCCTGATTTAAGCCGCTTTGTTTCGAGCAGAATATCTCCGCCGGGCGACCTTACCGCCATTGCCATAGCCGTTTTTCCGCGCATCATAACGCCTTCCATCAGCGCCTGTCCGCCTATGGAAGAAACTTTTGCCTTTTCTTTTTTCGTTTTCTCTTTCTTACTCACTTTTCACCCGTTTTAAGAAAAAAACCATTCCCGTAAAAGAATGGTTCCTTGTAGCTAAGCCTTATAATTGCGCCCGAAATACAGCGAAAAAGCCGCCACGTAAGCGGTAGCTATTTGCCGTAACGTCTGTTGAACTTGTCGATACGTCCGCCTGCGTCGATATGTTTCTGTTTTCCGGTATAGAACGGATGGCACTGATTACATATATCCACTTTCATAGTATCGCCCTTTTTCGTAGTGCCCGTAACGAACTTGGCTCCGCAAGCGCATTCTACGGTTACTTCGTGATAATCGGGATGTATGCCCTTTTTCATACTTGTTCTGCCCTCCTTTTGGATTCGATGCCTAATTATTATATAATAAGTCAAGAGCTTTGTCAAGCAATTGCGTTCCGAGTTTCACCCAATTTATATGATTTTAAGCCCGAATTTGAGCAGGGCAAAAACGCCGACAGCCAAAACGCCGAATATCACGACGAATTTGATAAATTTCGAAAGCCTTTTTTTATTCTTGTTCGCCTTGCTTTTTCGCTTGTCCGCCTTTATCGCCTTTTCGGAAATTTTTTCGAGCCTTTGTTTCGCTTTTTCGCGGCGGTCGGCAAGCGTTTCGAACTCTTTGCATTTTTGCTCGGTTGCATTTATAAAATCGCCGTACTGCGCTTTAATCGAAAACCGTCGATGACGTAAAAACATTGCATTTGTCCCCTGCGGCGGGTTCCAAAGGGGCGTCGAAATTATAATACGTCGACGTGCCGTTCAAACTTTCCGCCAGCCGCCTGTAATCGCCGTTTTCTACGTATTCGCACCAATCGTTGTAAAGCGGCAAAGTAGCGTGCAAAAACGCCTTGCAATAATGCGTGATAGCGGCGTCGGGAAATTTTTCTTCCATTCCGCGCACCGCGTCTACCGCGAAATTGAATTTCTTCTGCTTGACGAAAGTCGAAAAACGCTTGAATATATTCCCCCTGCAATATAACCCAATAGATACAGTGATGGGGCGACTATAATATAATACTCCGTAGCCTATATATTTATTAGGCTACATACAGTATATATTAAGTCCCCCTCCCGTCAATCTTTTTAGATAGTAAGATTTTGTTTTCGTAGAACTTGCCGTACTTGAGATACAGATGTCCGTTCTCTGTTGAATCTTTCGGCGGCGGAATAACGAGGGTAAACTCTTGAAACCGACTATTTTAGCATACAAACGGTTGACTTAAAAGAATTGCTTTGATAAAATATGTTTATGATAAAGATTCTGGCAATCGGCAACAGTTTTTCGCAAGACGCAACTGCGCTTCTGCAACGCGCATCCGACGATCTATACGTCCGCAATCTGTATATAGGCGGCTGTTCGCTCGAACGCCACTGCGAAAATATCCGCAAAGACAAGCGGGAATACGTTTACGAGGAAGACGGCGCGGCGGTGCAAACGGACCTCGTAAGCATACGGCAGGCGCTTTCGTCCGACAAATGGGACTATGTTACGCTTCAACAGTCAAGCGGACTTTCGGGCATAGAAGAAAGTTTTTACCCGCACCTTTCCGAACTCGTCGCCTACGTGAAAAAATTCGCGTCTGCCGAAATAGTTCTGCACCGCACTTGGGCTTACGAAATCGACAGCGCTCACGAAGATTTTGTAAAATACGACCGCAATCAAACCGAAATGTGGAATGCAATCAAAAAGACTTACGACAGCGTGGCCGCAAGAGAAAATATGCGCATCATAGATTCCGGCGGAGTCATACAAGATCTGCGTTCATACCGCGTATTCGATTATAAACACGGCGGACTGAGTCTTACCAGAGACGGATTTCATTTGAGTTTCAACTACGGAAGATTCGTAGCCGCCGCCGTATGGTGCAAATTTTTTACGGGCGAATATCCCGAAATTAAAAGCGACTCTCGGGCTTTTCAAACAATAAAAGAATATTTTAAGGCGAAAGCTCGATAATTGTTTCTGTGGCGTTTCCGCTTACGTTTTTTCGTTTCGATACGG
This sequence comes from Clostridia bacterium, assembly GCA_013316045.1. Classification (GTDB taxonomy): domain Bacteria; phylum Bacillota; class Clostridia; order Christensenellales; family Pumilibacteraceae; genus RACS-047. The sequence goes on from WSNJ01000019.1 coordinate 7,407, forward strand.
TTTTATATTCCGAAGGCAAATCGAAAGACAAATCGAATCCTTTTGCACACACACGCAGTTCGATTGTTTTTTCTTTGCGTTTCCACTCAACGCACGCCGTGCGGGATCCCGCAGAATATTCGGCTTTTGCACGTCGGAGCGCGGAAACGAATTTCGGCTGAATTACTATGCTGTCCGCCGACGCAACGCGCAGACCCGCCAAATGCTCGTAAAACAAAGCGGAAACACTGCCCCAGAAATGGTGATTAAGCGACCCGAAAGTCGGCAGACCGTCCTTACGAGCATATTCGCGCGGATATTTGCTTTCGTCGAATTCGGTGAACGTTTCGCCGAGCGTAGTATAGCCGTGCTCCGTCCAATAGCCGTAACTCGGGAAAAACGGACCTTTAATAATCTTAAACGCAAGCTCTGAGTCGCCGCGCTCGAACAACAGCGGAAACAGATATTTCTGTCCGATTACGCCCACGCGGAACGAGCCGTCTTTTTCCACGATACGCCCGAGCTCTTTATAGGCAAGCTCAGCGTTTCCGCCCGTAAACATTCCGAGCGAAACAGCCATTGCATAAGCCGTTTGCGTCCCGCAGGCGAGCGTTCCGCCGCGCACGTATTTTTTTCGGAAAGATACGGTAAGACTTTCCCGAAACGACGAAATTTCCGAGCACGGCAAATCCGTTTCGCCGAACATAAACTCCGTTTTGCGGCAAATCGACACGACCGTAAGAGTGTCGGTAATCTCGACGGGCGTGGAATAGCCGCAGTCCGCCGTGCAAGCCGCTTCGCACCAGTCGCCGAGCCCGAACCCGATAAGTCCGTCTTTGTTGACTTTTGTTTTAAGATACGAAAAATACAGCGATATTGCCGCGGCGTTTTCGCGGATTATATCTTTATCGCCCGTGAACCTGTACAGCTGATACGGAAGCTCTGCAATTACGGCGTCCCACGCGGGACCGTTGCCCCAGGAAAAGCCCCAGCCGCCCGTCGGAACTATACCAGGCAGTGCGCCCTGCTCCGTCTGAGCTTTGCGTATATTGTTCAGCCACTCGCGCAGAGAAACCGCGCAGTCGAAATTATACAAAAGCTGTTCGCAAGACAACGCCGCGTCTGCCGTCCAGCCGTTTTTTTCGCGTTGCGGACAGTCGGTCGGAAAGTAATGAAAGCACGACGCGTCGCTTCTGAGCGTACATTCCTGAATTTTATTCGTTATCCCGTCGTCGCAACCGAACTCGCCCGCCTGAGGAATATCCGAACGGATAATCACAAACGACAGCAAATCTTCCGTAGCCTGTTCTGCGTCTATACCCTCGACGTAAACGTATCTGAAACCGTGATACGTAAAACACGGCTGCCATTCCTGATAGCCGTCCTTGCAAATATATTCGTCGCGCTGAACATAAAACTCGCGGCTTCTGCCCTTAAACAGGAGATTCCGCATAAAAAGTTTGCCGTCTTTTATAAGCTCGCCGTGCAGAAGCGAAATTTTCCGCCCCGCGCGCGAGTTGATTTTCAACCGACAAACACCCGCGTTATTCTGTCCGAAATCGTAAATAAAGCCGTCGCCCGACGCAAAGACGGACACGGGAAAAATCACTCCGCATTCCTTTATCGGCTGAGCCTTACACAAGCGGTATTCGCCCGTCGGCGGCTCCGCAATCAAAGCAGGTCTTGAATCCGCGCCGCGATACCCGTACAGAAACATTTCGGGTCTTTCTTTTCCTGCGTCGTAAAACTCGCCCAAACGGTAATCGTCGAACGTTATCGGCGAATCGTATACTTCGAAACTCCCGTCGGCAGATAGCACGCATTTTCCGCCTACGCGCAGACAGGCGTAAACTTTGGGAGCGCATCTGAATGACGCGCTCTCGAAGTTCCACACGTTGCCGTCGAGCGAATTGGCAAAACCGTTGCCGAGCATAATGCAGAGAACGTTTTCCCCTTGCAGTAAATCTCCCACTTTATACAGGTCGTAATAAACTATATCGTCGGGGTTGGAAACGTACGGCGCAAGACAGCCCTTTGTAATTTCGTTTCCGTTAAGAAACAGACGGTAAAATCCGACGGCGGAAATCTCGATAACGGCGTTTTCACGCTCCGTTTTATCGGCGGAAAACTCCTTGCGGAAAACAGGCGCGCAAACGTGTTTTTCGCAAGTGTTGTATCCGACCGTCGCAGTAATGTAAGTTCGATTATTCATTAAAACGAGTCTACTACTTTTACACTGTTTACGTCAAGTATAAATGTGAGCGAAAACTGTGAGAAAGTAGTAAAATACGTAACCTTTGTAGGCGTGCCGTTGTTAAACGCGCTTCCGTTCCAATCACTGCGGTTCAATTCAAACGCATACCAACCGTCGTCCAGAGCAATCAATCTTCCGTTGCCGCCCGAAACTCTTATGCCCGACGCGTCTTTTGTGATTTGACTGCTCGTTCCCGTAAGACCGCCGTTTACGCTTCCGTCGGCAAAATAGAAACCGAACGTTCCTTCGCCCGTAGGCTTAAACTCGAAATGTATGGCTTTGCCGTCGAGAGCCGAAAGAGAAATGTACGAAACGGGATTTGACTTTGTTGCTGTGGTAACGTCGAATACAACTTCTCTGCGCGATGTTTCAACAGCAGAAACGCTGTCCCAGTCGATTAACACGGGAAGATTAAACGTAGTAAAAGTAGTAAAATAATTCAGCTTTTCGGGATGCGGCGTACTGTTAAAACCGCTTCCGTTACATTCCACTCTCTTTATATCCAGCCCGAACCATCCGTCGCCCGACTCCGTTAACGTGCCCTTATCGGTAGTCGTTCCGTTATTGTCGCTCTTAATCGTAACTACGCCCGTTATACTGCCGTTATCCGAATCAGAGAAATAGAACTGCATTGTGCCGCTACCCATAGGCTTGAATTCGAAATGCACGGCTTTGCCGTCAAAATCCGAAAGCGGTATTCTCGTAATGAATTTTTCCACCTTACTGCTCGCGTCGTAATACGTCGCGCGTTCGTCGCGTGTCGGAGTATACGCCGAAAATCTGTTTACGGCGATTTTAATACTTGACTCAACGGAAGAAATAACCATTTTTTCCACCGTATAGGTATCGAGAGTCTCGCTTAAATTACTTCCGTGCCAATCGCCGCGGTTGAGAATATACGCAAACCAACCGTCGTCGTCTTCAATCGGAACAACCTTTCCTATATCTTTGCCTGAGTCGTTTTTGCAAGTAAACGCATCACCCGATTTTGTGATTGTAACAAATCCGATAACGCTTTTGTAGTCGGTTCCCGATTTAGCCCTTACGTAAAATCTGATATTTCCGCCGTTTTCCATTCTGAACTCGAAGCGGAACGCCTTGCCGTCGAAATCGGAAAAAGCAATCGGGGTAAAGTTTATTTCGGCGGGACCGCTGTAAGTTCTTGCGGCTTCGTTGCGCGTCAAATCGTATGCGTCGGCAACGCGGAAACTGCGTCCGTCGACCGAAACGTTCGTCGTGGTGTAATCTATGATAAAGTTATTTACAAGGTCGTCGGCGGAAGCGCTTCCCACACCGCTGCCGTGCCAAAGTTCGCGGTTGAACGTAAACGTGTACCAATTATCCGCTCCGTCTATCGGCGTTATTCTGCCTACGTCGTCGCCCAGAACGTATGTGTCTTTATTCGTATAACTCGTAACGGTCTTAGCCGTAAGCGTTTCGTCTTTCTTGGCAATCTGAATACGTCCTATAACGCTTTTGGCTCCGCCGTCGCCGCTTGCCTGAACGTAAAACTGCATTGCGCCGTCGGTTTCCATTTTGAAATCGAACGCAATGGCTTTGCCACCGAACTCCGACATAGCTATTCCGTTAAAGGGTTTTGCCGTCCACCCCGCATTGGCAGGATACTTGTTTGCAACGTCGTCGCGTGTAGACTCGTACATACAGTCTACGGCTTTTACGCTCGTCCAGTCGATTCTCACGTCGGTAGTAAGGTTCGACGCGCTTCCCGTAAGGAAATATTTTATCGTCGTATCCGCGCCTGCGGTATTCAAGGGCGTGCCCGTCCATTCGGCGCGGTTTTTCGTCCAGGCGTACCAACCGTCTTCGCCGTTTATCGGGAAAACTCTGCCCGTGCTTGCCGTTACCGAATCGCCGTTCTTCGTAACCGTTATAAAGCCGCCTATTATGCCCGCGTGGTTTCCGTTGCCGAAGTAAAAAGTCATTTTGCCGTCGGAAACGAGCTTGAACTCGAAGTAAATAGCCTTATTCTCGAAATCCGTTATAGGCATAGCCGTGTCGAGCAGTTTTGTTATTGCGTTGCCCGCTTTGTAAACGGTTGCCGCGTCGTCTTTCGAAAGCGTAACCTTTTCGATTGTCTTTTCCGTGTCGCCGTAGTTTATTATAACGTCGTCGAGATAGTATATATCCGCGTCGGCTTTTATTGTCGCGCCGCTTTTCGGAAACGCAAAGTAAACGCCCTTAACGCCGTCGAACGTTTCAAAGCCCGCCATAGTCGCAATATAGCTTATATCGGGCGTGTAGACAAGCTCGTTCCAACCTGCCGAAAGCGTATACGTTTTGGAGTAAGCCCTTTGAACGTCCTTATCCTTGATGCCGTTAATCGCAACGACTACGCCCATTTCGACGGTGATACTTTCTTCGGCGCAACTGTACACCTGAGCCGTAACCGTTTCGACTTTTCTGAAGTCGGTATAATCGAAGCCGAGATATTCGCTTTTCGTCGGCAAGTAGATATACGGGTTGTCTGCGCTGACCTCGCTACCCGTTACGTAGAGTTTTGCGGACTGTTTGCCCGACTTTACGAAATTTTCATCCGCGTTAACGTCTACCGCGCCGAACGATTCCATAAGGCGCATAATCTGAAAATCGGGCGCCCACTGTTCGAAATCGGCAAGCACGACACGGTTTTCGTTTGCAATCTGCCCGTCGTTTCCGCCGTCGGCGCCGTTGCTTTTGTTGCACGCAACGAACGCAAGACTGCACATCGCGAGCAACGCTATAAGAACCGCCAAAAACTTCCTTTTCATATTCATTTCTCCCTTTTTTATTGTCTGTAAACGGATATGCCGTTAATATAGAGCGTTTTTGTCGCTATCGACTGCGCGTCTTTTACTTCGAATATAAACGCAAGCTCGCTTATCGCGGCTGTTCTGTCGGAAAGGTCGAGCGTAATTTCGTTCTCTCCGTTTTCGAGCGTAACTCTTAAAATATCCGAGTACACTCTCGAATTGGTAAATTTAGCCGACAGCGTAAGTTCGGGTTTATCCGTGCCGTCGTAACGGATATGCAACACGATTTTATCCGTCGAAGCGTCCGCGCCCGAAAGATTTGCGCCCGTCATTATAAAGGACTGTTCGTCGCCCGCAACTTCGGGAAGCTCCACTTTCATAGCGTCGCCGTCCGCAGTAACCGCAGGCGTGCAGGTCATTTTCGCAAAGCCCGCCGCATCGAGCTGACTTCCTTTCTTTACGGTAGCCGCGCCGCCGCAATCGAGCGCGTATTCATTTACTTTGCCGTCGTTTTCGAACGTAAGCGAAATTACGTTGCTTGCGTTTTCGAGCAGGACTTCGATTTTATACACGTCGTAGCCGCCAGTCGTTACGACCGAGCCGAGAGCTTCGCCGTCTTTTTTCACGGACACGCCGCTTTTAACCGCAAACGCGAAAGTCTTCTTGCCGTAGCCGTCGTCGGAATATTCGACTACGCAGAAGTCATTCGTCGCATTTACAGCCGCCGAATTGAAAAGCTCTTTGCGCATAGCGTCGAAGTTCTTCGTCGTTGCGAAAACGGTCGCGCCGCTGTACAGCTTGCTCGTAAGAGTATTCATAAAGCCGCCGAAGTCCGCCGAATAACCGCCGCCGCTCAACGCTTCGGAAACCTTATTGTAGCTCTGCTTTATATCGTAGAGTATTTCGTATTCTTCAAGCCCGTCGCGAATCGCTTCCAATCTGAGCGAGCCGACGGGTCCGTCTATTCCGTACTTTTTGCCGGGATAGAAAAGGTATCCGTCGCCGTTCGCGCCGTTCGTGGCAAATCTGAGCGCGGTGCTTTCGTAGTAATCGTCGATTTCCTTATAGCTTACGCCGTCGTAGTTTGCGTAGTTGTCTACCGCCCACATAAGATTTCCCGTTATGTCGTACTGAGCCTGCATCCAACCGACCAAGCGAGCCGACAGCCATATGTCGTCGGTATGATAAGTAGGATACGGCGATTTCGGCAGGTTACAGCCGTACCACCATCTTTCGTTCTGGTCGGCGTAGTTCGCGCGCTCCGATTCCGTACCGTAATTCGAGAACTTCGGACAGAACGTTACGTCGTAACCGTCGAACGTGTTGTCATACGGACTCGTCATTATGTGCGGGAGCTTTCTTATGCTCTCGACAACCTGCTTTTTGAAAGTCTTGTCGGCGTCGTCCGCGGCTATTTCGCTTTCGACCGAGTTTGCAAAAGCAATCTTCGTATCGTTATACGCCTTTGCAAAGGTACGCGCCTGTCCGAGCAAACCGTTTATATCGGGCTCGTCTATAACGCCGAAATAGCAAACGAGCTTATCGAACATATTGTACTTTGTTTCGTAGCACTTGTTTACGATAGCCGTAAGCATTTTATTCATAATATCCGTGTTGAGAACGTAGCGTGCCGAATTGTACGGAATACATACGGTCGAACATTTCGGGTTCTGCATCATATTATACGCTTTTTCCACGAACGGCTGAATGCCCGCTTCGCTTACGGACATATTCTCGGATATATCTACGATTATGCCGCCGTTCAAACGGTAATCGAAAAGAGCTTCGTTGTACTTGTCTACCATTTCCTGCGTCGTGTCGAGCTCGCCCTTTTCGGTCGACCAGCCCGCTATGAAAATGCTTTTCGAGCGGTTGACTTGCGAAACGGTAACGTCGGCCACGTTTACGCTTACGGGCAAGTACGTCGCGTCGTCGCCTATAACGACTTTAAGATTGCCCGAGTACGTTCCGGCCGCCTGATTTTCGGCGGTTTTTACGCGGACGTAAATTCCCTGATTGCAACCCGCGTCTACGGTATTTTCGCCTGCGGCTTTTATGTTTGCAATCGGCACGATAGCGTCGGGATATTGCGCCGCGGGTAAGCCGCGGTTTTCGATAGTCGCCGTAACGCTTATATACTTTTCGACAAAAATCTCCACGTTTTCGGCGGGGATTGTGTTGTCGCCGCTTACGAGAGCGGAACTTTCCACGTTATATTCGACTTTTTTATCCGCCGAAATAATTATCTGTCCGCCCTCGTATTCGCCCCTTGCCATAGTAAGGTCGATTTTCGCGTCCGTCTTGTAATCGGTATAATACGAGCTGTCTCTCTCGATGTCGCGGTACACTTTTTCCGTTCCCGGCATTCCCCAAAGGGTTACGTCGGAAAGTCCCGCTTTGTTTCCGCCCGCAGGCTTCGCTTTGCACGCCGCTATGCCCGCGACCATAAGAACCGCAAGTATAAGCGAACAGAGTTTGACTGTCTTTTTCATCATTTTATCTCCTTGCTTTATTTTTCGTTAAATTGTTTTCAGGAAAGTCCGGCGGCGTTCAGCGCGTCGGCAAACTTCTTATCCGTCCAAGCGTCTTTCGTTTCTTTCATATAATCTTCGGGAGTTTTCGCCACGTTCTGCGCGGTGAAGTTCGAATAATATCTTGCGTTTACGAACGGTTTAAGGTCGCCGAATCTCGCAAGCGGGAAAATAGTATCCGAAGGCAGCGTGTAAATATCCAGCGAGCTTTGGAAGTAATCCATTTTCGATTTATGCAACGACGTAAGTTCGTTATAAAGCGAATCGCTCAAATCGAAGTCGAACGGCAGAGCCGCGCCGCCCGTTGCGCGCATATAAATTTCGAGTCCTTTGTCGGTAGCCATAAAGCGCAGGAAATCGACAGCCGCGTTTTTAGCCGTGGCGTAAGACGGAATAACGGCGGTATGTCCCGTGCCTACCGAGTGTACTATTCCGCGCGCTTCGCGGACGGTCGAAATCACTTCGTCCGTCGTTATGTTTTTCGAAGAATTCAGAGCGGGCTTTTCGACCGATTCGCCGCCCGCCGTTTTATCCACGTACGAAACCGCCGCCGAAAGTTCTTCGTCGGTTATGCCGAGTTTTGTTCCGAGCGCGGATATAATCGGCAGACGCATCGTCTTTAATTCGGGAACGACTCCGCCCTGAGCTTTAATGCTGTCCATCATAGTCTGCATTTCGCTGCTGAACCAGTCGCCGTTTACGTGCATAAGCGCCTGACCCTGCAAAAACATAGTCTGCACGGGCATAAAACCCTGAACGGCGGACTGCAAATCTACATAAGCCTTCGAGTACGCGAGCAAATCTTGGTAAACGCCGAGCGAATACTGCCGACCCATCTGATTGAAAATGTCCGTCGAATATCTGCCGCCGGAAATTCCGTTCCAGAAGTCGAGATAGTTGTCTATGCCTTCGTATTGCGCCCACCAAATCGGGAAAAGATACATCCAGTAATCATCGCCGTTAGACTGAATAAAACAGTACCCGTCCCCGTTTGTATCCTGCTTATACTTCGCGCAGAGAGCTTCGAGCTCTTTCGTCGTGTTCGGCACGGCGTAGCCCTTTTCTTCGAATATCGACGCATTGTAGATAATGCTGTTCATTCCGCCCGCCCACGAAGTCATATAATACGAGTCATCGAGCGCGCCCGTAACGTCGATATATCTGTTCGAATCGACATAGCTGTCGTTCATTTTCTCTTTGTACGTAACGTTTTCGCCTGGGACGGTAGAGTTATACAGAACGTCGGTCAAATCGAGAAGCTGACCGTTCGGTCCCGCAAAGTCGTTGCATTTCATTCCGAAAAGCAAATCGTAGGTGTTTACTTTCGCGCCCGACGAAAGCTGATTCGACGCATACGACTGATTGTCGTTCAACGTCGGGGCGGGAATCTGTAAGTTGGGATACTTTTCCTTTACCCAATCTTCTTCCTTGAACGCTTCTACCATATCGAAACACCATTGAGTTCCGTAGCCCGCGTCCGTGCAGAAAATCTGCAAATAGTCTTCCGTGTCGGGAACCGCCTTTTTGCATGCGGCAAACGATACGGTTGTGGCGGCAAGCAGTCCGCACAAAAGCAACGATAAAAGTTTTTTCTTCATAATTTTCTCCTCTCTTTTATATATTTTTTTATCCTTTCAGTCCGCCGACTGTAAAGTTTGACATTATGGTATCGGAAAATACCGAAAACAGCACCAAAATAGGCAGAACCGCGATTACGAGCCCCGCGAAATATTCGGGATATTTCGTGCCGTCGCGCTTAATCGAAAGCTGAATCTTGTATATTCCCGACGCAAGCGTGGGATAATCGGGCATATACAGCAGAAGCGTCTGATAGTCGTTCCAACAGGTTATAAACGAAGTTATGAACAGCGTTACTATGCACGGCAACGCCTGCGGAAGCATAATCTTGGTAAATACCGTAAAGTGCCCGCCGCCGTCTATGAAAACGGCTTCGGCATAGCTCCACGAAAGATTCGAGAAAAAGCCGTAAAGAATAAGGAAATTAAATCCGAATCCCGCAAAGTTCGTTAAAAACGGAAACAGCGGCGTATTGTAAATTCCCATTCCGTAAGTCAATTTGTACATTGCCGCCGTCGTTCCTATTACGGGAATTGTCATCGAAAAAACGGCTATTCCGTAAAAGAACAGGCGACTGCGGAATTTGTATTTGGAAATTACGTATGCCGTAAGCGAGCTTGCCGCTATGCCGCTGAACGTGTAAAGCAGGCAATACCAGAGGCTGTTGAAAAACATTTCGGGCAGGTAAACGGCGCGTCCGACCGAATCTACGAACTTCATATCCGTAAACGCAAGCAGATAATTCTTGAACCGCCATACGTCGGGCGTATGAAACGTTGTAGCCGCGCTTACGTCGTTAATGTACTCCAAACCGTCTTTGAGCGAATTGATTATAAGGAACAGAAACGGCAATATGAAAGACACGGCGTAGAGCGCAAAGAGCACGAATACAATGCCGAACAAAACTTTTTCACCCTTTTTGCGCACGGTGAGTATATACGCCGCATCGTTTTTTCCCGTTCCGAATTTCGAAATCTTTGTTTTCATACCTATACCCCCGCCTTAATACTCTACCGTCGGCAACTTGTTCATAAGATACCGTACAAACATAATAATTGGAACGCCGACTACGGTAAAACAGAGCCCCGCGCAGGAAACTATATTGTAGTTTGCGGTGGATCCGCCTATTACGCCGTTGCCGTAAACCTTTTCGAATATCCAATAAGCAATAGTCGTCGTTTCGTAATCTCCGCGCGTAAACAGAAGTATCGGACCCGTCGAAGTGAATATAGTAGTAAACGTAACGATTATTACGGTCGAAACGGTCGGCAGAATCAGCGGGAAAATCATCTGAAAAAATTCCCTGAACGCCGAACAGCCGTCAAGTCGCGCCGATTCGAGAATTTCCACGGGGACGCGCGTCATTGCGCCGCCGAACAACAACATATTAGTCGAAATACCCGTCCACACCGTATAGAATATAATAACGTTCGTAGCCGAGCCCGCACGCGCGAGCAAGCCCTCGGGCGGCAACGGTCGACCGAACGCGTTCATTATATTGCCCAAAAGTCCGCTCGGAGCTATAAACTGCGAAAATACGGTAGTCATCGCCACGCTCGAAACAATCGCGGGCAAGTAGAAAATTATTCGGAAGCCCTTGTACAGCGCGATTCTCTTGTACAGAAAGTACGCGACTACCAAAGCTATCGTATTCGTTATAAGCAAATGCGCGAGAAAGTATTTGAACGTATTTTTTACGGCTATGTTGATTTCGCCGTACGAAGCCGTAAGATTTTCCCACACGTTGCGGAAATTCACCCAGGTGAACTCGCCTGTTCGCATATCCGTAAACGCGAGCTTTATCGAACTCAGATTTACCGACAACCAAAAAACAAGCCACTGCGCGACGGGCAACGCGAGCATACATACTATAAATATTATCTCGTGCTTTTTGGATTTTTTCTTCTTTGCTATACCTACCATATTCTCCCCTCGGTTTATGCGTTGAAATTTGTATGAATTCGTAAATTATTTTACCGTAATCAGCGAACGTCTATCCCGCCGATGAAATCTTTCTTTTCAAGAACAAGGTACGCGAACAGCGAATTTGCCCAAGCAAACCAAGGTCTTGTGAATCTGTACTCGTCGTCCTTGTGAACGCTCTCGTGCATATACCCCGTGCCGCCCGTGGAGTTTACAAGCATATCCACGCATTCGTTTATCTCCACGTGGTCGGTAGACGTTAACGCGCGGATAATTACGGAAAGCGGCCATATATAATTTTCGGGAGTGTGCGGACTGCCTATGCCCTTTAACGCCTTGCCTTCGTAGTAATACGGATTTCTTTCGCTTAAAACGAAATCGCGCGTGTTGGCGTAGACTTCCTTGTCGATATACGGGTACTCATAGTACGGAACAGACAGTAGGTTCGGGATATTCGCGTCGTCCATTAAGTTATAATTACCCAAGCCGTCGGTTTCGAGCGCGTAAATGCGCTTGCCGTTTTCCGCCGTTACTACGGCGAGTTTTTCAAGCTCCGACTGTATCTGCGCCGCAAGCGACCTGCAAACTTCGGCGCGAGCTTTGTCGCCCAGTACGTCCCCGAAAATCGGCTCCAACCCCGTAAGTACGGAAACTATAAACATATTTCCAGGCAGATAGTAGCCGTAAGCGCATTTGTCGTCGCTCGGACGGTAGCCCGACCAGACGAGTCCGCCGTTCGAAACGGGCGTTCCGCGACCGACGAACTTATCCGAGTCCATTTTGTTGAAGTGGTAATATTCCGAATTCTCGGCGTGATTCTGTTCGGTTCGGAACGTTTTTATTATCGTATCGAACGCATTTAAGAACGTATCGTTAAAAACGGTAATATCACCCGTCATCCTGAAATATTTGATAAGCAGAAACAGCGGATAGCACAGCGAGTCGAGTTCGAATTTCCTTTCCCATACATGCGGGTGTTGTCTGTCTACGTCCGTTATATGCCCGTTGGCGTTCGCTTCGCAGTTGAACGCGTTGGCATAAGGGTCGATGAGAATCAATTCGAATTGTTTTTTCAACACGTCTTTAATCAAAACGCGTACGGATTCGCATTTGTCTGCAAAGAAAAGACATTGCATCACCTGCACCGAGGAATCTCTTAGCCACATTGCGGGAATATCACCCGTAATCACGAATACCGAATCGTCTTTATACAGCACGGTTGAATGAATTGTGTTGAAAAAAGTCTTGCAGAAAATCTCCCGAAGTTTGCGGTTTTCTATTTTTTCGCAAAATTTCGCCACTTCCGCTTTCAAGTCGGAAAACCTCTGTTCGTTGAGTTTATTTTCAATCGTGCTGAGCACGATATTTTCGTTTGCTATCATAAGTCAGTCTTCCCGTCCTGTTTTTTTCCGTCGAGCCGCAGATTTCTGAAATACAGAATCATATCCGCCGTTACTACCGCCAAATTGAAGACATAGAAATAAAAAACATAAGTAAAATATCCGTCCGATATTCCTTTTATTATCTTCCCGGCTATACCGAATATGTATCCTATCCAAATTGCCGCCAAAAATATAAAACTTTTACCTTTTGTCGTCCTTGCTTTGTATGATTTTACGACCGAAAACGGCCAACTTATGCCGAAACAGGCTACCATTACCGCTTCTAATGCCGTCATAACTGCTTCCATCTCATTCCTCCGCCAAATGCAGTAAGTCGTAAAAAGCTCGGATCGACAAGCTTTTCACGCTTTCAATTATACCACTGAAAGCAGATATTTTCTTGCGATTCTAAAATCAACACTTGCGATTTTTAAAACAAATGTGTCGAAATTATAATGTCGACGAGACAAAAAACGCTTTTCGGAATTGTTTCGTTCCCGAAAAGCGCAATATCGTAAATCTTTTATTATTCCCGTTCGACGTCTCTCTCAGCGTTTCTATGCTCCGTGGGCGTTATGCCGTAAAATTTCTTAAACAGAGCATTGAAGTGACTGACGCTCGAAAAACCCAACCTGTTTGAAATTTCCAAAACCGACAAATTCGACCGTTCCAATAAATTGCAGGCATATTCCATCTTTTTTTTCGTAAAAAACTGTACGAACGGCTGACCGTAATATTTTTTGAATTCTTTCGAAAGAACGGGCTGAGAATAATTGCTGTATTTATATAGTTCGGATAACCTGTACTGATAAAAATCTGCGGAACAAACGGTGCTTACGAAATTGACGAGCCAATCCGGAATTTTGTTTTCGGCACGTTCTTTTTTAACGAATCGGAAAAATAAATCGAGCACAATACTTCTGAGCATATTTTCGCGCAACGTTGTGTTTTCGTTTTTAATTTGCATAAGTTCGCCGAGTCTTTTCAAAAAATCCGAGAACTCTCCGTCTTCCAACGTTATAGTGTTCGTTTTGAAAAAATCGGGATAATTTTCGACTATAAACACACTGCTTATTTCGAAAAAAAGCCTTTTGGTTATGCTTATATTCACGTGAGCGGCATTATCGTTCAATGCTTCCATTGCGTGCCCGTCGTTCGGCATTAAAAAAACAACTTGCTTTTTCTCGATTTTCACGGGAACTTCTTCGTTTTTGTAATGCATATACTCTCCGTCCGTACAAACCGCAAACTCGAAAAAATCGTGCGAATGGAAATCAACGAGTTTTTCGAACCAAAGATGGAATTGAACTTCCGAACTCGTATCGCAAGTCGAATAAAAAATGACTTTGTTTTTTGTTTTGTTCAATTTGCGTTTCCTCCTCTTAGCCGAGCGTCGGAACGCAAACGGCAGAAACGAGCTATATCTTCCCCCCCCGTCAAGGATTTGCGGGAAAGTCGCTACTTTTTAAGCACCATATCCTTTATGTCCTGAACTGCGACTTTGTTTTTGATATTAGTCGAGAGCGACGCGGCTACCTTATCGCGCGCGTGCATAACGGTTGTGTGGTCTCTGCCGCCGAAAATATTGCCTATCGTAGCAAGCGGCAAAGCGAGCAGTTCGGTTATAACGTAAATGCAAATCTGACGCGGCTCCACTATTTCGCGGCTTTTCTTTTTTCCGACAAGGTCCTCTCTGCTCACGTTAAAATATTTGCAGGCGCAGGAAATAACCGAATCCGCGGAAATAGCTTCTTCCGAGCGGTCGGCGTAATCTTTAAGAGCTTCGGTAACCGTATCTATGCTCGGCTCGGTTTCGTAAAGGCGCGAAAGGAAAATAACTTTATTCAGCAGACTTTCCATATCGCGGATATTGTTGCTGAGCCGTTCCGCCATAAACGTTAAAACTTCGGTCGGAATGTTATACTTTTCGATTTGCGCTTTCTTTTGAAGTATCGCGATGCGTGTTTCGAGGTCGGGCGGCTGAACGTCGGCGATAAGCCCCCACTCGAAGCGCGACCTGAGCCGTTCTTCTATGTCCGAAATCTCTTTCGGCGGACGGTCGGACGAAAATATGAGCTGTTTGTTTGCCTGATACAGTTCGTTGAACGTATGAAACATCTGGTCCTGCGTTTCGGGTCTGCCCGTAATGAACTGGATATCGTCAATCATAAGAACGTCCGCGCCGCGGTACTTTTCGCGGAAGTTCGAGCTTTCGCTTTTGGTCGCGCGGATTGACGCTATAAACTCGGAAATGAACGTTTCGCTCGAAACGTAAAGCACTTTTTTGGTCGGGTACGATACTTTTATCGCGTTGCCGATAGCGTGCATTATGTGAGTTTTTCCGAGCCCCGCACCGCCGTACACAAAAAGCGGATTGTAGCGGATTCCCGGTTCTTCCGCAACGGCGCGCGCCGCGGCGTACATAAATTTATTACTGCTCCCGACTACGAAATTTTCAAAATTGTATTTCGGATTTATAACGTTTACTTCCGATTTCGGCGCGGGCGTTTCTTCTTCCGCCTTTGCCGCCTGCGGATACGATTCGGCGTCGGGCTTATATGTATCGTGTTCGGACGGACCTATAAAGATAATATCCGACAAAAGCGGATTTATGCCCGTCATAACGCGCTGAATCGGCTCTTTGAATTTATCGCGCACAAAGTTGCAGATGTTTTCGTTCGACGCCATAAGCACGAGCTTATCGTCGATTATGTTAACGGGTTCGAGCGGTTTTACCCACACGTCGAAATTTATCGCGCTCATCTCGATTTCAAGCCCCGTGAGCATTTTATTCCAAAGTTCTTTTACCGAATCCATATTTTACCCTTTTTCGCCTTTTCTCTATGCCGAGCAAGCTCCCGACGCTATTTTATGCTGTCGATATACAGGAAGTGATAATTAAGCACTCTTACGAGCATTTCTTCCGTCTTTTCGCGTGGCAGCGAGAAGCGCAGAATGTCGAACAGCGACGAAACGAAAGACTTTGCCACGAGTCTGGACATAATTTTATCCGTTTCGGTCGGGTCGGTGAAAAGCCGCGTGCCTACAAGCTCGGAAACCTGATTTACCAGAATATCGGTAAAATCTTCGTAGCGCGTCGAAGCGCATTTATCCGCGAGAATAAGTATCTCCTGTCCGTACTTGTCGAACATTTGCAACAAACGCGTTGCAAGCATATTCATAATATCTCTGAGCGAAACGTTTTCGCTTATTTCGATTTGCGCAAGCTCTTTCGCCATATTCGGAATTTCGGCGTAAGCGGGTTTAACGATAGCGTCCAAAAGCCCCGCTTTTCCGTCGAAATAGCGGTAAAGATTGCCGACAGGCACGCCGGCATTCGCGGCAATCGTAGCTATATTGCCCGAACGGTAGCCCTTTTCGAGATATTCGGCTTTGCCGGCTTCGAGTATCTTATCGTTAACGTCTTTTTTCTTATATTGCATAAAATCTCTCCGAAGCTGATTTACTTGAAAAATAAACCCTGCTTGGGCATTATATCACGGCTCGGGCGGAATGTCAAATCATTATTTTCTTCCGACTTGTGCCGATACCTACTCGTCGCGGTCAAGCATCACTTGATAAACGACGTTTTTCGGTAGTTTTCTTGCCGCCGCGACAGCTTTTATCGCTTCTTTTTTGTCCATACCGTCCCGAATGAGCGCGTCCACGTGTTGTCTTACGGAAAGAGTTTCGTCGTATTCCGCCGTTTCCC
This sequence comes from Clostridia bacterium, assembly GCA_013316045.1. GTDB lineage: Bacteria > Bacillota > Clostridia > Christensenellales > Pumilibacteraceae > RACS-047. The sequence continues at coordinate 23,516 of WSNJ01000019.1, forward strand.
GCGCGCCTTCTACAACCACGACCATTTCGCCTTTCTCGGTAATGCCCAAATCTTCGCCGAGCCGTCCGCGGTATACCGTTTCAAACTTTTTGGAAATCTCACGCGCGACGGAAACTTTTCTGCCGCCCAAACTTTCATAAAGAGCGTCGAGCGTTTCGGCAATATCGTGCGGCGCGGCATAAAACACGAGCGTGCTTTGAATTTTGCTTAATTTGTCAAGCGCGGCGCGGCAAGCCGATTTCTTTTGCGGCAGAAAGCCGGCCATATAAAAAGCCGAAGTGTCGAGCCCGCTGAGTACAAGCGCGTTTACGGCGGCGCAAGGTCCGCTGATTACCGAAAATTCAAGACCGTGTTCGACGAGTTCTTTCGCAAGCACCGAGCCGGGGTCGGATATGAGCGGCATACCCGCGTCAGATATAACCGAAACGGTTTTTCCCGCCGCGAGCTTTTCGATTATTTCGGCGCATCTGCTTTTCTCGTTGAACTTCTGATACGATATAAGCGGCACTTTGATTCCGTATTCGTTCAAAAGAATAAGCGAACGCCGCGTATCTTCGCAATATATATAATCCGACGCCGACAAAATTTCGACGGCGCGGTAAGTAATTTCTTTTAAGTTGCCGATAGGCGTAGCGACGAAATAAAGCATTCGTTTTTTATACTCCTAAAATAAAATTATGAAACCGTAGCCGCGCCGTAGGCGGGTAACAGTTGACACGCAAGCGAGCGAGTGTACAATAGCGTACTCGACCGAGTGCGCGTGGCAAACGTAACCGGTCTACGGCGATGGCTACGGTTTCAAACGTTAAAAGCGTCGACGGGACGCTCAGGCAAAACCTTTAACCCCTTTTTCCCGCCGTTTACGGCTTTTAATAAAAACAAGTGCGGCGGTTTTTTCCCGTTGGGCGTCAAAATCTGCAAAACCTTTGGTTCGATTTTATATTCGCACATAAGCGCAATCGTTTCGGCAAGCCTGCTTACGGCGTTCACCATATAAAACGCACCGCCGAATTTGAGCAAATGCGCGCCCGTGCATATAACTTCACGCAAAGTTACTTCGAGCTCGAACCTTGCAACGGCTTTTGCTCGGGCAAGAGATTCTTCGCCCGTGCCGCGCTCGGAATACGGCGGATTGCAAACAACAGCGTCGTAACTGCCTTTTCGGGCTGTACGAATAAGACTTTGCATAGGCGCGTTTATAACTTCCATTCTGTCCGCAAGCCCGTTAAGCTCGACGTTTCGCACGCACAGCTCGGCGGCGGCGGTCTGAATTTCAACGGCGGTTACGCGCATATTCTTTTTAGCGGCAAGCAAAACGCCGACAATTCCGTTGCCCGCGCCCAAATCGCACACTTTCGCGCCTTTCGGACCGCCGACAAAATTCGCAAGCTCAACGGCGTCGCAACCGAAACAAAACTGATTTTCGTCCTGAATCAGCCTTAAACCGTTATATTGCAAGTCGTCTATGCGCTCGCCGTCTTTTAAGTTGGTAGTTAAATAACTCATATTGATATTATTAAAGGCGGCGTAGACGGGCGTGAAGAACGGCAACAGACGGCGTGGCGGCGATTGAGTGTACATTAAACGTACTCGATTGAGCCGACGCGGCGCACGTAGCTGTTATGCGCGCCCGTATTCGCCGCCGCCTAAATTATTTCGTAAATTTGCGGCAGATTACGGTAATACTGCGCGTAATCGAGTCCGTACCCTACAATAAACGGAGTACGTTCGAGAACGAAAGCCGTATAATCTGGCTTTACGTCGACCTTGCGCGCAAGCGGTTTGTCGAGCAGACAAGCCGTCTTAACGTCGAGCGCGTTTTTCTCGGCAAAAAAGTTATTCAAAAATTGCAGCGTAAGTCCCGAATCGACAATGTCTTCGACAATGAGAACGTGCCTGCCGTCAACGCTTTCGCGCAAGTTGTTTACAAGCCTTACCGTTCCGCCCGTCTTGGTGTCGTTGCCGTAAGACGCAAGCGTTATAAAATCGTAGAAAACGTCGCGCCCTTTCAGCTCTTTCATAAGGTCGGCGAAAAACATAACCGCGCCTTTAAGCACGCACACGCAGAGCACGGGTTCGCTGTCGCGGTAATCTTTCATTATCTGCTCGGCAACCGCCTTGACGCGCTGTTTGATAAGCTCTTCGCCGTACAAGACTTTTAGTCTGCTGTCGTTGAATTTTTCGGATATTGCGTGGATATACCGTCGATAGCGGCGGCTACGGGG